>CAZGPL010000017.1:0-10878 GCA_964527375.1 uncultured Candidatus Saccharibacteria bacterium
TGGGAAGAGTTCCTACGGAAGATTTACCTACTTTACTTTCGGGAGCAAAAGCTTATGTGAATTTTTCTTACGAGGAAGGATTTGGTTTACCTTTGTTAGAATCAATGGCATGTGGAACCCCATGTGTGGTTTCCGATATACCTGCGCATAGAGAGATAGCCGATTATCTAGGAATTTACTCAAATCAGCATAACGTGGAAGATATGAAAGACGGAATTTTTAAAATATTAAAAGGACAGATAATTGATGAAAAACACAAATCGGAATTGTTGGAGAGGTCAAAATATTTTTCATGGGAAAAGACAGCGGAAAAAACTTTGGAGATAATTACAAAAACTTTTTCCCAAAATAATTAAAACACCTACTTCTCTACTCTTAAAGCATTGTTGAAAATATCCAAAGTTTTTTCCGCGGTGTGAATCCAATTATAAATTTTTGTTCTTTCGTAACCTTTTTGAATTATTTCATCTCTAAGCTTGGAATTTACTAAAATCTCTTTAATTTTTTCTACCATATCCTCGACATTGTAAGGATCAAAATACAAAACGGAGTCTTCATAAACCTCCTTGTGACAAGAGATATCTGATATGACACACGGAAGTCCGTAATACTGTGCTTCCAAAGGAGTCAAGCTAAAACCTTCTTTTAAAGCAGGAAATACATAAGCTTCCGCTTCTTTTCTTAAAGCGACAGTCTCTTCATCAGAAACAAAAGTATCCATACCGGGCATCAAAACCCGCTCCCCAAGTTCCATCTCATTAACCAACTCCCCCACCCTCTCTGAAAATTTATCTCTTTTACCTATCAAAACCAAATAACCATCAAACATTTTCTCACTAAGAAGAATTTTGAAAGCCTGCAAAAGCCTTGAAACATTTTTATGTTCATACATACTGCTTAAATACAATAAAAACGGTTTTTTTATCCCATATTTTTCCAAGATGACTTCAGTATTTTCTATTTTTACATTCATTAGGTCCGGATCAATTCCCTCCGTAGCAATAACAAATTTTTTATCTGAAATTCCGGGATAAACAGATTTAAAATCTCTAAAAACCTCCTGGGTGGGAACTATAACTCTAAATGACCTTATAACCGACCATCTAAATACTATTTTATAAACTAATTTTTTAAATTTGAAATATGGTTTCCATAGAGTAGTTCCTTTCTCTGTGCTAAAGGTGTGCATAATCATGTCCGGAATTGCAGTTACAATTTTTCCGGGGTATAAAACCGGAATATTAAAATGGGGAACATAGTAAAGATCTAATTTTTGATTTAGAACTTTAAAAAGGAAAAAGGTTTGTTCTTGCCACGAGTACCAAGGATAATCTGCAAGAACTTTCTCAAAGTTAGGATTTGATGGTACGTATTGATCAAAATTATCTTTTCTTAAAAGGATTATGTATTTATTTTGCTGATCTACTTTTTCAAGATGTTTGATAATGTTTTTTGTATAACGGCCGGGACCTGCTTTTCCGTAAAATCTAGCGTCTATTCCTATTCTTTTAGCTTTTTCCATGGTGTTATTTTAACAGAATTAAATACCCGACATAAAAAATACAAAACTTTGAGACAACTGAGCATGTGGATTGACAACCTCAATAAATCTAAACATTATCTAATCAAAATATTTTTATAAACGATTTTTAATTAAAATTTTAAGAGATCTAATCTTTTCATTTACCCAAATACCTGCAAACACTGTTAAATTTAACGAGAGAGGATATTTTTTAAAATAATGCTTTTTGTAAAATATTTTCATTGCCTGAGTAGATTCCTTCACAATTTTCATCTTCATCCAAGTTTTAGTACTATTAACTTTTGTGTGCTTAACATTCCCGGTATCAATTTTTTTCTGGCTATTTTTTATTTTTTCTGCTACTTCGTCGCCAAAAGTTAGCCTATCAAAATCTGTGTTCATAGCATTATCAATATCTCTTGAGGTATTTCTACCTACAGAAGCCCCTTTGTAGTGTAAAACATTGATGTTTCCAAGATACATGATTTTAAACCCAGATTCCTTTGTTCTGTAACAAATATCTATATCTTCTCCGTATAGAAAAAAATCTTCGTCCCAACCACCAATTTTTTGGTATATCTCGGGTCTTACAAACATAAAATGAGATATGCAAGCATCTATTTCATGGACTGAGTTTATGTCTTCATATTTCTTAAAATATTTTCCAAATAATTTAGATCTAGGAAATAGCCTATCTAAATACAGGAAATGCGTTATTGCTACCCAAGGTGTTGGGAAACTTCTATGGGCATCAAAATCAGTATCTCCATCTCTTGTGTAGAGTCTGGGAGTAGCAATACCAACATCTTTATTTTCTTCCATAAAAATCACTAAGCTCTCTAAAGCACTCTTAGTGGGAAAAGCATCAGTTCCAATATGAACGATGTAATCGCCGGAGGATTTTTTCAAACCCAAATTATTTCCGGCAGACAAACCATTATTTCCGCTTCTTATTAGAGTAACTTTGGGGTTATCTCCAAATAATTTTTGCACTAAATCCGCAGAACCATCGGGAGAATCACTATCAACAAAAACGATTTCACAATTGTCCCATGCTTCAAGAAGATTATTTATGTTTTTTTCTATCAACCCCTTAGTCGCGAAATTTACTATTATGAAAGATATTTTTTTATCGTACATAGAGCTCCCAGATTATATCAATCGAAAAGATAAGCTACAATCTGATAACATATATCTGATGAAAAGATCACTGAAGAAAATAATTTTTGTGGGAGCAGGAAACGTTTTAAACGCTATTCTTGGTTTTGCATTCCTTTCAGTAGCGGCAAAAACTCTAGATCTGGAATCGTTTGGCAAATATGCTTTACTCACTACCTTACTAGTCACACTTTCAAAAATTATCGATTTTGGTACTAACTCAGTTTTTGTTGCGGAATCAATATCAAATGAAAATAAACCTCTTATTGGATTATTTTATTCCCTCAAAATAATATTGCTAACAGTTGCTATACCAATATCTCTAGTAATAATTAAAATTTTGAACTTAGACTCAGAAAATCTAATCTTAATATTTATGCTAGGACTAATAGCCTACGCAATTAATTACACTCTAAATGCATTTTTTCAGAAAAAGGAGAGGTTTGTAGAACTTGTATCACTAAACACCTTACCTGCAATTATAAAAGGAATATTTGCCTACTTAATATTCTTCGAAAGAATAACTCTGGATTTAGAACAATTTTTTGCTGTTTTTTCAATCTCAATTTTCTCAAGTCTATTTTTGGTATTTTTTCTTCCCAAAGAATTTAAAAAATTTAAACCGGATTTTTCCGAGATAAAGAAATATTTAAAGAAGTCTTATCCTGCAGGAATATCCCAACTTATCTACGAAGGATGGCCCTCAATAGCCAACTCGGTTGCGAAAATTGCAAAGGACTTTTCCAACGTTGGGATTTTTTCGATAGCAGAAAAAATTGCTAATGTCCTTCTTCTGGGCTCCATCTCAATTTTCACGGTACTCTTGCCGAAAAACGCCTATGCAAAAAAACACAATGAAAAATATGATTTCAAGGAAATTTATACTATATCTGCAATGATAATAATAACGGCGTTTTTCGGCATATTAGTATCCAGGATTTTTATCTCAAAACTCTTCGGGGATAAATTTTCAGATTCTTTACCACTGCTAGGATTTTTAATGTATGCCAGTGCTTTTACTTCAATCCACACATTTATGGAACATTACTTTTTCATTGAAGGAAAAACAAAATACATTCTGTATATCAACATAGGAAAATTAATTCTATTCTTAACTCTTTCTTTTTTACTGGTACCTTCACAAAATTTAAAAGGACTTTCCTTAGCAAGTCTTATATCTGCTTTCTTTGCATTATTAGCAACCGGATTATTTATAAAACAAAATCAAAAAACGAAGGTAATTTAAAGTTGGCTTTTATCAATTACAAAAGTACCTTCCTCCGGTGGTACGTACCACAAAACCCAAGGATCCTCCTCCTTTACAATTTTTGCTTTTTTGGTGTAACCCGGCACGTATTCATTAAACCTTCCTTTTTTGCTCAAAAATATCAACGGTTCAGATTTTGAAATTTTTGGAATTCTAGAAGTATTGGAAACGTTAACATCTGTGACTATAAAAGGCCCATCCGTGTAGAAAAGAGGTGTTGGGATTTCTATTCTATCAATGTAAACCGTTCTTTCAGTTCCAAAAACTCTATCTTTTAACATCAAGAGCTCTGCTTGAGGACCGTTAAGATCGGATGTGTAAACCATGTTCCTATGTAAAAATAAATAAAAAAGTGAAAATACTAAAACGAAATACATACTTAAAAATTTAAAGGTTTTGGAGTTAAAAATTTTAATTTTTCCCATGAATAAATCCAAAAATCTTTCGACAAAAACACCCACCATTAAAACTAATACCGGATATATTGGTGTTATGTACCAAACAAGTTTCGATTTTGCGACAGAAAAAAATAAGAAAATACTTGTAGCCCAAATGGACATAAATACAAATTTCTTATCTTTTTTATAAGCATTAAACAGAGAGAACGGAAAAGCCGCCATTAAAACCACAAACCATGTTCTCATACTAACCTTTAGTACCACAATATACCAGAAAAAGGGATTTCCTTTGTCTTCTATTGCTGAAGTAGCTCTATCCCAAACATGGTATAGGAAATATTTGTTTATGAAGGATTTTCCAAACATTTTGTACATCACCAAATGCCACGGAAGAGCAATGATCGAAAAAGAAATGAACATTAAAATAAAATTTAAAACGATACTTCGGTTTATTTTTTGTTTATAGACCAATATGAGGTATATCTCGTAAAGACATATCACGAGAAAAGGAAGCAATCCTACAAAACCCTTTGTCATAACCGCAAGTCCTGTCGATACTCCCGAGAGCAACCAAAACAAAATTTTCTGATTGTTTTTAGCTTGCCAATAAGTATAAATTGCTAAAGTGATAAAAAAGGTCGCAGTAACATCTAACATAGAAGCTCTGGAATAGTATAAAAACTGAATCGTCGTCATCAAAGCCAAAGATGAAATAAAGGCCGTGGTTTTATTAAAAAATTTCTTCGCTATTAAATAAACCAGGATAATTGTCAAAAATCCAAAGGTTGCGCTAGGAATCCTTGCCGACCATGAATTAAAACCTAAGATTTTCATAAGTCCCGACATCATCCACATATACAAGGGAGGTTTCTCAAACCAAGCCGTAAAAAAATTATCCCAATAAGGAATTACGAATTCATTTCGAGTTACCATATTTTTTGCAACTTTTGCATAAATTGCCTCATCCCAAGGAATAAGATGATTGGTACCCAAACCTGTAAATATTAAAAGAGCTGATAAAAATATAACTATTGAAAAAATTATTCCGTTATTGGTAAAAAAGAATTCAATAATTTTCTTGACCCAATCATTGCCAACATTTCCTACAGCCCACACAAAATATGAAAATACCAGTATCCAAAAAAATTCGGAGTTGTAGGAATAAAAAATTCCCGCGATATACCAACCAAAGAGCACAGATGAAAAAGCACCTCCAAGTAATCTATTTTTTCTATCTTTATCGTTGAAAAATACATACAAAGGAGCTAAGAACGCAAAGAGTGAAAATATCAAAAAAGGTGTTGTACCCAATACGCCTGTTTCCGATAAAGACTCTCCCCATATTGTATGGGCAGGTACACGATTGCTTAGAGCGGCAGTGTCACGGGTAAAAAAGGTGGGGGCGATTTTGGTTTTGCTAAAATGCTCAAAAAAGGAGCCGTAACCACCACCCAGGTACGGGTATTTTTCAAATATTTGGTAAGCACCCGTCAAAAGCATAAAATGAGAATCAAAGGAATCTATCCTATAATGAAATGAATCCCTAATGTATCTTCTGAAAACACTTTTCTTGTCTAGATATTCCAATAAGAAAGGGGTTGAAAGCACTGTAATGGCAATAAAAATATATAAAATCCCCTTCCTTCCGAATTTTTTAATAAATAAAATAGTGGAGAAAAATAAAAATGAAATACCCAATATCATCCAGGCTGTTCTTGAATTTGTTAAAAGAAGGGAAACAATAAAGGATAGAGCAATAAAAATATTTATCAAAAGAGATTTTTTGTTTTTCTCATAAAATATAAAAATTACCGTCACGGGAATCAATGCGGAAAGAAGAGCCCCATAATGATTGACATCCCAAAACAAGGATCCTACTCTAGGCACCTTACCTGGAACCGGCCACATTGCACCAATAACTTTTTGGGTTTGATAAAAATAATAAAGTTGATAATATCCAAAAAGGGTGAGAATAAAAACCACATACATAAAAAACTTTAAGTACTTAAATATTTCCTTAGGATTTTCACGAAAAGTAAGATAAAGATAGATTCCTAAACAAGCCACTGTAGTAAAGAAACCGAAAAGCAAAAGACTAGCTTGAAGATTTTTTGAAAAAGTTATTGAGAGACCGCGTGTCAACCAAATCAATCCCAGAGTCAGTATAAAGGGGTCTTTTAGATACGGAATTAGGGATTTGATGCCTTTGTTTTTAACAATAAATAAATAAACCCTTGTAATTCCAACACATAATAGAGCTAACATAAAAACTCTAATAGGCATCAAATCCCACCTATAAAAACTGAAAAGCTCTTTATGTAGAAGTACCGATAGGGATATCAAAACATACAAAGATAACTTAAAATTTCTAAAAATTAAAAAATATGAACATATAAATATTAAAGCTATTGAAACCAGATATATCATAATTACCTCTTTTTACTATTTTTTTCCAAAAGATTTTCTGACCTTTTTTTAATTACTTTTTTATAAACCTCTAAAGTCTTTTCGGAAGCATTCTTCCAAGTATAATCCTTACGAATCTTCTCATCTAGAACAGGTCTGGGTGCCTCGTATTCCTTTTTTATAGCATCTTTTATTGAATCTATATCATCAGGTTGGCAAAAAGACGCGTACCCACCTAAATATTCTTTTGCTCTTAATCCCGAAGCTACAGTATTTGTTCCGCAGTACAGTGCCTCAAGACTTGTAAGACCGGTGGTTTCAAACCAACTAGCTGAAACACAAACTTTAGCAAAATGATAATAAGATGGAAGTTCAGTGTAATTTATACTGTTATCAATTCTATGTATCCATTTATTATTTTTTATCAACCTGTCTATCAAGAGATTGTATTCAAAATGTTTATAAGGACTGGCTTTTCCTATTAAAACGAGAGGTACGTCCGATTCGGTCTCCTCTCTAAATTTCTTAACTGCCTTTATTACATTCAACTGATTTTTTCTAGGTTCTATCCTACCTACACACATAATGTAATTTTCAAAATCAAAGGGGTTTTTAAAAGGTTTTGGGTCTATAAAAGCTTTTCCTACACCATTTAACACTTTATACCATTCAAAATCTATCTCGAAAGTTCTTTTAAGATCTTCAGCTTCTTTAACCGTTTGAACTAAAACAGCATCGGCTCTTTTTAGGGTTTCTCTTTGCATATTCTTAAAACCATGTAAAACGCTGTAAATAGTTGGCTTGGCCATTCTCCAATCAAAAATACATCTGTAAATATTTTTAAAAGTATCTCTTTTAAATTGATCTCTAAAAAGCGCCTTTGAAATCCTTCTGAAATCAAAAACAAACTCATCGTCAAATTTTTTAACCTCTCTAATATCATGATGGATTGGGGACAGAACTAATGGAATTTTATATTTCTCTGCCTTTTTTGCATAAAAATAAGTCTCAGGAGTCCAATCGAGTTGGAAAACATGTATCAGATCATATTCCCAAGGCTTAAAAGCGGTGTCCGTCCTTATATCAACCTCAACCCCGAGCTTTCTCAGTTCTGACGCAGTATTTTCAACTTGAATCCTATCACCACCCCGAGCTTCCAACAGCCCTATTCGCCCCAACATTAAAACTTTCATTTAATTTCTCCTAAAAGCTTTTTATACAAATTGTTATAACTTTCAAAAAAAGTTTCCATAGAATAATTCTTTTCAACAAATTCCTTTGCTCCTTCAATTATAAATTTATTTTCACCACCTGTCCTATTAAACTCATTCTCCATTTTATTTGCCAAATCCTCAACATCACCAACTTTAAAAAAATCAACGAAATCACCACCAACCTCTTTTAAAACTTCCAAGTCCGAGCATATTGTAGGAACTCCCATGACGAGAGATTCCATCAAAACTATTCCAAATCCCTCGGCTAATGTTGGAAAAACAAAAACATCAAAAGTTGAAAGATATTTAATTTTATCTACATCATCAAATCTACCTGTAATTACAACATTTTTCTCGATACCTAATTCTTCTACCATGAGTTTTATTTTCTCTTCTAGAACTCCCCCACCAACTAACATAAGAAAAAAATTCTCTTTACGAAAAATGTGAGTTTCTAAAAATTTCGCGAATGCTCTTACCAAAACCTCGTGACCTTTTTCTGCCGATATTCTACCAATGTTTCCGAAAACAAAAGCTTGTTCGGGAATTTTGTACCGATTTTTTATTTCTTTCTCGTTCTCATATCTTTGAACCGATGAAAGTATAAATTTGGAAGTATCTAAACCATTTGGAATTACGGTTAATTTTTTCTTATTAATTCCTTCTTTTATTTTTATTTTTCTTCTTGATTCTGTGAGTGCAATCTCAAATGTTGAAAAAAGATTAATAAAAAAACCATAACCAAGAACTGTGAAAAACTTCTTTATTTTATTTATTCTCCACTCGGATATTGGGGTGTGAGTGTGTGAAATCCTTACTTTGACACCAGACAAAAATCCCGCCAACAAAGCATTAATAACAGCTTTAAGCTCGTGGGCATGGATAATGTCAACGGAATTATTTTTTAAAAATTTGGTGAGTTTAAAAATATAAATCGGATCGATATCAAATTTTATTTTGTGTTCGAATCCAACTGCCCCATCTTTTTTATAAATTTCCATCATTTCTCCTGCGGGACACCAAACAAAAACCTCATGTCCTTTTTGCTTCATTCCCCTAATCAAGTCACCTACATGAACTTCCATTCCTCCAAATTTCGATGAATTTAAAACGTAAAGTATTTTCATTTTATGTTCTCATCTATAAAACTTAACATAATAGAAACTTTCCCCTCCCAGGTATTTCTCTTCGCGACCTCCTGCCTTTGCTTTGCTTTATCAGAACTATCTTCTTCCAAAGCTCTTCTTATGTTTTGCGAAAATTCGTTTGGATCTTTTGAGATGTAACAAACATCTTTGAAAGGGTAGTATGAAGGAAGATCAGTTACAACAACAGGTATTCCTGCGGCCAATGGCTCAAAAAATTTCACAGGAAAACACCCACCAACTGTGTAATCGTTTAATTGATACGGTATTGTCATAACATCAAAGAAAGATACATATTGAGGAATATCCGTAAATTCCTTCCTACCCAGGAAAAAAACATTTTCTAACTTCTCGTATCCCAGACTTTTTTTAGTTGATTCTTTGTCTTTTAGCGCTAACGGACCAATTATTACAAAAGAATAAGAAGGATAATCTTCTGCAATCTTTTGAAAAAGTTTTTTATCGAATTTGTATTCATCCACTGCTCCTGTAAAAGCAATTATCGGATGAGGTATTTCTTTTAAATCCTCGGGTAATTCAAACCCTTTGTTTTTTACATTAAAAAATCTTTCGTAGTCCCCAACATTAGGCGTGAAATATGTCTTTGGATTATATTTTTTTAACTTTTCAGCTAAACCGGGGGTAGTTGAAAATACAATATTTGCTCTCGAAGCCAGAAGTTTTTCCTGTTCAACAACCCACTTTTTCTTTTCAGGAGTGTTGTATTTTGGAAATGCTTCATAATTATCAACACAATCGTATATCAAGAAATCATGCTTGATGGTTTTTAAATAATTTTCTAAACCTTTTATTTCAACGTGATACACCCAAAGAATAGTTTTTCTTTTTTCTTCCTTTTTAAAAAACTTTTCTGATAGTTTGTTTATTCTTTTAGCGTGTTTTATGGAATACTTACCACTTAAAGGATGAATATTTAAAGGTGAAAAAACTACAACCCCTTCTTGGGTTTTCTTGGTTTTAGTTAGAAGCCTTAAAAGAGACCACTTTCCTTGAATAATATGTTTTAAAAACAATCTTCCGGTGTTTATGGGCGGATCTACAAATAAAACGTCATGCCCAAGCTTTGGAAGCCTGCTCATAACATGTCTTTTATTTGTCCACAGGGGAAAATCCCAAATCTGGTTAGAAAGGCAAATTATGTTGTATTTTTGGTTCTTATCGGTCATTTGGTAGAGGGCTAGGCTCAGCCCTGTGTAGGGCTGAGCCCTGCATATCTATTATACATTGAAATTGGAGATGGCTCAGCCCCCGATTTCGGAAGAAAGTTAAGGACTTCAATACCGGGTGCCGGGCTAAGCCCGGGATGGTACCAAGCTTGGTGCAGGGATGGTGCCGGGCTGAGTCCGGGACGGTACCGGGCTTGGTGCAGGGATGGTGCCGGGCTGAGCCCGCAAGCGGGCTCAGCCCTCTAATGGAAGGCACTCCGGGCAAGCTTTATAAAGTACCTTCATCTTAACTAAAACTCTTCTAATGTTAAACATAAGCTCGGAATCTTTTAAAGACCAAAGCCATGAAGTATTTTTAAAACCTGTATCATAAGCAGCATGCCAAATTCCATCAAAAAACACTACTCCAAAAATTTGTACCAAAATTGAAAATCCAAATAAAAACGAAAACAATAATCGACGTCTATCAAAAAGGGAGGACTTCACAAAAGGCACCATCAAAATAACTAAATAAGGAATAACATCTGAGCTCATTCTATAACCAAAGGAATAACCACCGTACCAATGTTTCCAAAAACTAA
>CAZGPL010000018.1:0-10665 GCA_964527375.1 uncultured Candidatus Saccharibacteria bacterium
TTTACAAAACCTTTTGCTCGCTAAAGCTCGCTTTTTAACCCACGTATCTTCTTATATCAAACCACAATTATACATACTCTAAAGCTTCTTATCCATCGTGATAACTCTATCCTTATTAAAAACAGTTCTTCTGTTCGGAAGATTTTCAATATTGTATTTTTTGGTAATTTTTTTAACTTCAAAAGGAATGCTCTTGGGAGTTTTATCCAAAATATAAACTACCCTACTCATTAACTCATCAATCCCTTCTCCCGTAACCGAAGAAATTCCAATAACATCAATTCTATCTTTTTTAAATCTTTCCTTTATTTTTTCAAAATTTTCCTTTACCTCTGTAACATCCATCTTATTTATAACCACGATAGATTGTTTTTTATCAAGATCTCGGCCATATTTTTCAATCTCTTTTCTTATCATCAAATAATCAGTAAAAGCATTTTCAGTGAAATCTTCCCCACCCCCGCTCAAAGGATCTATCAAATGAATTAAAATTCTTGTTCTTTCAACATGTCTTAAAAAATCCTCTCCTAAACCTTTTCCTTCAGAAGCTCCTTCAATTAAACCCGGTATATCAGCGACTACAATATTTCTATTTTTATCAATCCTATAAATTCCCAAATTAGGTGAAAGTGTTGTGAACGGATAATTTGCTACTTTTGCATTAGAGTTTGTCAATCTATTTAGCAAAGTGCTTTTACCGGCGTTTGGTGCTCCAACCAAGCCAATATCAGCTATTAATTTCATCTCCATTTTTATAAATTTTTCTTCTCCAGGTAACCCGGGCGTATATTGTGTAGGAGTTAAATTCTTAGAACCTTTAAAGTTAATGTTTCCCTTCCCACCAATACCTCCCTTTGCAACCATAAATTTCTGGCCCACTTCCACCATGTCACAAACCAAAACTTCCTTACTTTCATTTGTGACACTATCATTTTCAATCTCATAAATTAGAGTACCAACAGGAATTTTTATAAAAAGATCCTCACCAAATTTACCGGTCATATTTTTAGGACGTCCGGGGCCCCCATCTTCAGCCTTAAAAATTGACTTAGAACGAAAATCTATCAATGTGGACATGTTATTATCAGCAATAAAAACTACACTTCCCCCGTTCCCGCCGTCACCTCCGTCAGGCCCACCTTTGGGAATATATTTTTCTCTTCTAAAAGAAACTTTTCCGTCCCCGCCATTCCCGGCTTTTATTTTTATTTCCACAACATCAACCATAATATTTAATTATTATCATAAATTTGAAAATTTAACTACTACTTCTAGTGACAAAATATGTTATTGTGTGTAATTAAGCGGGTTTTGAGCAACGCCATTGTATTTAACCATAAAGTGGACATGCGGGCCCGTAGATCTCCCGGTACTCCCCATAATACCTATCTGCTCCCCTCTTTTAACACTTTCCCCGTAACTAACGTCAATTCTACTCATGTGACCATATACAGTTTGGTAACCATCACCGTGGTCAATAATAACATTTAAACCTAACCCGAAAGGATCCCACCCCGACCTTATAACTGTGCCCGAGGTACAAGCAAGAAGCGGAGGCATGGCTGATGACCTACCAACCGCAATATCTACTCCATTGTGATACCATGTGTAATACTGAGTTATTATTCTGACTGTTGTTGGCCAAACACAGAAATTCTTGTTGGCAGAAGCCTCACCAACTTGACCATAAGAAGTTTTAGGAATGTAAATAATTGGTGCGGGTTCTTCAGGTATTTTTCCACCGGGAATAACTAATTCTGTACCAACAGCTAATTTTCCGGTATCTAAAATATAATTAAAATCAGCAATGGCCTGTGACGCAACATCGTAATCATTTGCTATAGAATTTAAAGTATCTCCTTTTTCAACCTTGTGTATCAAACCTGAAACAGGAGGAATTGTTATCTCATTCCCAACAGTTAGAACAGACCTGTCAGTCAAATTGTTTATATACTTCAATGCATCTGTAGAAACCTTAAATTGATTACCAATAGAATAAAGGGTATCTCCGGATTGTATTGTGTATTGAAAAGGTTGGTTTCTTTTTCTCTCATCAGGTAGTGCTGTTAAAGCAACCTCTTTTTTGGGAATAATGTCTGTGGAACTCTTTAAATAATCCGCGCTTACGGTTTTATTTACAACCAAAGGAGAACTACTAAAAATTTCACCGACTATAAAAACTAAAAATGAAAATCCCATGATAATCCAAGTTGCAACAGACCTGCCCAATCTTCCTCTTGACCAAATAAGTTTCTTAGTTAGAAAGGATTTTAATTTTGAAGGTATTGTAAAAAGTGAAAGAAACGCGTTTATCAAAAAAAAGACGATAAAGTAGATCTTTTTTGCTATGTAAGAAATTATAGAGCGGGAAAAATCCCACCAAAGAGAAAAAAACTGTTCAATTTTATTCCGTCCCGCAGGTCTAAAACCCTCAAAGCTAAGCTGGAAAAATCTCCTAGAAGAGGGACGTTTTATTGTAAAAGCCATTGTTTATATTATAAGACAAATCAACAAATAATATTTGCGATGCGGTAAATTGTACCAATAATGGCCTTGAGTAGCAAATTGAAAAAAGTTATTTTTATGCCCCACCTTTATTTAAGGTATCTAAGAATTCTTTGTTATCCTTTGTCTTTTTCAACTGATCTATCACCAAAGGGGTTGCATCTCTATCTTCAAGAAGATCAACCATTCTTCGAAGTCTATAAACCTTTTCCAACATATCAGGTTCTAACAAAACCTCCTCATGTCTGGTACCGCTAGATTTAATATCAATTGCCGGGAATATTCTTCTTTCTGATAAAGATCTGTCTAATCTCAACTCCATGTTTCCGGTTCCTTTAAACTCTTCAAAAATGACATCATCCATTCTGGACCCTGTATCTACAAGTGCAGTGGCAATGATTGTTAAACTACCACTATTTTCCAAGTTTCTTGCCGCCCCAAAGAAATGCTTTGCAGGATAAAGTGCTGCGGGGTCAAAACCACCTGTTAAAGTTCTTCCGGACGGAGGTGCCACCATGTTGTATGCTCTTGCTAATCTTGTTATTGAGTCCATTAAAATCACAACATCTTTACCGGTTTCAGCTAATCTTTTTGCTTTCTCAAGACATAGTTCGGATATTCTTGTTTGCTCTTCTGCTTTTTCATCAAAATTACTTGAAAAAACCTCTCCCTTAACACTCCTTGCAAAGTGAGTAACCTCTTCAGGCCTCTCACCTATCAAAGCAACCAAAAGAGTGGTATCTGGATAGTTTGTGGTTATACCATTGGCAATATCCAAAAGTAAAAAGGTTTTACCGGCCTTGGGCGGTGCTACCAACATAGCTCTTTGACCCTTACCAATTGGTGATATCAAATCTATTAATCTCGTAGCAATAACATCTGACTTGGTTTCTAGTCTCATCCAATCATTAGGAAATATTGGGGTTAATTTTGTAAAATTAGGTCTTTTCTTAGCTTTTTCAGGATCTTCCCCACCAACAGTCTCGATTTTCAATAATGATAAATATCTTTCATTTTCCTTGGGAGGTCTAGCCAAACCAGTTATAGTGTCACCCATTCTCAAGCTAAATCTTTTTATTTGAGAATGGCTGATATAAACATCTTTTGGAAGCTCGTCACCATTTTCTTGGTTTTGTCTAATAACTCCATAATCAGTTAAAACTTCTAAAATTCCTGAAATTTTTATGGTACTTCCGCTGTAGTTGTACCCACCACCATAACTTGCTGATTGAGAACCTCTATAACCACCTCTTCTATCCTGATATGGTTCTTTATTTTCACTTACCTGGGGAATTATCTCCTCAGGAATATTTTCGATGATCGGTTCTTCAAATACTTCAGGTTCCATAACAACCTCATCTTCAATTTTTCCTTCGTCTAATTTTTTACTCTTTTTTTCCTGATCTTGGGTATCTTCTTTTTTCTTTTTTATAGGCATTTTTAATTTGAAACAATCAGCAATTACGCTGTCGCTTTAAGTTTATACTTTGAAAACATGAGAGATTTGCATACTTTTTGGAAATTTTTCTTTCAAGAAAGAATTTGGTATTTTCCACCCTTACAATGAAATAATAAACTAAAAAAACAAATACATCAAGTTTCCTAAAGATGGGAGATAGCCACTGCCCCGAGCTACCTCCCAACTTCAGGACTCATCTCTACTCCGAGATAAGTTCTGCAGTTACAACTAATCTCTTACTGTAAGTTCCTTCTGATACTGACCAAACACCTCCGCATGTAATTAAGGTTAAAATAGATTTTCCCTCTTCCCCACCCCCAAATACTTCTGATCTGTTAGGATCGTTAATATCTACATAGCTAACATCGTTAACCCCATAGTTAAAAGTTCTGCCGTAGCTGTCAAGTACGGATACTTTATCACCAACTTTTATGTTTTTCAACTTCCAAAAAGCGGCAGGTCTTCCGGATGTATCATCGTAATGTGCATTAATTAAAAGGTTGCCGGGCTCAGAAGGCTTGGCACCTTTTTTGTACCACCCTGCCTCATTCCAATTCTTGGGTGCTTCTAAGTGACCTTCTTCATCTACTCCCACTGACACTATCTCAATATCTATTCCTAAAGAATCTATAACTATTTTTTTTGGAAAGCTGTACACAGGACCGGAAATTTCCTCAAAAACAGAATCCTGCTGAACTGAAAGTACTTCTTCTTGAGTTGATTGAGAATTAGAATTCTTAAAAAATCTAAATGACATTATATTTATTCCGAAGAAATCTGGATAAGATAAGAAATAGAAAGCCCCCATCAAAAGAACCAAAACGAAAGTCAGTATTAACATATTTTTAAAGCGAGTTGATCTATCTATTTGTAACATAAGAAAAATTTAGGCGGGAGACAGAATGGTCGCGTAAGGACAAGCCAAACCCAACCATTCTGCCCTCCGCCCAAAAGCGGTAAGGCAAACAATATCCCGCACTAACAGGCGGGATATTGAATTTTATACTAAATTTTCAATCTATCTTTTTCTTAAGAATCTCTTTGATAACAAACCTGTTATCAATAATCCTAATCCCGATAAACCTAAGGTAGATAAAGCACCTGTCTTCGGTAGTTCAGAAGGCTCTATGTTTCCGTAACAAACTGTAGCGGTATCTGAACCTTCAAACTCATCATCCCATCTTACTTCAGCTTTGTTAACTACACACTTTTCAAATTCAACATCTCTATCGTATTCATCAGAGTCTACTTTGGCCTCTATCGTGAATTTTTTAGTTTCACCGGGTTCAAAGTCATCCCAGTATTCGGTCAAACCCGAACCTCCAACTCTGTACATTTCATCAGGTAAGAAATCTTCCATTTTCATGTCATCAAAATCATCACTGTTTTCGTCACTTTTATTTTTTATTTCGACTCTGAATTCAACCACATCTCCTTCTTCAACATCAGTTACTTTATCTTTCCATTCGCTATCACCTTGGATTCTTACTTCTTTGGTGATTAAAAATCTTTTGTTGTAAATACAAATCTCACCCCCACCATACGTAGGCTCACACATTGAACTCGCGTATGTCTTAGAAATTCCAAAAGGAAAGGTTATAAGACTAAAAGCTAAAAACAATATTAAATTTTTGACTACCACTATTTTTCTCATATACTCTCTTTTTAGACCAAATAAGCATCTAATAATGCATAAATGATCAAAATATATAATTTAAGCAGGAAAATATTATTGGTATAGCAAATTAAATTGCACTACCATTGATTAACATCGTAATTATAAACCTAAAATCGGATTTTGTCAATACTATAGGACCGGACTTATGACATAGTGTGAAATATGGGAAAAAATATACCCTGCTATCATTTTAAACACTCTCTTTCGAGAACGTTCAATTTAATAGCAGGGTGTCTGTAACACAACTAAATTATTGCACTCCCCCTCTAAAACCAATCTCGTTACCGCCTCCAGAAGCTCTGGAAGTGCAAATTTCCAGGGGCCCTTGAGGATTGGTAAAGGTCTTTTTAACCTCAAAATTGTAGGCTATGCCAGACTGGGTTGCAGTATAACTAACAGGGCTTCCATTCAAGGTAATCGAAAATGAGCTTAGATCACCAATGAACCAGCCTGACTCTACATAAAGTGATTCCGTACCAGAAGGCCACTTGTAAATTACGCAAGTCTTTTGGGTTGGGAGAGCTCCGGGAAATCCAACTTGAATGGTTTCAAAGTCTTTTGTAATCTCCCTCTCTTCGTAGAGCGTAGGTGTTGAGGTAAAAATTACTGGGAGAAATATTTTGTATTTGTATATTTCCTCCGGGATTACTCTGAGCCTAAGCCCAATCTCAGTGCCGTAATCATTTCTGACAGTACATATCTTGAGATTACTTGGGTTATCAAACCCAAAACCTTTAATCTGTTTGGCAAGCTCCCCGCTATCTTCAAAACCAATCGTAAAACTCTCCCCGTTAAATTCACCGTAAATTTGATCTCCGATGAACCACCCACTCTCGACAATTAATCTTGAAGGAAAACCCTCAAAATCAAAAACCGAGCAAACCATTTGGTTAGGTAGGGATTCAGGCCATGACGAAGAATAAACAGTGGTTTCGGTAGTGCTCTCTGGTACAGTGAAATACTCATAGAGAGTATTTTCCTGTGCAACAACTGTGTGGGTAAACAAAAAACCCACCAGCACCAAAAACAATAAACTTTTTGTTTTCATACTTCTCCTTTACAGTTTTTTATTTTTTATCTTAAATTAGCCCGATTATACTCCCAAATAAGCCAAAAGTCAAAGCTATAGGTTAGATTAAACGTGCGCTCGTTAATACTAACCAAAATTAAGTAAAAATCGAGTTAAAACTATAAAAATGTTAAAATTATTATGATATGAAAAAGTTTCTACCCATAATAATCCCTTTTCTAACTGTTTTGACAATAACTATCTATGTATCAACAAAAATATTTAAACCTGGCTATATATACTTTAGAGACGTAACGGAAGGAATTGAGGTAGATGACTTGTACAAGAGATACATATTTACCTTTAGTGATGACATAGGAGAATCTTTAGCCGAAAAATCAAGAATACCTATCTTTTATT
Organism: uncultured Candidatus Saccharibacteria bacterium; assembly: GCA_964527375.1. Taxonomy (GTDB): domain Bacteria; phylum Patescibacteriota; class WWE3; order UBA101185; family UBA10185; genus JAAZNV01. The sequence continues at coordinate 7,072 of CAZGPL010000018.1, forward strand.
CAATATTTGGAGTGTATTCATTAGGTAAGTTTATAGGTATTTTCAATGATTCTGACTACGTTAAGGTCAAGATTCTTAGCCTTTTTATATTATCATTAACGGTTTTTATTTTAACAACATACAAAATCTTAAAAGAAATAATAGATGATAAAGAAAATCCAAAAAACGGCGTGATAATGTCATCAGCAGCCTCTTTGGGAGGAGTTTATTACGTATCAAACTTCTGGTTCTCAAACAGGATAGCCCATTTCGGATTATTCTTCTCTACTGTAACCATACCCGTTACTTTTTACCTTTTATACAAGTACCTATTTTCTAAAGAAATTGATTTCAAAAGATTAATAATATTATTATTATCAACAGCCTTCCTTACTGGAACCCCACACACTGTCCTTATCCAATTAGTGATATTATTCTCGCTTTATGTGTCTTTTTTGTTAAATAAAGGCTTTGATAAGAAAAACAAAGTTAAAAAAAGTGTGCGACTGATTATTTTTGGAGTTATATACTTATTCCTAAATGCCTACTGGATACTTCCTTTTCTATCATCCATGTCTCAACCTGATGCAGTTTTAACTGAGACAATCGTAAACGCAATAGGTAAAAACGCATATTTATCAAACTCGGTCAGATTAACGGGGTATTGGTTAAATTCGTATCAAGACTATTTTGTCAACATTCCTCAGGAAATCGGGAGTATCCTATCGATATTTCCTTTAGTACTAGCCTTTACCGCCCTTATTTTGTTGGTAAAAAGAAAAAGTATATTTTTCTCAATCCTAATCATTTTGGCATCGGGGATATTTCTTTCAACATCAAGTGATATTACAAACTCATTTTATTTCAAATTAATGTTCCTCTCCCCAATCAAAAGTTTTGGGTGGCTTTTCAGAGAATACGATAAGATAGGGATACTCATCACATACGTATATTCTTTAGGAATTGCAATATTCTTAACCAAGGGTTCGAGAAGGGAGTTGTTGTTTGTTGGAAATATTTCTTTGGTTCTAATAATTTTGACGATGAATATTGCGTTCCTTAATAAAACCCTTGTGAAAAACTACACACCTCAAAAAGTACCTAATAATTTTTTTGAAGCGATAGATATTCTAAAACAGGATGGAACAATATCGAACACAGCGTGGTACCCGGGGGTACCTCAGCCAAATTGGGCACAAGAACCCGAAGTTAGATTTTGGTTTTCTAATTTAATATCTACAAACAAACCAGCGATAACAATTTCATCGGAAATTATGAATTTCCTAACCTATTTATTTAATGAGGAAAATATTTACTCAATAAACATGGGAAACGCTTTAGATAGGCTAGGAGTAAAATACCTAATAATCAGAAGGGATTACCCTTACTACTTCGAAAACGACTATGAGGGAAAGCTTTTGCTACAAAAATCTCTGAAACAAATCTACACAAATAACGAAGTTACTATATACGAAAATCTTGATTTTACAGGCCTCGCAAAATTTTACGATAAAACAGTACTTACCAATCAAGGATTAGACATATTTAAAAACACTCAAAACCTCGGGACAGATTCCTTAATTATTTTTGCGGATAAAGATTCGGATTCAAAATTCACAGGACCTATAATCTACGAAAATAAGACTCCTACCATAGATTATGCTATAAGAAAATATAAAGACATATTTATATATCCCTATGACTACTCCACTCTTAAATACGATGGAACTTCCGGAGCTTGGAAAATTGGTTCTTTAGAAAATTTAAACCATGCTGAAACAGATTTCTTCTTCAGTAATGTGGGATTAAAAATTCCACAATTTGATTATGAAAGAGGCGTAATAATTGCTAAAGAAGGTTTTGAAAAAATCTCAAGCTACAATAAGGATGTAAAAGAGTTTGAGATATCGTTTGAAAATGAAAAGGGAGCAAAATACGATGGGTCAAATCTCACGTTTGAAATACCGACAACGCCTTTTGACGGACCGTGGAATGCGACCAAGAGTTCGCTTTTTGAGGTAATCGGCTCAAAAGCGTTAGAAGTAAAACTCAATTCTTATATACCTAATGAACTGGAACCCCATTTTAAGATTACTTACTTCAATACAGAGAAAAAAATTGTAAAAACTTTACCTATGTATCCTGATAGATATAGGCATATAGAAGCAATACTAATTGTCCCAAAAGATGCTTATTTTGCAGAATTTAGTGTGTGGAGCAAAAATATATTCGGACCGAGAGACCCCCTTCATGTTAGAAATATAAAAATATCAGATGTCACAGAAATCGCCGCACCTGTTTCTATGAAAATAAAGGCCCCTAATAAGTGTTTAAGCAACTGCTCAATCTACGCAAGACTTTTAACAAGCAGGATAGGGGGAGATGTACGTTTTGTTATCAATAACAACTCATTCAATGTCACTACTCTAAGGGATTATGAGTTGGAACATAGTGAGAGATACGAATGGGTAAAGATTGGAGAAATTGAAAAACTTGGAAAGTCGGTAGATATAGAAATTAGCAATACAGATGGATTTAATTCCGTAAATTGTTTAGCAATACTAGATGAAGTGCAAGTAGTAGATATGGATATAGAGATGAGGGAAATAATGGCTTCTCAATCTCAAACTATCTCTTCGTATACGAACAAACCTATATTGTCTATTAAGAAAATCAACCCTACAAAATACGAGGTAGAAGTAACTGAAGCAACCAGAAATAAAGGCATTTTAGTTTTTTCAAAACCTTTTAGCAAAAATTGGGTGATTGGGAATCAGGAATCAAAAAGAGTTAATGGCTACGCAAATGGATGGGAAATTGAAAATCTGGAAAATGCTACATATGTAATTGAGTACAGACCTCAAAGGTTTTTTTACTATGGAATAGCGATATCCCTAACCACTCTTATCGGAATAGCTATATTTTTTCACTACTTAAAAACTAAAGAGGTTATTGCTTCCGAGCTCAAATCCAAATCCCAAGGATAAACTCTCTCACCTAACAATGTTTTTCCGGTAAAAGACATCTCTATAATCTCCTCGAATACTTTTGAGGAGTTGTTCCAGTTAAAAAATGTTTCCCACTTGGAAGCACTCTCTCCTAGCTTTTTTCTCAAATCACTATCCTTTAGAACTTTTAAAAGATTATCCGAAAATTCATCTTCTTTTTCACATAAAATACCCGTAACTCCATTCCTAACAGAATCTCTAACACCCGGAACATCAAAACCAATAGTAGGAGTTTCGCACGATCCCGCTTCCATAATTGTTATACCCCAACCCTCTCTCATAGAAGGCATTACGAAAGCCCATGATTTTTGCAAAATTTCCCATTTTTTCCTATCAGACACAAATCCCAAAATATGAACAGAATCTTCAAGATTCAGTTTCTTAACCAATTTTCTTAATGTATCCAAATGATCCCCCGTTCCTCCTATAACCATCTGGGCTTTTGGAAATTCTTCTTTCACTTTTATAAAAGCTTTTATACCTATTTCTATTCTCTTATATGCCTTAACCCTTCCAACATAAGATATAAGGGGATCTTTGTCTTTCTCATATCTTGGTCCTATTCTATTTGGTATTGAGTTGTAAGCAAGATAAATTTTTGCGTCAG
>CAZGPL010000019.1:0-10617 GCA_964527375.1 uncultured Candidatus Saccharibacteria bacterium
AATGTAAAAATGAAATTTCGTAATAATTTTCAAAAAGGATTTACATACGTTGAGTTAATGGTTTCCTTAGCAATTCTTCTATTACTAATTTTTTTGGTAACTGTTTTTGTTGACCCAAAATCACAAATTGAAAAATCAAGAGATGAAAAAAGAATGACAGATATTTCAACTTTAGATAGAGCTATAAACGAATTTCTTTTAGATCAAAAAAGATACCCGGATTTAGAAGATGTAATTAGAACAAGCACTTCCCTACCCGTCGGTTCCACTGCTTTAAATAATTCAAACTTAGGATGGATTTTAGATGACCTTTCTCCTTACTTAGATAAACAACCTACAGACCCACTAAACAACGAACAATTTTTTTATACATACACTCACTCAACAATGAGTTATGAAATAAACGCAAAATTAGAATTTTTTATAGACGCAATGGTAAATGACGGGGGCAACGATTCAAATCTTTATGAAATAGGCAACAATCTAAACCTAATCTCTCCTTAATTTTTATGATAATATTTAAATATATGAATCTGCCTAAATATTCAAAAGGTTTTACCATAATCGAACTTCTTGTTTCCATGTCTATAATAGCTATTATTGCAGGAGGTATAGTCCCAACTTTTTCGACTTACATAAGAAATCAAAATTTAAAACAAGCTCAAGAACAATTAAAAAGTGATTTGAGAACAATTCAGAACAGAGCTTTGACGGGAGCGTTTTCGGATGAGAGTATAGACGGCTTAAGAATACAGTATTGGGGTGCAAATTTTACTTCAGGTTCGGGTAATTCCGTTACGTATTTTATATCTACCGGTACTTCATGTCCCTCCTCAATAGGTTCTGATCCGCCCGGAATTGGAACTGATGCTACCCGACAGGGAGTATTCACACTTCCAAACGATGTTAATTATTATGTGAGTTCAGGCAACTGCATGTTTTTTAGTTTAAAAAACGGAGATATATACGGAAATCTAGTTGGTCCTATTGAGTTGAGATTCAACGAAGATGATGAGAATTCTCTTCAGGTGAATTTTAATCCTGCAGGGCTTATTGAGACGCCATAGGATATAAAAATGAAAATGAAAATAGGTAAGGATAAAATAAAAAATCAAAAAGGAATTGCGTTAGTTGAAGTCATAGCGGCTTTAGGAGTATCTGCAATAGCAATAACAGCGCTTGTTTCTCTATCAATTTCAACTTTAAGAACCTCTCTAAACAGTAAACTTCTTCTTGAGGGTACAAAAATTGCTAATCGAGAGATAGAGCTTGTCAGAGCTTTTAGAGATGGGGAGGATCCATATGAGGGTGGGCCCAGAAGCTGGGAAAGTTTCATTGAGGCTGTAGATGAATGTGTTGAATCAACTCCGTGTTACATAAATGACTCTGATATTTCTGTTGATTCAGATTACAACTATAGGAATAAAGGTACACCGGAGGAAATTAAATGGTCCTTTGTTGTTTCGGATCCCGTTAACAATGATTCTGTAGAAGAAACTGACAATATTGTTAGAGTGTCTGTATCTGTAAATTGGACGGTTGGTGATCAATTAAAGGGTGCCTATGTTTATACAGATCTTTCTAATTGGAGGGGAAGATGAAAAAACAACAGGGATTTACTCTAATTGAAATGATAATTGTTGTTGTTCTGTTGGCTGTGACGGTTGGTATGACAAGTGATATTTTGATGACTCTGATAAGGTCTAACACTAAAACACAGGTTTTAAATGAAATAGAACAACAGACAAATTTTGTATCCTTAAAAATTGAAAAGGAATTAAGAGACGCGGTTGAAGTGAACGTGGATCCTTTTGATAATAATCTTTCTTTTACAACTAGAGATGGGACCCAAATTACTTATAGTTGCGATGAATGTGCAGAAGGTGGGACCGTGGGCAATATAACCAGATCTGTTGGTGGTGGTACTCGTTATGCTGTAACTTCCGATAACAGCCCGGGGGGAGTTGATGTCGTATGTACTAATTGTTTTGAGATAATAAGTTCTAATCCACAAGTAGTGAAAATAAATATGGAGTTTAAACAAGCTCAACAAGGGGCAGGTTTATCTTATTCAGGCTCGGCTGTGATAGATTCTTCAATAGTAATAAGAAGTTCATATAGGTAAGTTGGAAAATAGATATGTTTTTTTCTGCTCAAGATTTCAAGAAAAAAAGACAACAAGGACAAACTCTTATCATAGTGATAGTTATTATGGTGGTAGCTTTAACAATAGGAGTGACAATTTCAAGCAGGTATATAAAAACATTAAGAGATATTTCGGAGGGTGATAACTCCTCCCGAGCTTTGGCTGTAGCTGAAGCCGCAATAGAAAATATCCTTTTGATTCCCGATGAAACATTGAATGAATATATTGCTTCAGGCGTTTGTGATGTTTGTATGTTGGAAATATCGGGTGAGTCAAATTACAGAGCCCGTGCTGATGTGGAGCTTAGCCACGCAGGTTTAACTGATGACGCTTATAATTTAAAAGTTACTGAAGACAATGTTTACCAATTAAGTTTAAATGGTTATTCCTCGGGTTCTACTCTGGATGTCTGTTGGAACGGTATGGCCTCAATATATGGTTCTTATATTTATCAGGATGGGGCTGATTTTCTTTCGGAAATATATGCATATAATCCAATAGGCTACTCGGGATCTTCAAACGGATTTTCCGAAGCAGAGCCTAAACACGGTTATGATAATTGTTTTGAAGTTAATGTGACAGGAACTCCGCATGTATTAAGAGTAAAGCCCTACAACGAGGACACTTTTATTTATTTCGTTCCTGCAACCGGTGAAACCATTCCAAGCCAAGGGATTCTTATAACTTCCGTTGGTAGGTCTGGAAATGCCATCAGGACTGTAAAAGTTTTAAAAACAGATGGTTCGGTTCCGGAGTTTTTTGATTATGTGATATATCAAAAATCTCCCGATGACCCATTGTCTAACAGACCTAATTAATGTAGCATTATAATATGCCCATAGTTGGATTAAATATAGGTAAAAAAAGTTTCAAGGCAGTCGAACTTGAAGAGAAAAAAGGAAGAATAATCCTCAATAATTTTGGTACCTATAACAATCCCAGACTTTCAACTTCAGCCGATCCTCTTGAAGACGTAACAGCTATTGCTTCTTCCCTATCGGACTTTTTTTCAGAGACAGGTTTTAGTACATCCGATATAATACTTAGTATTGATGAAACTTATGTCTTTATGACAGTTGTTAAAATGCCGATAATGAATGATAAAGAGTTGAAAAGTTCCATAAAATATGAAGCTGAGCAACATATCCCATTTCCCCTTAATCAAGTCAATGTGTCTTTTCAAAAGTTAGATGAAAATTTTTCCGAAAAAGGAAAAATGGCTGTTCAAATTGTAGCGGCAAGAAAAAATGTGGTCGATAAATATATAGAGATAATAAAAAAAGCAAAATTAGTTCCAAAGGCAATAGAACCTGAAACCGTAGCTTTGGGAAGAGCCCTCGGAGATACTGCAGAGTATCCTTCGGGTACCATGATTTTGGAAATGGGTTTTGGTAGTAGCTTAATGGTGGTTTGCTATGGGGGTCACGTGAGATTCACAAGATCTATTCCTATTGGCGGGGATATGATGACAAAAACTATCATGCAGAATTTAGATTTGGATCATGCTCAAGCAGAGGAATACAAAAAGGTTTATGGTTTAGATGAGTTTCAAGGTGAGGGTAAGGTTGCACAAGCCATAACTCCTGTTATGGACAACTTAGTAACTGAAGTACAAAGGGCAATTATCTACTTCACAAACCATAATCCATCTGCTAGCATTAAAAGAGTTATTATGAGTGGAGGAACTGCCCTAATGCCCAATTTACTTTCTTACATGGCTAACAAGCTAGACTTGGAAGTCTTACTTGCGAATCCTTTAAATAATATTGATATTTCCCCTAAATTGGAAAAAAGAAGACAGAGTTTAATAGAAGGTGCGGCTAGCTACTCTTCATCTATCGGTTTAGCTTTAAGAGGAATAAAAAATGCTCAATGATATAAATTTAATTCCACAAACTGAAGTATTTGAACAGAAAAAAAGTCAAGCTTTGAAATCAAGCACCGTTTTAGCAGTATTTTTGCTTATTGTATCGGTTGGAATATCGGTTTATTTGTTTATAAACCTAGGGGATTTAAATAGCAAAATAAAACAAACGGATAGTGAAATAGAGTCTCTAAGAGGGAAGATAAAATCTATGGCTAGTATTGAGGTTTCTGCACGAAATCTGGATAAGAAATATTCTGCTCTAAAAACACTTTTTGAAAGCAGACCTAAATATTCGCTACTTTTAAAAGAATTGGAAGCCCGTAAACCTGTGGGAGTAACCATTCAAAGTGCCGACATTAAGGTAGGGCAAATAAATATCACGGGAGCCGCAGATAATTACGTTTCGGTTTACAATTTTGTTAATAATTTTCTAAATAAAGAATACACAGAAGGTAATCCCGATCTTAAGGATATGTTTACAGGTGTTTCACTGAATTCTGTTAGTTTGGATAAGGGATCAAATAGCGTCAAGTTTTTTATAGTTGTGTCCTATGTGGACGGAAAGTTGCAAGGATTATGATGCCTGAGGAAAAAAAGTCACAAATGGATATTAGTGTTGTTCTTGGTAAGATAAAGGGAGCTGTTTTAAATTTTATAATTCCTTTGATATCCCTAATAATAACCGGAACACTTATTATTTTTTACATACTACCCTCTTTTAAGGACATGCCTTTAAAGAAAGAAGATTTGGAGAAAAAAACTAAAACTAAAAATGTTTTAACCACAAAAGTTGCAAATTTAAATAAGCTAGTTGATTACCAGAGTATTTTGGATGAAAACTTGGAAATTGTTAATAAAGTATTGGTTCCTGAGCCTGAGGTTCCGCGACTTTTGGATCAAGCTACTCAGTTGACGGAAAAAGCAGGTATGAATTTGGATAAATTGAGTTACTCTTACGGCTCTAAAGGTGCTAAAGGTAGTAGTTTTGATATTATTACCGTATCAATGGGGGTAAGTTCAAGCTACGAGCAATTCATATTGTTCATGGAATTAGTTGAAAAAGCGGCAAGGTTTGTTAGCGTTCCTATTTTCAGATATTCAGTTTCCACCAAGGGTACCGATACAGGAAAAGTGAGTTCTAATTTCTCTTTGGATTCTCCCTATCTTTTTGTTCAGTCTGCGGCTGTAACAGATGATCCTATCAATATTGATATCACTAATCCTGAATTCTTAAGTTTTATGGATATGCTTAAGGGTCTTGATTACTACGACTTCATAAATCAAAATATAGAAGCAGAAGAAACAGAGCCCGGGGAGGAAGAAATTCCGGAGGAAGAACCCGTACAACCCAACACTGAACCTATAACAGAGCCAATAAATCCTGAAAACTTTGAGACTGCTCCTGAAACTGAAAATGATTCAATATTCCCGACTCAATAAGAATTTATACCAAATATAACCATTTTAATATCATTTTAGTTTTACCTATTCTACTTTTTTGGAATTTTTGCTTCTCCACTCCTCTATTTGCTTATGATTTCCCGACAAAAGTATTTCAGGTACTTTAAGACCCATAAAATCATCGGGTCTCGTGTATTGCGGATATTCTATATATTGAGATTTTTTAGTAACGTTTGAATTGGAAAAAGATTCTATTTGAGAAGCCTCCTGTTTTTCTAAAATTCCTGGAATAAGTCTGGTTACACTCTCCATAATTGCGAGGGCGGGGATTTCTCCCCCGCTTAAAACGTAATCTCCTATCGAAATAACATCGGTAGCGATACTTTCCTCTACTCTAGCGTCAATACCCTCGTAGCGGCCACAAATGAGCGTAATTTCATTATATTTTAATAGTTCCCGTGCTTTATTTTGAGTAAAATTTTCTCCTCTTGGTGAAAGAACTATTATTGCGGAATCCTTTTTTAAAGACTTTTTCCCTTTATCTTGAATTTGTTTTTTCATGGTACTTTTGCCGTGTATTTTCTCCAATGCTTTGTAAATGGGCTCTACCATTAATATCATCCCTACCCCGCCCCCGTAGGTTTTATCGTCAACGGAACCGTAATTGTTTATTGAAAATTTTTTCAAATCCCAAAGCTCATATTTTGCTAGTTTTTTTTCAACCGCTTTTTTAAAGGGTAAGTTTGCAAAATGTTCAGTAAAAAGCTGGGGAAAAAGTGTAATTATGTCGAAAGTTATCATTTTTAATCTTCTATTTCAGTTTCTTCATTACCGGATTCAACATTATAGTTTTGGGTAGATTCTTCAAGAACAATTTGAATTCTAATATCGTCTTTTATAGCTTTTGCCTTAGCCAAATTTCTTAACGCCTTTATTGTTTTTCCTTCTTTACCAATTACAACACCCATATCCTCATCTGAAACACCTATTTCGTAAATGAAAATTCCGTCATCTTTAATTTCTTTAACTGTCACTTCTTCAGGTTTGGAGCTTATTTCTTTTATTAAAAATTCTAAAAATTCTCTCATTTTATTACTCCTTTTCTTCTTCTTTTACTTCAGATTCTTCAGCAACTTCTTCCTCTTTGAGTTTTTCCTCTACTTCGGCTTCTTCATTTTTTTCTTCTGTTTCATTCTCAGTTTCTTCTTCTTTTTCAGTGGATTTTTCAACACTTTCAACTTTCTTTTCTGCTTCTTCTTTAGCTTTTTCCTTAAGTTTTTTAGGATCGTATTTTACATACTCGTATTTTCCGTCAATTAGTTTATTTACGGCATCCGTTACCAAAGCCCCTTGTTTTTTCCATTTTTCAAATTTTTCTTTGTCGTATATGAATTTATCTTTTGGTTTAAAAGGATCAAAATGACCTATGATATCAACAAATTTACCTGTTCTTTTATCACGGGTATTAGAAACTACTAGCTTGTAAGCCGGTTGATTTTTTCTTCCTATTCTAGATAATCTTATTGTTACTGACATAGCCGATTGATTTTAGCAGAAGCATTTCTAATTGTCCATTTTTTCCAGAGCATTTTCTGCGGCGTTTTGTTCTGCTTTCTGCTTGCTTTTACCTTGGCCTTCCCCCCAAAGTTTATCATTCAAAAATACTCCTACTTTAAAATTTTTCTCGTGGTCAGGTCCCCAGGAGTCTTCTATTTTATAAGCTGGGGTTATACCAAATTTCTCCTGAGCTTTTTCTTGGAATACGGACTTTGCGTCTTTATATTTTTGTTCTTTTATTACATTATCTATTTTGTATAAAAGTTCTTTTTCAACAAAAAGTTTGCAGAATTCCAACCCCTTTTCAATATAAAGTGCTCCCAGGACTGCTTCAAAAGTGTTTGCCAATATATACTCTCTTTCTCTACCCCCGGTACTTTCTTCTCCATTTGATAATAAAAGCATATCTCCGTAACCTAATCTTCTGGCTTCTTCACCAATTGAAGATGTACAAACAACTGCAGATCTGTAGTTTGTCATTACGCCCTCGGGAGCATCTTTAAAATGATTAAAAAGGTATTCCGAGGAAAGAAGTTGCAATACAGCATCTCCTAAAAATTCCAATCTTTCATTAGATCTATGCCCGTTTTCTGTGTGCTCATTTAGATAGGATCTATGAGTAAAAGCGGTTGTAAATAAATTTTCGTTCTCCAAATCGGTTTTAAGTATTTCTTGTACTTTTTTAAAATCAAAAGGCATTTTTATCTGGGAAAAAAACGAAGGATCCTTAATAAAAGAGTGCTTCGGCTTTTTCTCAGCCATTTAAAATAACTACTGTATATTTTCTTCTAATAAATCAATTATATCCTGGATTGTTTCAAAATTATCAGAATGTTCTATCAATTCCATGTGGAATATTTCTTCTAGTTCCTCAAGAATTTCTAACAGTTCCATGTCTCCGATATTTAAATCATCTCCAAGGAAGGATTCAGCGCTTATCTCTGACGATTCTAATCCTGTTTTTTCTGTTATTACTTTTTTAATTTTTCCTAAATATTCAGCCATTTTTAATCTTTCTTTTCTTCTAAATTTAAGCTTTCTTCAAAAATTTCTTTTGGTAGGTTTTCTTTTTCCGAAGGTAAGTATTTTTCAACTACTGTTCCCATAACGCCGTTTATAAATTTATGTGACGTATCATTTCCGAATTCTTTTGCAATTTCCACGGCTTCGTCTATGGCTACCTTCACGGGAGTCTTTTTACCAAATAAAACTTCAAATATTGCTATTCTTAGTATAACTAAATCAATTTTGGCTATTTTGTCAAGAGGCCAGTCCGGAGCACATTCTTCGATAATTTTGTCTATTTCATCTATGTGTTCTCTAACTCCGTCCACAATAAATTTTGTAAGTTCGTCGTCGTAGGAAACACCCTCTTCTTCGAGTATTTCTGCTGAAGCTTGGATATTTTTTTCCATGTCAGGTTCTGCAAATGACCATGAGAATATTGAAGATAGTGCGAGTTTTCTGGATGTATGTCTTGGGTCTGTATCGGATATCATTTATATTTCAACAGATTCCTCTACATGAGGTCTCTTGTAGGCCTTTTTGTTTTTTGTTTGGACTACTTGAACTTCTTGTCTTTTATAATGAACGTTTCTTTTTCTTCTTGTACGGCCTTTTGATGTTCTGCGTTTTGGTACTGCCATTTTATATTTTCCTTAGTTTTTAAAATTGCTTAATTATTTACTTTTCTTAGTTAATTTATGATAGCAATTCTAACAGTTATTTGCTCGGGGTGAAATATACATTGGGTTTGAGGGTGTGTCAAATAAAAGGGGATGTAAAAAAATAGCCGGCCATTTTTTGTTCTTTGTGAGAATAAAAAATGGCCGGTGTTATATTAACCTGTTACATAACCCCCCTTTGGTTTTTTTCCTAGCTCCTCCCTCAATTTAGCAGAGTCCATCCTTCTCCGGTCTTTATAACCATTTCCCCCGTTTAATTCATCTTGAGTAGGTCTTAGGTAGGTACCGTCTCTTAACGCTACCAACCATCCAAGAAATATTACTCCGTTATCGTCTTTCCATTGATGGTATTTAGATAGGTAATTACACTGAGTTAGACCTGTTAAGTCCTCTACCTTTCCTTGAAAACCATCAAGATCTAGAGCTTTTATGAATATTCTATAACCATTAATTTTTTTGAAAGAATACGTTATTTCTATTTCAAAATTATTTATTCTTTCGCAAGGGTTTGGATTGTGAAACGTTCTTTTCACTACCCACGAATCTTGCTTTTTGATCACTCTTATTTTTGGGTCCGGAAACCTTTTTGCACAAACTGCTCGTACCATTTTTTATTCCTTTCTATTTTTTTGAAATTTTCCCTAATTTTGGGATAGTTATTTATACCATATAAATCAGACAGCTGCAATATACTATAAGATAAATAGGTTAGAGTGAGAGTATTGTAAAAAAGCTCTTCCCGAACTTTCTCTCGTCAACGATCTTCAGATCAGTACCCTCGATAAGTGTTTTTAAATCAAGATTATCGCCATGAAAGAATATTACTACCCCATCTTCATTTAGAATATTTTCAAGATTTGAAACTAAAAATTTATGATTAATATCTTCATAAAAAGGATCCAGGAAAATAATATCGTAGTTTCTAGGTGCGTTAACAACAAATTTTGCAGATTCTTTTCTTTCAACTGAGGATTTCTCCAAAAAACCGCAATTTAAAACATTTTCCTTAATTGCCTCACAACTTAAAAAATTTTCATCCACAAAATCACTCCAACTAGCTCCTCTGCTTAAAGCCTCTAACCCCATGTTTCCGCTACCTGAAAAAAGGTCTAAACATACGGCCCCTAATATCTTATCCCCCAGAATAGAGAAAACTGAAGATTTGGCTACTTCCTGAACTGCCCTGAAACCCTCTATCTCCGGGGCCTTTAATCTTTTATTTTTAGCACTCCCCGTAGTAATTCTAATTTCTGGCTTTTTATTTACATTTTCATCTTTAATTTTTCTTTTTCTTGATTTCATATTTAGTTTGAAGTTATATACTCACCTTTTCTCTGTGTCAATTTTTCCAAAAGCTTAGGGTATTTATCTAGTTTTGTAAAATAATTTTGAGCTTCAATTTTTGCTTCTTCCAGCATTTTTAAATCATTTATATCAGCTACTTTTAATTTTTTAAACCCGTGCTGAAGCGAGCCGAAAATATCACCCTGCCCTCTCATTTTTAAGTCAATTTCAGCAAGTTCCATGCCACTATTCAATTCTTCCAAGTATTTTAATCTTTTATATGAGTTCCTTGAGTTATCACTCATAAAAGCAAAACAAAAACCTTCTTTTGTTGACCTTCCTACCCTTCCTCTTAACTGGTGTAAACTGGCAAGACCATATCTATCCGCACTTTCTATAACGATTATTGTCGCATCGGGAACATCTATTCCGACTTCAATTACCGGGGTTGAAACTAAAATATCTATCTCCCCGTTTTTAAATTTATCAATTACTTCTTCTTTTTCTTTTGACTTCATTCTTCCGTGCAATAGTCCTACTTTTTTGTTTTTGAATACACCTGTTCTCAAAATTTCATATTCTTCCTGGGCGGCTTTAACATTTTCTAAACTTATACTTTCCGAAACATCTATCAACGGGCATACAATAAAAGTTGGTTCATTTTTTTCTTTTATCCA
>CAZGPL010000020.1:0-9443 GCA_964527375.1 uncultured Candidatus Saccharibacteria bacterium
TGGTCTGGCTGACTGAAACTCCTGTCAAATCCCAATAGCAATTTGTAGAAGCCGAAGCTGTGGCGGACATTAATGTAATGGATTCAACAGAATCCTCTTCATCGTAGGAAGAGCTACTACCTAAACTTATTCCTGTATTGCTACATCCGGATTGCGGTGTAATTGTTCCCGCGGAGGGATTTAAAGTCATCTGACCTCCCAAACTGTCACTATCCGAACCGTCCTGTGCATTGGATGATGGGTCGTTGTAATCATAGTCCAAAGGTGACCCGTTCCAGTAATCTCCCGGTCCTCCAACCGCAGCTAAAGAAAGAGTCCACGATGGACTTGCAGTCGTATTGTTAACTCTAATTTTTTCATTGCTTACACCAAAGGTTCCTGTAGATGTTTGATTGGAGAAATCAAATGTTTTTTCAGACATACTTATTGAAGGATTTGAAACACTTACTCCAGAGGAATCCACGATATCCACAGACAAAGAACCGGCGGTATAGGTTACATCCGCGTACAGAGTAGCTACATAGTAGGTTCTGCCTCCGGTGTCCCCGCTAATTGAAATTTCCAAGCTGTCTAAATCCGATTGTGTCAATGTAATTCCTGTGAAAGTTGCTGATCTCCATCCGTATGAAGTACCAAAAGACACAGAGCCCTGGTTTTGCAGTGTACCGTTGTAATATAAATCAACACTCATACTAGAGTTATTTTTAGTCGCATATCCATAAACCCACACAACTATTTGGGTAGCTTGAACAATTGAGCTAATTGTTCCCATTGTGTATCTATCTACGTTAGTAGAGTTCCCTGCATTATTTACATAATCAGTTGTTGTACCGGCCGTAGGTTGTACCACTATCTCATCTATTTCGGTATAGTGGGTTGTAGCAGTGCTTGTCCATTGAATAGTTGTGGTATCTCCGTCCGGTCTGATGTAATCATTTAGTGCATAAGATCGCGGCATTACAAACGTTAGAAATACAAGAAAGATAAAAAGAGATAACAACTTCTTATTTAAAAATAATTTGAAAATCATACAATACTATTAACTTCATCAACCTGAGGTTTAATTGGAGGCTCCTTTTTTACAACGGTTTTTGGTTTAGTAGCTCTTTTTGGTTTAGTTTCAGTCCTGGTTTTGGGCATCGCTTTATTTTTTTCTACAGTTTTATTTTTAGGTTTAACCGCATTGTTTATTTTTTTATTTTCAATATCACTCTTGATTTGTTTTCCGATAGTTTTTTTATCTCCTAGCTTTTTTGGAGGAACTTTTAAAATATCACCGGATCTAATTATGTAAGGGGCCTTGAGTTTATTAGTCTTCGCTAAGATTTTCCAATTAATATCATATTTTTTTGAAAGAGAGTTAATATCGTCGTCCTTTTTTACTCTGTATTGAACCCAATTACTCATAATCCATTTTTTTCTTTTTCTTCTAATTATAATTTTTATAAGCATGAAAAATATAAAAAGAATAGAAACGGTGATTATCGCCAGACCTTTAAGAGTAGGGAATACTAAGAAGTAAATTGGTCTGGTTTCAATAGTTATAGGATTGGTGTAATCAGCCTTTCCAATAAATGTTCCTGCATTACCGTCATAAGTAGCAATTCCCTTAGCTTTGTAAATAGAGCCGAAGATAGGTGATTTTAAGTCATAGTTATATGTAGCTTCGTCATTTCTAAAAATAGGATACTTTCCTCCAAATGTAATTATTTCTTTTCCTAACAAGTTCGTTACTTTTACTCTCACATCCGTATCAACAGAAACGTTTCCTGAATTTTTCACACTTAGATTTAATGTTAATTTTTCTAACCCTTTTCTTTTTACTAAAATATTGCTTAAATCTAGCTTTCTAATTATTTCTCCCGGAATAGTTATTGCTATTCTAAGACCTGTTCTTACCGAGATTGATATTCCTGCTGATTCCGACTGAGGTTTTTTTTCTTGAACAATGATGCAACCGTTATGTTCTCCAACTTCTACGTCCTCGGGTATAATTATTTCAAAAGGAATTGTTTCCTCAGACATAGGGTCTATTGTTATTTCTTCTTTTTCTAAAATGACCCAGCTTCCCACCCCGGTTTTGTTATGAGAGTACTGTTTGCAGGCAAATCCCCCATCAGTAGATTTTGTGTAATCTGCCGCATAAACTAAAAAAGTTTTAATTTCGTTTGTGTTGTTTATTACTCTAACTCCCTCTTCTATTGTTTCTCCGGGATTTAAAGTGTGGATAAAGATAGATTCTGTTCTTGGGTTGTCTTCTCTTGGAAAAGCAGGTTTACCGCCAAAACCGCTGTATTCAATTGCGTTTGAAAGAAAACAGTTTGAAAATAGTAAAAATAGAAAGAGAATTGAAATAGGTTTATATAGCTTTGTGTTTGGAGTCTTTTTAAAATTTAAGTTCATGAAAAATTAGTTGGCCAGGATAGACAGAACCATATTTATCGAGTAGTCAGCGGCGGCAGGTTGTTCGGCAGGGACTTTTTGAGAAATAGAAACACCTTGCAAAGTCCAGTCTCCGATATCATCTGATTCAGTAGCTCCGGATATTATGGTTATATCGTCCGTAACTCCTTCTGCAAATGAATCGGAAGAACCTGCGGAAACTCCTGTAGTTGTACAGGAAGAGCAAGATCCAACTGAAATTGATCCTCCCGATGCATCTACTGTCATCTGACCACCATAAGTGTCTGAATCGGTTGCTCCGTCAAGACATCCTGAACTTTCGGGATCATTAAAATCAAAATCGGTTCCGGCACTGTCCCAAAGGTCTGTATCCAAAGATGCGGCTAAAGAAACTGTCCATCCGGAATCAGCGGCATCAGGATTTTTAACATAAATTTGTTGGGTTGTTGTTCCAAAAGTACCTGTTGAAGTTTGGCATGTGAAACCAAATGATAGAGTACTCATATCAATCGACGGTGCGCTAACTGAAACATATGTATCGTCTACTATATCAACGGTTAAGGTTCCCGAGTTTATAGTTTGATTAAAAGTTGATGTATCCGCCGCGAATACATAGAGGATCGATCCAATAGTTGAGACAAAGAAGGCTAAAAAGAGCAGATTTAATATTTTCGTTTTTCCTCTTAATATGTTATCGAGCAGAACTTTAAGCATATATATAAAATATTAAACTAAATTATTTTTATTGTATAGTATTTATTTTAATATAATATCTTTTGCTTGTTTTCTAAAAACTCTATAGGTATCATTTAAATATGGTAATTAGAATTTAATTATCTTAACTAAGTTCGCTTATAAGCGGGCTTTTTGTGTTTATTTAGGGGAAAGGTGGTAATAATTAAAATGAAAAAGATTTTTTTGGTATTATTTTTAGCAATTCTGCCTTTTTTTCTAACTGCCTGTGATCTTATATATTCATTGGACCCTGCTTATAACAAGGCTGTAAAAAAAGGTACTGTAAAAGCCTGCAGAGATTTAGAAGAAAATGACATGCAGGAGTCGTGCCTTTCTAAAGTGGCTGAAAATAATAAAGATCCCTCAATTTGTAAGGAAATACAGGATGCTAGAAAAGTTGATAACTGCATCAGAGATGTAGCCGTTGCTTCAGGTGATATAAATCATTGTAATAATGTTTCCACTGATGTGGGAAAAGATAACTGCATTTTATCGGTAGCTAAAGATAGTAATAATGAGAGTATCTGCGAAAAATTGGAGATAGATGCAAACAAAATAAATTGTTTTAAAAACATTGCTATATCTAAAAAGGATCCGAAAATATGCAACGGTATAACTATAGATAAAAAAACAAAAGATACGTGCATTTATGATACTGCTACATCATCCAAAGAACTGTCTTTCTGCAATGATATCGAAGATGAGATTATTAAATCAAACTGTATTAGCTCTATCGCTATAGAAACTGGGGGTGATCTTGCTTGTGATAAATTATCAGATGCAGGCCAAAGAGATTATTGCCTATTATATGTTGCCAAAAACAGATCGGATGAGAATGTATGTGCAAAAATTAAAACCGAATCAACCCGTAATTCCTGTTTATTTGATGTTGCTATTGAAAAAAATGACGATATTCTCTGTCAAAACATCAAAAATGATGTGATGGAAAAGGATTGTCTTGTACAGGTAGGAATATCGACCGGTGGTTCTAAAGTATGTGCCGGAATAGCTGATGAATATATTTTCGATTGCCACTACGAGGTAGCCAGAGAGCTAGAGGATGCCTCAATTTGCACTAGAATAGAGAAGAAGGGCACAAGAGATAAGTGTTATTACGAGGTTGGAAAAAGTATTCGTAAGGTATCTGTGTGTTCAAAAATTACTGATCAGGCTGAAAAAAACGATTGCGAAAAGTATGCATCCCAGTAAGTGACTCAACGGTATTGTTAAAATATTGAATAATATTTTGAGAACATGTAGAGATACTTTTACAGAAATATATTATATAATTAATCTGATATGAAGAATCCAGGAAAAGCAGTATTGATTGTAGAGGATGAGCCACTTCTTCAGGAATCTTTAGCAGAACAACTAGAGGATCTTGGATGTAATATTTTGACAGCGAGGGATGGTAACGAGGCATTTCAAAAATCACTTTCTAATAAACCCTGTCTTATATTATTAGATATTCTATTACCTAACATGGATGGTTTGGAAATGCTGGAAATGCTTAGAAAAGAAGAGTGGGGAAAGAATATACCTGTTATTGTGTTGTCTAATGTTGACCCAAATGATGAAACAATGAGGAGAATTGAGCTTTTGGGGGTCTCTTACTATTTTATTAAAAGTAATGTCTCTCCGTTAAAACTAAAATCTACAGTAAATGAAATGTTGCAGGATAATTAAGTCTAGATATTTACTGCCGCTGATAAGATTTGAGTGTTACTATTCTTCCTTATTTTTTTGCATTTTAGTATGAAAAGTAATCACGATTTTAATGTTTATTTAGAAACTAAAAAAATATTTATCTGTTTCTTATGGCGGGGCCGACGGGACTCGGTCACCTGTCTTAAGACACTGTACTTCGCTTACGCTCAAACAATCTCTAAAGCACGCGACCCCGTCTCATTCACTCATTTCATTCGTTCATTCCGACATTCTCGTCCCGTCTAACCAAAAAAGTGGCTACCACACAAGGTGATATCCACTTTTCTGGCGGGGTGTGAGGGATGAAATACGGAACTATTTTATGATAGTTTCTGATTAATTTAAATTAAGTATGAGATATCTGCAATACTAACACGGGTTGATCTTTCAGACTGATACGCCCTCGAATTTTTTGTCTAAATAATCTATCCAAGCATCTAACCCACTGTGGTAGAGTGCGCGGTTAGAGACTGTGAGGTCGACGGTTATAGTCCGGTCATCTCGACCGTTTAAAATTTTAAGGTATCTATCCCGATTTCTAAAGAGTTAGAATTTTTGCTCATTACATCCGTATATAAGTTAAATACTGTTCCTGCAATATTTTACATTAAAAAAAGAATTTGTAATTCACCATAATATAGGATAAAATACCGACAAAAGCACATTAATAATCTACACATAACATAAAGTATCAGAAAAAACCAGTGAGAAGAGAGAGAGGATTATGAAAAGATATTTACTGTTGTTTCTTGTTTTTATAATGGTATTTTCTTTGTTTATGCTATCATCGTGTGCAGCTCCTCAAGAAGATAGAGGGATAACCAATGTTGAAAAGATAAGACCTAACATTGTTCCAACTCCCATGGAGATAGCTAACTCAAAAGAAGATCCAAATGAGCAAATCCAACAACCTGTATTTACGATTGTAGAGGAAGATGAGATCGAAGTTCTAGCCAGAGAAACAATTAGCATTGAAGACTTTGAGAATTACGAGATTATTCTCATAATTACAAAACTAAATATAGAGGTACCTATAAAGGTTGCGGAGGTGATTGAAACCGAGGAAGGATACTCATTAACTGACTCGCACGATTACCCACAATGGATTCCTGGATGGAGTAGAAACATTGGGGAGAAAGGAATTTCTGTAATATACGGACACAGACAGTGGGGAATAGAGCATAGGATATTTAGTGAGCTAGACAAACTCGAACCAGGAGATGAAATTCTGATAATCAAAGAAGACCTGAAATTCACTTTCATTGTATCAGAATCTATTGTTATAACAGATCCTAATATGGTGTGGGAAGAAATAAACAAAAAGGAAGTTGAAGTGACAAAGAAAGATCAAAGCCAAATTGCACTTCTAACATGCACTCCTTGGGGTACAAACTGGAACCGCTTAATTGTTTTTGCAATTATAGAAGAAGGGGGTCTGAAGTGAGCACTCCTAAACTAACTGTATTAATTCCCGCACGCAACGAAGAAAGATCAATAGAGGAATCTATAGAGTCTCTATTTAAATCAGACTTCGACATAGACCAAGTCATCGTAATCTCAGACAACAGCACCGATAGAACAGTAGAGGTTACCGATAGACTAGGAAACAAATGTCCAAATCTAAAAGTCATAAGCACAAGGAACAATAAGGCACGTAAGGCAGGGGCGCTGAACAGAGCTATCCGGCAATTTTGCGGAGATACAAAGTATGTAATGGTATTAGACGCAGATACTAGGGTAGAACCTCCGTGCATTATAGAAGGTGTTAGACTTTTAGAGAATGACCCAAAGATAGGGGGTATATGTGCACGCACTCATGTGGCACCAATAAAAGTACCCAGGAGAAAAGTTGTTCCCTTAGATGAGGAAGTGACAAAAAAGATCGTTTTGAGTGATTCCTCTAAGGAAGTTACCCAAAAAATTCGTGTTGGCGGTTTAGTTCCTATCCACGATGAAATTACTAGAAAGATTGTGGTTGGGAAAACAAGCTCACCTGAACCAAAAAGCAAAATCACGTTGGGTCAGAAAATCTGGTGGCAAATCCAAAGGCTTGAATATGCAACTGCCGATTCAAACAGGGTAGAGAACCTAGAGAAAATCCAAATACTGGCGGGTAGTAACGTCATATACAGGATGGAAGCATTGAAGCAGGTTGCAAATAAAAGAGGAAATGGTCAATTCTACGACGAACATAGTTTAATAGAGGACTACGAATTGACAATAGCACTCAAACAGCTTGGGTGGAAAACAACAATGGGGTTGAACATGCATGCTTGGACTGATGTTCCATTAAGCACAAAAGTTCACTGGCAACAAAGAATTCGTTGGGCTAGAAGCCATGTAGATACCCTAAGAGAAAAGGGGTGGGGCAAGATAACTAGGGGAGACATTTTGGGTCATATCCTTTTTACAATAATATTCCCACAACAAATTTTCTTTTTGGGACTATTAGTATATTTGTTGGCCACAAATACCCATGTGGTTTGGAATCCACTACTTTGGGGTATTTTAGGACTGAACTGGATAAGCCGGATGTATCGACTGAGATATATCCCTGATCTAAGGTTCTCTGATGTTCTAGTCAGAGCACTGTTTATCCCAGAAGAACTTTATGGTGTGTATCAATCTGTACAACGAGTGTACTCCTACTGGCTCGCCTTTTCAGATGGACCGGAGGTTTGGCACGAAACTTAATTGTACAAGTAGGTAAAAAAAATGGACCACATTATCTTCAAGGAGGTGTATATGTACGGTCCCCCCACAATCCCAGCACTGGGCGGTGGATTGCTGTCAGCAGGTATCCTCGTAGGAATCGGACATTTTGCAGGCTTTATCTACGCAATGTCCTTCCTGGTACTTGCTCTAATTGCCTTTTCGCTCATTAAATTGATCAGAGGGCAGAGAAGGGCAAAAAACATCCAAGGCTAGGGTTAACGAAACCACTTTAAATTTACGAATTTAAGGTGGTTTTTCTTTTTAATGACAAAAAATAATGCCTGATCAATGTAGAAAACTTCTTAAACACCTGTTTTATAGCCAAAAACATAGTAGAGGAAGGTACTTATGAACAAAAGAGAGATTTGGTTTTAGCGGTAACTCACGACCTTTTTTATTAAGGATAGAAAGGCTACTATTACGCTGAAAAAACCATTTGATGTAATGGTAAAAGTTTCTAATCGTTACTCATGGCGGGGCCGACGGAACTCTGTCACCTGTTTTAAGACACACTAGCTCATTTCATTCGCAAGAGTCTCTAATGCACGCGACCCCGTCTCGCTCGCTCATTTCATTCGCTCGCTCCGACATCCTCGTCCCGTCTAAACAAAAAGCCTGCCAAGGAATAAATCCCTGTCAGGCTTTCTGGCGGGGCCGACGGGACGAAATACAGAACTATTTTTTATACAGTTTATAAATCCTCGGACTCAAATTGTTAGTTAGAAACTTAAATAGGGCTGTTAATCAATAACCTTAGTTTTTGTTCCTAGGTTTTTTTCTTCGATGTCGAATGATGTTTCCTCCCACGAAACAGTATTATTGTTTATCCAACTAACTTTCTTATTAGAACGTCCTAGCGTTGTTATTTCCAGAGTATTTAGATTTAATATGTAGTGTTTGACAATTGTTTGGCAATCGTGACAGTCTGACGCACCAAATATAAGCATGTCACCAAGTGGCGAGTATTTATCTAGGTCTTCCTGTTTGGGTCCAAAGAGCCATAAATCAGGCGAACCGTCATTATTAAATTTTCTGTCCTCTTCAGGGAAATTGTTCATAGTAATATACTTCAAGGTTTTGTTTTTTAAATCAGCAATGAACATCTTGTCTCCGTAGACAGTAATAACAAGGGTATGTCCATTTTGATTTCTTGATTCATAGTATGAGATAACATATCGATTATCAAAATCGGTTTGATCACATATGTAATATATGCTGGAATCTCTGAATAGGAAATATTTGTCGTCATCTGTTACTATATCGTCATCGAAAGGACCATGGCACGTTCGATTCGTAGATTCTGAAGGTTGTGCTGATGCGGTGTTTGTATTCTCAAAAGATTGTACTGGTGTAGGGTCTATATTTTCACAAGAATCTTTGTAGCTATTAAAAGATTGTTGAATTTGGGTTAGGTCGCTTTTAGAAGCTCTTATCTTTAAGATACTGTTTCTTATGATGTAGGTTGAAATTAATGTGTTTGCTAGTAACACACAGAATATTATTTTAGATACGAAATATTTTTTAGTGCTTGGTTGATTTTTTACACTTGGTACATTTTCCATATCTTAAATTTACCTTTATATATTTCAGATTTCAATAGGTTGTAGGTTTCGTGTATTTGGGTAGCCACAATATCTCATTTGTCTCGAACGGGTATATTATTAATGTTTTTATAGAAGCAAATAATAGGATTTGGAGGGGCCGACGGGACTCGGTCACCTGTCATAAGACACTCTAACTCATTTTATTCGTAAGAGTCTCTAATGCACGCGACCCCGTCTCGCTCGCTCATTTCATTCGCTCGCTCCGACATCCTCGTCCCGTCTAAACAAAAAGCCTGCCAAGGAATAAATCCCTGTCAGGCTTTCTGGCGGGGCCGACGG
>CAZGPL010000021.1:0-6482 GCA_964527375.1 uncultured Candidatus Saccharibacteria bacterium
CTATTTCTTAGCTAATTTTTTCTTTTGACCACCTACAGTTTTCTTTTTGCCTTTTCTGGTCCTGGCATTAGTTCTTGTTCTTTGTCCTCTGGCGGGAAGACCGAGGTGGTGTCTTAGACCTCTATAACTTTTTATTTCTTTTAATCTTCTTATGTTTGCTGTTACCGTTCTTCTAAGTTCCCCTTCGATAACTGTGTCTGTTGAAGATATAGCACTATTTATTTCTGCTATTTCAGAATCCGTTAAGTCTTTTGCTCTTTTATCAGGATCAATTTTTGCAATCTCCAAAAGTTTTTTAGAAATGGTTGGGCCTACGCCTTCAATGTAGGTTAGAGCAGCTTCTATTCTTTTTTCATTTGGTATATCAACACCTTTGATTCGAGGCATATTTATCCTTGTCTTTGTTTGTGTTTAGGGTTTCTTTTACAAATAACCCTAACAACACCCTTTCTTTTTATTACTTTGCAATCTTTGCAAATTGGTTTTACAGACGCACGTACTTTCATATTTTAATTTTAAAAATCGTTGTGGCTAATATTTTTAAGCTACAACCTATTTCTATCTTAATCTAAATGTAATTCTTCCTCTCGTTAAATCGTGAGGAGAGAACTCTACTTTCACTCTATCACCGACCAAAACTCTAATGTGTTGTTTTCTCATCTTCCCGGATATCATAGCAAGAGCGGTAGTTTCATCTTCAAATTCAACTTTAAACATCCCACTCATCTGGGTTTCCGTAACTTTTCCTTCTTTTGTTATTACTTCTTTTGTTGACATCCTTTAAACGACGCGCTTGATTGTATCAGAACAATTTTTCAAGGTCAATAACTCCATAAAAATGACTTTTGTCATTTTTTCAAAACCAAACTTAGGAGTTTTATGTTCCTTAAAAATGGTTAATACAATCTGTTTTCGTGACGTTAATGATTTATATTACCATCACTTATTGAAAAAGCAATGAAAAAAGGATTTAATGTAGGAAATGTTAGATATAAATTTTATAAAAAATAATAGGGATCGGGTTAAAGAAGTTGTTGAGCAGAAGGGTGTGAAAAATGTTGATATAGATTCCATATTGAGTTTTTATGATGATTATTTAGATACACTGAAAAAAGTTGAATCAAAAAGAAACGAAAGAAATGATATATCCGCAAATATTTCAAAGGTGAGTGAGGGAGAAAGAGATCTTCTTCTGACCGAAGCAACAAAGATAAAAAACGAACTTTCCATTTTAGAAACTAATCTGACAGATTTAAAAAACAAGCTTGATGTCTTAATTCCTCAAATTCCCAACATAGTTTCAGATGAAATGCCTGTTGGAAAGACCGAACATGACAATTTAGTTATTAAAGTGTGGAACCCCGGAACCGGATATGTGGAAATTAAAGAACCTCTTAAATATGATGATGTTTCTTACGCACCAAAAGAAAACTTCAAACATAAGGATCACATAGATTTGGGAACTACGTTGGATGTTATAGATATAGAACAGAGCGGAAAAGTTTCAGGAAGTAGGTTTTGCTATTTAAAAAATGAAGCAGTATTAATCCAAGATGCTATTTCTTCAATTTTAAAAAATGAGTTAGTTAACAGAGGTTTTATTCCGATGATTCCACCACTTCTAGTAAAGGAAAGATCTCTTTTTGGAACCTCCCATTTTCCCGAGGGTAGGTCTCAGGTTTACGAAATAAAAAGTGAAAATGTAGAAGAGGGAAATTCTCTTTTCTTGGTTGGTTCGGCAGAGCCTTCGAACTTTTCATATTTTATGGATAAGGTTTTGAAGGAAGAGAATCTTCCTATTAAAGTTTATGCACAAACAACTTGTTTCAGAAGTGAGGTTGGTTCTTGGGGTAAAGATGTAAAAGGTATAAAAAGGGTTCATCAATTTGATAAGTTAGAAATGAATTGTGTTTGTACGGAGGAGCAGGAAAGAAAAATATTCGATGAGTTTATGGAAATAAATGAATGGCTTTTTCAAAAATTAGAAATTCCTTATAGAGTGGTAAATAAATGTACCGGAGATTGTGGTTATAACGCTTCTTATTTCCAATACGACATAGAGGCTTGGAGACCGAGCGAAAAAGAATATATGGAAGTGGGTACGGACACTATGACCACTGATTATCAAGCTCGAAGATTAAACATTAAGTATAAAACCCCCGACGGCCATAAATTTGCCAGAACTGTTAATGACACTGGAGTAGCTTTTGGTAGGGCGATACTTTCAATATTGGAGAATCATCAACAAGAAAATGGTTCTGTTAACATTCCTGAATCTTTGCACAAATACACCGGTTTTAAAAACATTCTTCCTAAGAGTTAATTGTGATACGATTTTAATAATGAGCGTTTTTGATGGGTTAAAAATGCCCAAAGTAATTTATCAAGTTGAATCCGAGCTGAATGGACGCATTCAGGTAGTTGATGTAGGAAGCACGAGAAAATTGATAGTTGAAAATACATTGCAATCTGTGAATCCTGATTCACCTTCGTGCTCCAAACTTTATTGGGGTAAACTAACTTCTTCATTAAAAGAACGTTTTCCGAAAATAGAAAAAGTTCTTGTTCTGGGTATGGGTGGTGGTACCATTCAGCATCTACTTTCGAGATTATATCCCGGAATTGATATAACGAGTGTGGAATACGATAAAGTTGTTGTTGATATAGCCAGAAAATATTTTAATGTTGATTCAATACCCAATCATAAGATAATAAATGATGATGCTCTGAGAGTTGTAATTGAGCCTGAGGAATATGAAATGTCGCCGGGATGTTTTGACGTTTTAATAGTTGATATATTGAATGGAGATAGATATCCAGATCTTGGAAAAACCGGTAACTTTATCGCGGGTATTAGAAGATTGGTAAGGTCCGGAGGACTTCTGGTTTTTAGTAGAATTTACACAGGTGATTATCAGGAGGACGTAAATCTTTTTATAGATAGTTTGGAAAATACTCTGAAAGAAGTTGAGTCTGAAGTGGTTGCGGGTTACACTAACTCCGATAACATTTCAATTTTTGGAAAGGTATAGCATGTCTATTTTACAAGCTTTGTTTTTAGGTTTTATTCAAGGAATAACGGAATTTTTGCCAATATCTTCGTCCGGGCATTTGGTGGTGCTCCCCAAGATATTGGGCTGGGAAGTGCAATCTTTGGTTTTTGATACCACACTTCATTTGGCTACAGCGACGGCTCTGATTTTTTGTTTTTGGAAGGATATATCCGATATTCTAAAATCACTTTATAAAGATTTCAGAAAATACAAATTCAGTTCCAAACATTATTCTTCGGATTCCATGTTAGGTTTAAAAGTAACTTTTGGTTCTATACCTGTCGGAGTGTTGGGACTTCTTTTAGAAGATATTTTGGAAAATTTGTTTCGTGGAATTTTCAGTGTTGCGATATTTTTAATTTTAGGTAGCTTATTGATGTTTGTTGCAGAAAAAAAGTTAAAGAAAAGATTAATAGTTAAAGACGACATATCTTTGGGAAAAAGTTTAAAAGTTGGATTTTTTCAGGTTCTCTCATTGTTGCCGGGAGTTTCAAGATCGGGTTCAACTATATCAGGGGGAATGATTTATGGTTTAAGTAGAAAAGAAGCCACGAGATTTTCTTTTTTACTTTCTATACCCGTAGTATTGGTGGCAGGGGTTTATAAGTTAATTTCTTCTTTTAATTATATTAACGCCGCAGACATACCCCCCATGTTTTTTGGTTTTATGGCAAGTTTTGTTGTAGGGATGTTTGCAATAAAGTTCATGTTGAAATTTGTTAAGAACAATAAGTTATACCCATTTATCCTTTATAGATTACTTCTAGCCGTCTTTTTGATATTTTTATCCTTAATTTAGATAAATCTGCTAAAATCATCTTGCTATGTTTGGCTCTATTTTTGATACAAATGAAAAACAATTGAAAAAGATTTGGCCTATTGTTGACCAAGTTAATTCTCACGAAGAGGAATTTAAAAAACTTTCCCACGAGGAAGTACGTGAGAAGACAGCGGCATGGAAAGAAAAATTAAAAGGTTTGGATGAAAAAGAAATTGAACGACAACTTAATGATATATTACCCGAAGCTTATGCCTTAGTTAGAGAATCTGCATCCAGAACCGTTAATATGAAACATTACGATGTTCAGATTCTGGCAGGAATAGTACTACATCAAGGTAGGATAGCTGAACAGAAAACAGGGGAGGGAAAAACTCTAACCGCAACTTTACCTTTATATCTAAATTCCTTAACGGGAAAAGGTGTACATTTAATTACCCCTAATGACTATCTTTCAAGACACGGTGCCGGATGGATGGGCTCTCTGTATGATTATTTAGGAGTTAGCGTCGGTGTTGTCATGCAGGAAAGAGCTTTTGTTTATGACGCTGACTTTGAGGGTACTGAGTTTGAAGATTCTTATTCAATTCATTTAAGAGAAGTTAATAGGCAGGAAGCTTATAAATGTGACATTGTATATGGAACTAATCATGAGTTCGGGTTTGATTATTTAAGAGATAACATGGTTAGGTCTTTAAGTGAGATGGTTCAGACAAATCCTAATGGAGATTGGGGAGTTCACAATTTTGGAATTGTTGACGAGGTGGACTCTATTTTAATAGATATGGCAAGGACTCCTTTGATAATTTCTACTGCGGATGCAAAACCAAGTGAAAGATATCATCAGGCTAATGGCATTATTAAATCCTTGGCGAGAGATACAGATTACGAGCTTGAAGAAAAATTTAAAAATGTAACTTTAACCGATTTAGGTATTAGGAGAGTTGAGAGACTTCTGGGCATTGAAAACTTATACGAGCAAGATTTTGAAATGGTTCATCTTATTGAACAAGCATTATCAGCAAATACCCTTTATGAAAAAGATAAAGATTATGTTGTGAAAAATGGAGCTGTTGTTATTGTGGATCAATTCACAGGAAGATTGTTACCTAGCAATAGGTTTTCTCACGGACTCCACCAAGCTATTGAAGCTAAAGAAGGTGTGACTATACAACAGGAATCAAAAACTTTAGCGGAAATTTCATATCAGAACTATTTTAGGATGTATAAAAAGTTGGCAGGTATGACGGGTACTGCGGCAACAGAATCGGAAGAGTTTTTCAAAATTTACAAATTGGAAGTAGTAGTTATTCCTACAAATAAAAAATGTGTTAGAAAAGATGATAACGATGTTGTTTACAAGACTGAGGCAGGAAAATTTAAGGCAGTAGCTGACGAGATAGAGAAGAGATATAAAAAAGGTCAGCCTGTTCTTGTCGGTACCACTTCAGTTGATAAGAGTGAGCTTCTTCATAATTTTTTACAAAGACGTGGGATTCCGCACGAAATTTTGAACGCAAAAAATCACGAAAGAGAGGCTTTAATAATTGCTCAAGCCGGTAGGGAGGGCTCGGTTACTATTTCTACTAACATGGCGGGTCGTGGTGTTGACATTATTCTTGGAGGAGATCCTCCTAACGGGGATATGCAGAAAAAAGTTGTAGATGCCGGAGGTCTTTGTGTTATTGGCACCGAAAGACACGAGTCCAGAAGAATTGATAATCAGTTAAGAGGAAGATCAGGAAGACAGGGTGATCCCGGTGAATCTAAATTTTTTGTTTCACTTCAAGACGAACTGATGAGAATTTTTGGCGGGGAGTCTGTTTCCAGAATAATGGATAAATTTGGATTAGATGAAAACATACCTTTGGAAGCAGGTATTGTTTCTAAATCTATTGAAAACGCACAAAAAAGAGTAGAAGGTTTTAACTTTGATAGAAGAAAACAGTTAGTAGAAATGGACGATATTATGAACACACATCGGGAGGTGGTTTATAAACTTAGAAGAAGAATACTGGAGCTGGGGGAGGGTATTGAGGATTTTAAAGATTGGATTGTTCAAAAATTTAGCGAGTCTTCTTCTCTGACTTCCGAAAAGTGGGAGGAAAGGGAGAAACAGTTTGGAAAGGAAAATTGGTATCAGATTGTAAGTAGTTTCGGTTGCCCTGTAATTGATTACTTATGGATGGATCATTTGGTTGATATGGATCAGGTTAGAGAGGGTATTGGTTTAAGAGGATATGCTCAGAGAGATCCTATGGTTGAATACAAAAGAGAGGGTCATGAAAGATTTGAGATATTAGTTTCAAAAGTTTATGCAATGGTTGGTGATAGACTTGCTTCAATTTCAAACGATGCAATACCTGAGAAAAAGAATCATGATATCTCTCGTGAAAAACTAACGTATCATAAGAGTGAGTTGGAGACAGGGGTTTCTGAAGAAGGTATGGAGATGCAGGAAAGAAAAGTCGTTGATGATGCAGGCAGGGAGTTTAAAGTTGAAAAAGTACAATCCGGAAAGGATAAAGTTGGTAGGAATGACCCCTGTCCTTGCGGGAGTGGTAAGAAGTTCAAGAACTGCCACGGTAGGAACATCTAAAAATTATCTACGTATTTTTGCACTGCAGTTCTGGCGCCGCTTCGCGTCTAAA
>CAZGPL010000021.1:6582-8235 GCA_964527375.1 uncultured Candidatus Saccharibacteria bacterium
CATCTTGGTCACATTTTGAAGGGCTACACCGCAGTCAATACTTGTTGGGTCGTATTGTAGACACTGCTCAAAATATTCTTTAGATTTTTGAACATCTCCTTCATTAAGGTAAATTAAACCTATCTTGTAAGCTGAGGGATAAAGTCTTGGATTCATGTCTAAAGATTGTTGTAAATATTTTTTTGCAAGTTCAACATTTCCTATTTGCATATAAATATGTCCAATATTGTGAACTGCATCTGCGTAATCAGGCTTTAGAGCAACGGATCTTTTAAAGTTTTCCAATGCTCCTTCTAAGTCTCCCTCGTTGGCTAATACATCACCCATATTATTGTAAACACGGTAACTATATGGTGCGGTTTTTTTACTAGCTGTCCATAGATTTTTACTATTTCTAAGATCGTTGTTTCTAAAAACTGTTCTGACAGAATATAGGAGAATGATAGTTATTGAGGAATATAGAAAGAATTTTGATATTTTACCATCACTTTTATTTTTCAATATATTTTTATCAAACCATAACAATCCGAGAATTACTATAACGGATGAAAAAATTGACGGTACATACAAATATCTTTCAGCAGCTATCCATGCAACTATAACCGGGCTGAAAGAAGGGAGAACTCCAAAAATTATCATCAGTATTAAACCCGTAATTCTTCTATCTCTTTTCCAGAAGTAAAAAATTGCAAAAATAACAACCATCGTTACAAAAACCATGAATGTGTATTCTGCAGGTGTAATGTATTTCCCTTCATGATAAATACTCAATGTCATTGGGTAGAATAGGGTTTTATATTCCATATATATTGTGTAAGGAATTCTGTTGAACAGTGGAGTTGCTGTTGATGTATCTACATAGTATAGAGTCTCAAGGCTTTCTAACCTACCTTTTAAAAAAGTTGGTATTAAAGTTACCAAAAAGATTATTGAGGGCACTAGATATGGTGAGTATTCTATTATATTTTTAAATTTTATTTTCTTCTCAATTATAAACTGGTCCATAAATACTAAGATGAAAGGTGTGATAAGCATCCAACCACCTCCTCTGAAGAAAATAAGACTTAGGATGTACACAAACGCAGAAATCAGAAGATAGATTTTCTTTTTCGTTTTTTTGAAAAGAGTAAAAAATATTAAAATTGGTAAAAGAACGTGAGCTCTCATTGCATAGGGATACCCGGCATGCCAACTGATTGCCTCCGTATTTGTTGGATGTGCTAAAAACATAAAGGTACCAACTATTGAAATTTTCTTTCCGAATAGCAAATATAAAAGAAGAAATACAAATATGCCGTTTATCATGTGAGAGATGATTGCTACAACATGAAAAACTGATGAGTTAATGCCAAAAATATTTACGACCGCATACATTAGTATCACGAAACCGTCAAAAGATTTTAAAGCTAATTTTATGTCTTTGAATTCGGGTCCTAAAAACGCTTTTGAATAGTCATCAAGATTTACAAAATCTCCCGAAATTATGTTTGCGTATATTAAAAGCGTAAATATACACGTTAGAAGAATTATAACCTTGTTCTTTTTAAAAAAATTTCCAAGCCTAAAGTTAGAATATTCATTTGTCTCAACAACAATCTTTTCTTCCTTTTGTATATTATTATCAATTTTTTTCTGTTTTTTCTTTTTCATTTT
>CAZGPL010000022.1:0-8192 GCA_964527375.1 uncultured Candidatus Saccharibacteria bacterium
ACAAAAATTGACAGGAATGTGAAAGTAAAAATAGATACGAAAGAATATGAAGGAAAGACTTCTTCTTGGGGTGAGAAATTATTAAATAAAGAATTTGATAATCTGAAAAATGAAATTGATCTTGCGATCGTTTCTTTAGATGAGTCACATGAAAAATATTTGGCTAGTATTCCTAAGGTTACCGCTCCGAAAGTATCGGGCGGGGGAAATTACATGACAATAGATACAGAAAGAGGAAAATTCGGCGTTTACTTAATTAAGGTAGCACTTTCAGAGGTTAAAGTGATTACAGCCTCTGCTAATGGAGATGACTGCAAAGATAACTGTCCTACCAAATCTTTGGCAGAACATGTCAAGGATAATGGGGGTTTTGCAGGTATGAACGGTGCTTATTTCTGCCCACCTGATTATTCATCTTGTTTGGGGAAAGTTAATTCTAGCGATTATGCTTTTTATAAATCAAGTTCAAATAAATGGTTAAACAAGGGAGCTTTGTCATGGGGGGACACGGGTCTTGCAACTTTCAACGGGAGTAGTGCAAAATTTTACAAAAAATCATCTGATTACGGTGGCGGTTCCGTTACTGCAGGTATATCAAATTATCCTACGCTTTTAGATGGTGGTGAAGTGGTTATAAATAAAGATAAATTAACTTCTTACCAAAAAGATGTGAGGGGAGCACGCGGGGCGATCGGGGTGGGTGATTCCAATTTATATTTAGCAATAATTTCTAACGCAACGGTAGTTGATGCCGCTTACGTTATGAAAGCTCTCGGCGCAAAGGACGCATTGAATCTAGATGGTGGTGGTAGCTCGGCTCTTTATTTGAACGGTTCTTACTTAGTTGGTCCGGGAAGAAGTTTGCCAAACGCTGTCGTTTTGGTTAAATAAGCCGGGCTCAGCCCCGGGCTCAGCCCGCAAAGTGTCATGAAAAAATCGTATAAAACAGGTTTAAGTTTTGGTTTGGTCTCCGGAGTTTTGACAACTCTCGGGCTTCTTATTGGTTTGGGAGTAAGTACCCAGTCAAAAGCGGCAGTAATCGGAGGTATTTTAACTATTGCGATTGCGGATGCTTTGTCAGATGCTTTTGGAGTTCATCTTTCACAGGAATCATCCGGAGAAAATACTCACAAGCAGGTTTGGGAGGCAACCATTTCTACATTTTTATCAAAATTTGTTTTTGCATTAACTTTTTTGATCCCCATTTCAATTTTCAATATTGAGTTTGCTTTGATAATTAGTGTTATTTGGGGGCTACTTTTGATAAGTGTTTTAAGTATTTTTATTGCTGATAAAAATGGAGGGAAGAAGAATGAAAAAATATCGGTTTTAGCAGAACATCTTTCTCTTTTTTTGATAATTGTTCTCTTGTCTTATTTCGTAGGTTTATTTATTGAAAAATTTGTTTAAGAAATTTCGTCGTTTTTTAATTTTATTATTATTTATATTTTCTTTATCGTTTCATTTTCCGTGTTAAAATTAGAAAGAATTTTGACATCGTCGGGGTGGAAGAGCTTGCTCGGTTTAAAGAACCTGC
The DNA here is from genome assembly GCA_964527375.1 of uncultured Candidatus Saccharibacteria bacterium. Lineage (GTDB taxonomy): Bacteria > Patescibacteriota > WWE3 > UBA101185 > UBA10185 > JAAZNV01. The sequence continues at coordinate 1,538 of CAZGPL010000022.1, forward strand.
GCTTCCTCATACACGCCCTACGCTCATTTTGTTCGCTTCGGGGTGGAAGAGCTTGCTCGTTCCGCATAGTGCGGAACTGTGCTTCCTCATACAGCCCCTCCTCGTGGTCTTTCAGACCACATCGTCGGGGTGTAGCTCAGTTTGGTAGAGTGCACGGTTCGGGACCGTGAGGTCGGCGGTTCGAATCCGCTCACCCCGACCATTTTTAAATTACTTTAGAAATTATTTTAATTGTTGAATATTTTTCTCTCATAGATTATTTATTTTTTCTATTAAATTATTTTTCTGCGGTAGTTTTTGGGGAATCTATAGAGGTCTTTATAACACAAAGAAGCTCGCGATTACTCGAGAGCTTCTTAGTACCAATGTTATTACTAACATTGGTAGGGAAAAATATATCAGAAATCTAAAACTTGTCAACACTTTTTTCCACAAAATTTTTCTAAGTTTTTTTCACTCCCGGCCTCACTAAATATTTATAAAAATGTATAATGTTTCTGTGAACTTATTTAAAAAATCCAAGCAAATTAACTTTCCCAATTTTTTAATTTTTCTTGGTGTTCTTTTTTTGATTCTATCCTTTGGTCCTTTAATAGTTCAGGAGATTTGGTATTTTTTAAAAGAAGCAAAAAATCAGGAATATACTTTGGGTTCAGATAACGGAGATGGGGGAGAGGATAGTGTTTTCGCCCGATTTTTAACTGCCACACCTATAAAATTAAAACCCGCAAACAAAGATTTTTCAATTGTAATAGAGAAAATCGGTGTAAATGCTCCGATAGTTCGTGATGTTTCAGTGGTTGATGAGAAAGCTTATAAAGAGGCATTAAAAACAGGAGTTGCACACGCAATTTCATCTGATTACCCGACAACTTCCTCGAGCAATGTTTATTTATTTGCACACGCTTCCTTGAATTTTTGGGATCTTGGAAAATATGCCACAGTTTTTAACTTATTAAGAAAATTAACTATTAAAGACAAGATAAATATCTTCTACCAAGGTGACAGGTATATTTATGAGGTAGTAAATAAAGAAGTTGTAAAAGGTTGGAATACTAATTCCATAACTAGACCTGTTTTAGAGCCCATTTTAACCCTTCAAACGTGTGATCCTCCGGGTACCACTATAAATAGATTTGTTGTTACAGCAAAACTGTTAGAAAAGATAGAAGAAGATTGATTTTCCAGATAATTTTTTATCTTATACTTACTGTGTATAAATCTGTCTGATCCCCCGATTTAAAAGAGGTTAAGATTATAACTTTGTCACCACCCGGTGAGCTAAAAGCTTTATCGGAATAAAGTGTGTTGTTGTATATTTCTGTTTTGTTACTGCCATCAATTCTAATTAAACTCACGGTTCCCTTTTTTTCATTTTCTATGTCTCCCTCTACCATTATCAAATGAAAACTATCTGTGTACCAAGTTACTTTTGGTTGTGGTTCATTTACGTTGGTAGAGAAGACAAGAGATTCTACTTTTTCTCCTACGGGTATGGGTGTTTCAAAATTGTAAACCCAATATTCCAACATATCACCGTTTTGTTTGGTATAGAGAAACTTTTTCTCATCGGGTGCCCAGTAAGCTTCATCTGAGAGAGCTATTTTAATTATTTCTTCAGGAACGATAAACACGGAATTGTTAATAAAGTTTTCTCTTTTCTTCAATAGATCTTCTTTCCATTCTGACATTATTTCCTCGGATTTAAGAGTTGTTTGTGCGGTGTTGTTATCTAGGTTGACTAAATAATAAGTATCGTTTGGCAATCGGACCAGAAGGTTTTTCTCATCAGGTGACCATATTATTTCCTCTCCATTTGAATAAGTGGTATACCTTGTATCTTGTATTGCAACAACGGGGTTAGTTCTGAAAAGCCCTATATTGACACCTGTTAAGGGTATAACCCAAATGCCCGGCTTCTCTTTATCCGATGAGAAATACGCTAACTTGTTAAGTGATGGTGACATACTAGGAAATTTTGCACCTGTATTGGTCAATGGTTCCAATCTTGTGCTTTGTGTGACAAGTATAGCGGTTATATCCGTAACGAGTTGTTCAAAAATTTCTATCTCTTTTGTCCATTCCAGAAAACCATTTTTTACTATTCTAATGTCGTGCTTTCCGGGAGCAATTCCTGAAATTGTGTCATCTGTCGCAGTTTTTAGTTTTCCGTCCAGATACACGCTTGCTCCGTCCGGCACTGATTTAACTCCGACCATTCCAGTTTTTTCTACGTCTATAAGACCCTCTTCGTTTCTATCTAGTCTGTAGCCTGATGTATACAGGTATAAAAGAGCAGTTATCCCTCCTAGAATAATAAAGGTAAGCAGGGTATCCATATATCCTAATTTTTTAAAAGTTATTTTCTTTTTGGGGTTTTGGGGTTTCATACTGATGTAAATTTTATCATATTTAGTGATCGTGATGTTAGGATTTGGTAGGGTATAATGTTTCTATGCAATCAAGAAAAATCTTAGGTGTCAGAATAGATTTTGGTTTTACTTTAGATAGTGCCCTGAATTTTATAGAGGACAATTTACTAAAAGACAGAAACAATCACATTGTTTGTACTACTAATCCTGAATTTATAGTTGATGCACAAGAGGATCCTGAATTTAAAAAAATTATTAACGAATCATCTCTTTCAACTCCTGATGGGATAGGGGTGGTGTATGCGAGAAAATATATAGATAAAGTAAATACATACAAAAAAAATTTCCTATTTCCTTTGAAAGCTTTGCTGTACGGAGTTTGGTTAGGTATTAGTACATTCTTATCCGGAGGTAGGAATATAAAAAATGAGAGAATCACAGGAGTTGATTTGACATATAAAATTTGTGAACTGTCTGCCAAAAAGGGTTATTCGATTTTTTTCCTGGGAGGTAGGAGAAAAAACGCTGTCGGCAAATTATCCGATTCAAGTGATAGTGATGTGTCAAACATGGCCGAAGAGAAGATAAAAAAAATGTACCCCAATGTAAACATTGTTGGTTCGACCTCGAAGTTTAATAGAGATCCAAAAGACGACGAAAAAACAGTGGATTTTATAAAAGACTGTATGAGAAAAAAATCATTTAATAATATAGACTTTCTTTTTGTAGCATACAATCACATTTATCAGGAAAAATGGATAATGAGAAATAAGGATAAAATACCTGCTAAAGTATCAATTGGGTGCGGTGGTACTTTTGATTTTATTGTTGGAAATTGTCACCTTCCTCCTACAATTTACGCAAAAAATAACTTAGGTTGGTTATATAGATTGTTTAAACAACCATGGCGTTATAAACGCATACTAAAAGCTTTTCCAATCTTTCCTATGAAAATATATCTCAATTCTATTGAAAAGAAGTGATTAGTGTGTATGTGATTGTATTACATATATTAGTATAACGGTCATTCATTGACATACAATGGTTGAGATGCTTTCATTACAGTATGATAAAAATAGAAAATAAACTTTATAGCTCGACCGAGGTTGCTGAAATTTTGGGTGTTAGCCTTAGATCAGTTTACAGGTATCTTGAAGAAGGTAAACTGATGGCTGAGGTTAAGACTGCTACAGGAAGACATAGATTTACAAGACAGAATATCGTTGATTTTCTTTATCCGGGAGGAGAGCCCACCGGTGATATTTCTGTAGAGCCTAAAATACAGGTTGCTCAAGAGATTAAGGTAACTCCCGTTGTACCTGAAGTTCAGCCTACAGTTCAAGTTCCCGTTGAGACTGTACCCGCACCTGCTCCGCAACCACAACCAGTTCCTGTTTCTGCACCTGCTAGCGTTGAGCCTTCAATGGAAGTTGAAACTCAAAAAATTGAGGTTCAGAAAGAGTCTGAAGAAGAGCAGGTTGATTGGTTAGCTAAGTTCAGAGAAGCGGCCAAAAAGTTTGAACAAAATACAGAAGAAGTTACAGGGTTTGCTCCTGTTGAGGAATCTCCTTTTGAGGAATTATCTCCCAAATCTGAAATGATATATTACAGAAGCAGGCTAGGTGGTCTAAAGGATATAGCTCAAAATATTGATAAAACATCCAGAAGTTCGGGATTAGATTATGCTTTCACATTGAATGCAGGTTTGTCTTTATATAAACCAATAAATCCCTTTTCCGTTCTTCATGTTTATGTCAGACCTAAAGATAAAGATTTTTTTGAGAGGATATTGGCTCTTACTCCTTCTGATGAAGCTAATGCACAACTATGTATTATTACATCCGATGAGAATGCTATCTATAGCAAGACTGATGAGATGCACGGACTTAAAGTAGTAGCTAAAAGTCAGTTGATGCAGGATATAAGTGAGTATAAAGAAGAACTTTTGAAAGAAGCACAAAGCATACTTATATAAAAAGTAAGAAAAAGTATGTTGAAGATGGGGCGGGCCGTAAGGCCCGCCCTCTTTTACTTTATTCAGGTTTATTCCACGTGTTGATATTTTTTTAATTTGTTAACAATTAGGTGTAAATTTTTCCTTACTATTTTTAAGATTTTTTGGTATATCAAACACTAGTATTTAATTCTCATAGTTCCGGATATTTTTAATATTTTTTATTAGAGCCAATGTGTCTTATTCAATGAGAATGCTAAATCAGTATCATGTTTTTGCATTTTATTTCATTTATAAAGTTGGTTAAGAGACATTTTACCGTCAATTTATATGTCGATTGACAGGTTTATAGTATTTTGTTATAATTCCGACATACTAGAAGGACCCTATCCGGGGGAGACACAAAGGTTTGTTATACTGTGGGCAGGAGTATAATAAATCGTCTCCTTCGGTTAGGGTTCTTTTTTTATAACTCATATATCCAAATTACACTATATCTCCTTAATTTAATGACAAATTTATTGCTTATTAAGAAAAACTTCTATTGCGTAACTACGTTTTTTAATAGATAATAGCCACTATGAAAGAAGTGGGTTTAATATTAGATTTAGACCAGTACCCGTTGCACAATGAAAAATCCTTTAAGGATTTGGTTTCAGGTTTTTATATCCCTTTAATTAAGATTTTAAAATCCTACAGAGAACAAACTTTATCTTTAAAAATCTCATTGAATACATTGGATCTTTTTGAAAGATATGGCTATGATTCTCTAATTTCAGATATTAGGGATATGTATCAAAATGAAAAGATTGAAATAATTGGTTCCTTCCCTTTTAAATTAGATTTAGATGATGGGTCAGAAGGAATAATTGAATCTCGGATTACATTAAACGAATACGGAGTGGGGTATTATTTGGGGTCCAGGCAAGGATTCGAGGGTGAGCCGTCGATATTACTTAGGGACTTGAAAGGTTTTTACCCGCCTAAAATCGAAACAAATAATGTCTTACTTGGCGTTTTAAGAAACTTAGGTTATAGATGGGTGATAAATAAAAATATACCCGAGGGACTATGTGAGGTTTCGGATGGGGGGATTTGCTTAATTAAAACTGTTGATATTAGCTCTGATTTAAGAGAAAAAATGGGTACGGGTAAAGCTCTGTTTAATGCCGGGAATGAGAAAATTTTATTTTCTTCATTTGTAGATAATTTAATAGGAAAATTAGAAGCCGAAAATATAAAAACTGTTGTACTAAATTTTGAAAAGACTCTCTGGGAAGAGGTGAGTTATAACGACACATTGAGAGCAGTTTCACTAATACTTGAAATTTTTGAAAAAAAGAATGTTGCTTTTTCAAAGGTGTCAGATGTTTTAAAAAATATTAAAAAACCTAAGGTATGTAAAAACATCACAAATAGCAATGAATCAACTATTAAAACAACAGATACACAGAAAAAATATTACATAATATTACATTCAATGTTACATATAGTTACTGAGTTACAAGCTAAAGCGTCAGAATTAGTCAATAAGAATGAATTTATACCTGAAAATATGTGGAACAGAAATATTATTAGTCCAAAAATTACTGACCAATATTATACTTTGTCATACTTAGAATACTTAATATATGAACTAGAATCTATTTTAGACTATTATAGCGAATATTCTAAAGATATTTTACTTGACGATGGTGATTTTAAGGATAATCTAATAGAAAAAATTCTTGAGATCAAAAACGCTCTAGATTTTATTAATGATGATAAGGAAAGAAATAATATGCGCAGTCTAGTAGCAGAAATAGAAGATAAGGTATTATCAAGCATTGTCCAATAAACTGAGTGTTTAGTACTTCGCAGTTCTTTTTTGAACTGTAAATTAGGTTTAAACCCCTTTATTTACAATTATTATACCCATAGGGAATGGGTTTTATACAATTTGCCCTGCAATTGTTTTCTTTCAATATAAACACGTTTATATATTTTGAGTAATTTGTGTATACATATTTTTATATTCATTATATTTTCTGATTATAGGACAATTTAGCTTAAATTTAAAATACCCTTACAAATCAATACTATAACACCCTTAGCAGACCGTATTCTTGTTTGATACATAAATTATATACTTTGTATATCTATGATTAATAATGATATTTCTCTGTAGTCAAAATTTTGCAATGTCGGACATTTAAAATTTTTTTTCATTTAAGCACGTCATTATTAAGAATGTAAAAGAGAGAGCCCCGCCGAAGGCGGGGCTCTTCCCATTATTTATAATCTCATATGAGATCTAGTTGATACCTTCGTGTTACTTCAATTCAACTTT
>CAZGPL010000023.1:0-7762 GCA_964527375.1 uncultured Candidatus Saccharibacteria bacterium
TTAGCTTTCTCCACTTCAAGCTGCTTTTTCAAAACCTCCTGTTCATCTTTTTTATCTTGAAATATAGTTTTCTGCTGTTCAAAATTACCCTTTGTTTCACCCATCTGACCTATTAGTTTATTGTCATTTTCCTCTAAAGCCCTTAAATACTCCGCTTTTTTAACTAAAGTATTTAAAGTATCACTTCCAAACAAAAGCATAAGCATATTACTGCCACGATCTTTATATCTCTCCCTCATCCTTGAACCCAGAATAACTTCCTGATAATCAATGGATTTTTCCAACTTATCTATTCTTATGCCAAGATTTTCTATCCCTTCGGAAAGCTCTCCAATCCTATCCTCGGTTTTTCTAATATTGGCTATAGAATTCTGGATTTTTAATTGAGTGATATTTATCTGATTATCCATGTAGGCTATTTCGTTTTGTAATGTGTTAGCCTGACCTTGGAGTTCGGATATTTTCTTTTCGTATTTATCAATTTTATCTTGAATATCCTCGATTTCTTCTTGAATCTCCTCTTCTGAAACTTCTTCCTCAGTATCTTCAGTACTTTCCTCAGCGGAAACAAAAGTAGCAACAGGAATTGAAAAGGCCGAAAAACACAATATTAAAATGAAAAAAATATTTTTAATGCGCATAAGTCTCTAGTATTTCAAATATCTCTTGACCGCTGCGTTGCTCCCAAAGTATCCAAGCAAAAATCCTGATATTACTAGAATTAAAGATAAAATTAGCGAAAAACTTACAGGATTAAGGAAAAAACCGGGTAAAAAGCCAAGAGAAAATCCTTTGGGAAAAATTCCCCACTTGCTCAATCCAAAATCAAAAAGGATCATTACAACAGAAGCCGCCAGAGCTGATATAACACTAAAAAATACTCCTTGATAAATGAAGGGATTCTTAACATAGGAATCGGAAGCCCCTACTAATTTCATCACCTCAAGCTCGGGTCCTCTTGAATTTATCGTTGTTCTAAGAGAAGAAATAATTACTGAATAGGAAATGATAAAAAATACTACAACCAAGACGAATCCAACAATGTAGACAGTTGTGCTGGCAGATTTAAATCTCTCTATTACATCTTTGTAAAATCTCACTTCCTCAACACCTTCTTTTTGACCTAATTCATTTGATAAAGTTTCAAGATCTGATATGTTTTTGGTTTTTATCTCAATGCTAGCAGGAAGTACACTTGCTGAAATTGACTCTAAAAGCACGGGCTCATCTTGATTAATTTCTTTAAAAATCCTTAAGGCCTCTTCTTTAGAAACATAGGTAACTTCAGAAATCCTCTCATCACTGGAAAGCTCGTCTTTAAAGGGAAGTATCTTATCTTCCCCAAACTCATCTTTGAAAAAAACGGTTATTTGAGCTTGGTCTTCAAGATATTTAAGAGTTGTTTGAGATAAGACCACAACATTTATAAAAATACCGAGGACTAAAAAGGTTATGCTCATAGTTAGGAAATGAGAAAGGGTCATCAATTTCTCTTTCTTAAGATAATGTCTTAGACTTTGCCAAACTTTAGGCACGGTATTTTCCTCCTTTTTTATCGGAAACTATTTTTCCTTTTTGAATTTTAATAACTCTTTTTGTTAATTTATCAACTATTCTCTGGTCATGAGTTGCCATAATAACCGTCGTGCCCAAAGAATTTATTTTTTCCAAGATTTCTATTATTTCATCCGATGAATCAGGGTCAATCATACCGGTGGCTTCGTCTGCAACTAAAACATCGGGTTCGTGGGCCAAAGCTCGGGCTATTGCGACTCTCTGTTTCTCACCCCCGGACAATTCTCTTGGATAGTAATCAGCATGGTCTAAAAGACCTACGAGACTTAAAACATTAGGGACAATACTTTTTATTTCCTGCTTATCAGCGTCAACCACTTCTAAAGATATAGCAACGTTGTCATAAACCGTTTTGGAATCCAAAAGTTTATAATCCTGAAACACTACCCCGATCTTTCTTCTAAAATTCGGCATTTCATCAGGCAAAATTTCTTTAATATTTTTTCCTTCAAAAGTTACTTCCCCAGCCTCGGGTGTTTCTTCCCTAAGTAAAAGTTTAATTACAGTGGACTTACCGGCTCCTGAAGGACCTATAACAAAAACAAATTCCCCCTGTTCAACCGAAAAAGAAACATCATCCAAAACCTTAACACCTGAGATATATTCCTTAGTAACGTTTTTAAATTCAATCTGTTGCACTTTTTATTATTACCTCCTCTACAATAAATACGTCTGTCTTTTCATCCTTTAATTTACCAACTTTTCCGACAACTTTCACAAACAACCCTTCTGCAATCTTCAATTTTTGATCTTTAGCTTTGAGCAAATAAATCTCCCTACCTGATGAATCCGTAAGTGAGAATGATATGTCATCTTCGGGATAAAAATCAGGGTTAACATAGGTCACTCTACCTTCTATTTCCATTTTTTCAGGTTTTTTAATTTCTCCGGAATAGTTACCCGTGGAATCAACATTTTCATCTTCACTTAACTTAGGTGATATAAGATATCCAATAGAAACACCAATAATTACGAACACAAAAAAAGTCGCAATAAGAGTGTAAAGAAGCTTTTTGCCTCTGATGTCTTCGGCCTTATCGTAAATGTCTTTGAGCAGATTGGACATAATTAAGGTAATTATACATTACTATGATAAGTCGAGAAAGACTCGGATAAAATAATTGAAATAAAGTATGAACTACATAAAAATATTAAATTTTAGTCTTTGTCTAAATAGTTATACGACAAAAATTTTATGTTAGAAGGGAAATAAAGCGGAAAGGCCAAATCTTAAAATATGTATAAACCGGTGAAATTTATTACAGAGGTACCTTACAGGGATTTTTCTACTTTCTATTTATTTAACAAGAGTGACAAAATTCTTCTGCCACTGGAAATTGGCAGGGAAACATCTGCACCATCCATACACGATAGCCTTATAAGGGTTATCAAGGGTATAGGATACACAATTTTATGTCTAAAAATATATCGCCACACAGAAGGTATTTTTTACACTTATCTAACAATAAAAAACAAAGAAAAAATTCTAGATATAAATATAAGTTTTAAGGATGGTTTGGAAATATGCAAAAAAAGCGCTTCCCCTATTTTCGTTAATAAAAATATTCTTGAATTACACGGGGTAGAAATCACTAAGGAGTTGGTTTTTAAAGCCTTAAAAGATAGTTCGGGTCAATTTAATTAGAAAGGTATTTAGCAACGTTTTGATTATGTTCTGTAATATTTTTTGCGTAATGAGTCACCCCATCTTTATCAGTCAGATAGAAATAATAAGGAGTACTTTCATAATTTATGACAGAAGATAGAGAAGACAGACTCACACTTGATATTGGAGTTGGGGGAAGTCCAACCAAAGCTCGGGTGTTGTAAGGATGTTCTGTATCCAACTCTTCTCTAGTCAAGTTATTTTGCCACCATTGAAACTCATAAATATCTTCCAAATTGGGAACACAGTAGTTTTCTCCTTTGCAAAGTCTTTTCTTGGCAACTGAATATTGGGTTGTGGCATCAACATCTAACTTCATACCTTCCTTCCACCTTTTTATTAAAATTCCTGCAACAACAGATCTATCCTCTTTCACACGAACTTCCCTTTCCACCATAGAGGCAAATATTACCGCCTGTTCTTTAGTCAATCCAACTTTGCTCAAATTTTCATCAGAAAGAATATCTCTAGTCTTGGAATTAAAGTTATCAGTTAGTGTTTCTAGTAACTCTTCTTTTTCAATATCTTTATTAAAAAAATACGTATCGGGGAAAAGATAACCTTCAAAAGGTTCTGCAATTTCCAAGAAATTTTGGTAGTTAATTTTTTCAAGTTTTTTAGAAGCTAAAATTGCAAATTGTTCAACTCTCCAACCTTCCAAAAATGTTAAAGAAACATCATTTCTCCCATGACTTAAATGTTGGACGAGTTCAACTAAATTTGTCCCCGCGGGAACCGTGTAAGAACCGGCTTGGATATTTGTGTCGGATCTATTCAAAAAAACGTAGAGTATAAAAAGGAATTCGGAGTTTATGGCTTCTTTGTCGTATAACATTTCTGCAATTTCAAAAACGCTATCTCCGCTATTTATTCGGAAATTTGCCTCTTTTGAAGTCTGGGAAGGTCTGAAAACAGCCAATTTGTAATAACCGTAAGAGATAGCGGGAATAAGTATAAGAAAAACAAATAAAAGAACAAGTATGATTATCTTCTTTTTCTTCGGAGTTAGTACATGATATTTTTCGGGATCTAGTCCTTCAGACATGTGAATATTTTAGCATACATTAAAATATCTCCTACAATGTAATTAAAACCTATAGGATTTAAAACGTAATTTTGTGGTAAAATAACAAGCACGGGAAGTCGACTGATCGCTTTTAAACGAAGTGTGAACTAAGCTTAAGAGAGGAAAGTCCAGACTGCACAGAGCAAGGGGACGGAGGGTAACCTCCGACGCGTAATCGCTGGTTTCTCATTAACGAAAATTAATGAGAACGGAAGATGAATTGACATTTTCCGAGAGCAACAGAGACGAGCTTTTTCCGTAAGCTTAAGCATGGAAAAAGAATGAAACGGGCAATCCCACCCTGCAGAAACCCACGAACGTACCGCTTTTAAGTCTGCTCGACAAGGTACAAAGATGGGGCGTAGATAGATGATCGGATAAAACAGAATCTGGCTTATTGGCTTCCCGTACTAAATTACTCTCCGTAGCCAAGAAACTTTTTCAAAATAGTTGATATTATCATCGTCATCGGAATCGCACATATTGCCCCAATAATTCCAAAGAAATTAGCGCCGACCAAAAGTGCCAAAAGTATCACCAACGGTCTGAAACCTGATACCTTACCCATAATTTTTGGGACAAGAAAATTATTTTCCAGTTGCTGGATAACTATAAAAAGAGATAAAACACCGATACCTTTTATAGGAGAATCGGTAAAACCTATTAAACCAGCCACTACAGCAGATAAAACAGGACCTACGTTAGGAATAGCTTCAAATATTCCTGCTAATAAACCCAAACCAACAGCATATCTCACACCCAAAATAGACAATCCAATGAAACTTGTTACACCAATAACAAACATTAGTAACAATTGACCCTTTATCCAAGACCCAACATTTTTTTCTATCTCAACAATGGTTTCATCTACGGTGTCCTCAACATTTTTTGGGAAAAGGGAGATAAAACCTTTTTTAATATTCTCCCAATCCAAAGACATGTAAATGGATATTACTAAAACGCTTAAAAACATAGCAAAATTGGAAAAAACAGACATGGTAGCAGTTAGAATTCCAGAAGATATCTTAGAAGTCTCGGGTAAAATATCTGACATAGAAACACCCCATTCCGGAGGTGTTTTAATATTGGATATCATTGTAGGCAAACCAACTATCATTTTTTGTATCTCTATTACTAAGGGGGGAACAACAAAAGTAAGGACAATCAGAATTACCAAAACCAATAGCGAATACGAAATAAGAACGGCCAATCCTCTGGAAACTCTCTTATTAAAAAGAATCATTCTCATAAAATATTTGACAGAGGCTTCCATGGAAACTACCAAAAGAGTGGATAAAAGTAATATACCTATGATTGATCCTAGTCTATAAACCACATAAAAACCTAAAAGTAACAGAAGGGTCAAAAATACAGTTTTTATCGATATAACTATTTGTTTATCCATTTAAATTTTCTCCTTTATTTTATTGTATATTATTTCTTTAAAATCGTCTTTAGAAATATCCACCCACTCTATTTTTTTATTCTTTTTGAACCATGTAAGTTGTCTCCTAATATAAGCGTGAATATCAAATTTTATCCTTTGAATAGCATCATTTTCTGATATTTTTTTATCCAATAAGTCCAGGACGGTTTTATAAACCAAACCCCGAATTTTTGTCGATTCCCCATATCCTCTATCTAAAAGAGAGGTTACCTCATTAACCAAACCATTGTTCCAAATTTCCTCTACCCAACTATCAGCCCTTTTATAAAAAAATTCCTTAGGTGCGGAAAGACCAAAATGTATAAAATTGAATCCCCCCAAATAAGGGAGTGATTCTTCATTTGTATCAACTGATAATTCTTTTTCAACTGCTCTTATCAGACGCACTTTATTTTTTTGATCAATCTTAGCAAAGGCTTTGGAATTTAAACTTTTCAATTTAGACTGAAGCTCGGAAAGAGAAAGTATCTCAAGAGATTTTCTAAACTCCAAATCAGGTTTAACTTTGGAAGGTTTCATTTTCCCTGTAAAAAGGTCAATGTAGAATCCGGTACCACCCACTAAAAAAACATTTTTTCCGTCTTCAATTATTTCCCGAGCTTTTGTTAAACTAAAATTAGCAAAATCATATCCCGAAAAATATTGGTCCGGGGTTGTAAGGTCATATCCCCAAACCTTTATTCCATCTAATATCCAAAACTTATCCACCCTCTCTATTTTTATTTTTGATCTCACAGGAACTTTTCCCGTACCAATATCCATAAATTTAAAAACCTGTCTAGAATCTGCTGAAACTATCTCCCCATTAAATCTTTTGCACATATCCAAAGCCAAAGAAGTTTTTCCTGAAGATGTAGGCCCTAAAATTATAAAGATATTTTTTCCTAATTCCTTACTCTTCATAAAACCAATATTAATCACTTCCTTCCCATCTTGTTCGAAATATCTTTCCCCCGCCCGAAGGTTTACTTATTTTCCAAACTTTTGATAAATACATATGTCTCCACTTCTTTTCTTTTAAAGTAACGCTATCTTTTAGATGAAGTTGGGCATAGGTACCTTTTCTTGGAGAATACATTGATATAAACGCAACTGAAAATCCAATTTTTTTAAGCATGTTAACGGTATCCATAAATTGTTTTTTTGTTTCTCCGGGGAAACCTACAATTATATCGGTCCCAATCTCCATTCCTGGTCTTATTTTTCTAATCCTATCTATCAAATCAACAAACTCCTCTGCGGTGTGTCTCCTATTCATGGCTTTTAAAATTTCGTTGTTTCCTGATTGAACTGCAATATGAACATAATTTGAGATCTTAGGTAATTTTAATACTTCGATAAGGTCATTAGTGAAATCAAAAGGGTTGGAAGAAATAAAATCTATTTTTTTTACACTTTCTATCTTGTGAACTTTTTCAAGCAGGGATGTAAAAGGTAGTTTAGAAATTTTTCCCTTTTGGTCCAAGTTATAACCACCGGACCTAATTTTAAATTTAGTTTCTCTATCCAAACCCCAAGAATTGACGTTTTGACCGCACAAAGTAAATTCAAAAACTCCTTTTTTGATTAGACACCTTATCTCATCTAAAATTTCTTTTTCGGTACGGGATATTTCACAACCACGGGAATAAGGAACAACGCAATATGAACAAAAATTATCACAACCATAAGATACATTTACATATGCGTGATTTTTATCTTTCTGCCTTCTTTCAAACTCTATTTTTTTATCGGTATCTTTTTTGTCTATAATCCCAAGTTCCACCAAAATATCCAAAAAACTCGAAATGTCACTGGGCGCAAAATAAGCATCAAAATTTTTTGTTTTTTCTATAAGTTCTTTTTTTGAGAGTCTTTTTCTATCTCCCATAACACTACCCACCATACAGCCTGTCAAAACCACCCTAGCTTTTCTGTTTTTACAATTCTTAATCATCTTCCCTATACCATAAACCTTATCCTCACTTTTTTGTCTCACCGAACAGGAGTTTATTACCAAAACATCAGC
>CAZGPL010000024.1:0-1149 GCA_964527375.1 uncultured Candidatus Saccharibacteria bacterium
GTAGCGGTCTCCAAAACCGTTGGTTAGAGGTTCGAGTCCTCTCGCCGGTGCCAAATTTCAACACCCCCGATCTTTAGTGTATTATTTTAATATGACAGAAGACACACAGATAAAAAATAAAATCTTAATGACCGGAATAAGGCCTACGGGACCTTTGCATCTTGGTCATTATGTCGGTGCATTAAAAAATTGGGTGAAACTTCAGGATGATTACGAATGTTTTTTTATGGTTGCCGACATTCAGGCTTTAACTACACACGCGGACAACCCGGAGCTTATTGAGAATTCTGTTAGAGAGGTAGTTTTGGATTTCTTAGCTGTTGGTTTAGATCCTTCAAAACCGAATGTTCATTTTATTTTACAAAGCGGTATCCCCGAACTAACAGAATTAACAACTTATCTTTCTATGGTAACTCCTTTCACATGGATGCAAAGCAATCCAACCATTCAGACTGAGATGAGGCAACTTGGAAAAAATATTTCTACGGGATTTATGTATTACCCGGTTAGCCAGGCGGCTGATATTCTTTTTGCATCACCTAACCCCAACATTACACAACAGCCCGTGCTTGTTCCTGTAGGGGAGGATCAAATTCCGCATTTAAGAGATACAAATAACATCGTGTCTGCTTTTAACAGGATTTACTCCCCCACTTTTGTTGAATGCGCCCCGCTTGTTGGTGACATTGCGCGTTTAGTTGGGACCGACGGTCAGGCAAAAATGTCAAAATCCTTAAATAACGCAATATATTTAAAAGACGATGAATCAACAATAGAAAAAATGGTCAAAAGTATGTTTACCGACCCAAATAGAATTCATCCAAATGATCCCGGTACTGTTGAGGGAAATCCCGTTTTTATTTATCACGATGCTTTCAATCCAAACAAAGAAGAGATTTTGGACCTTAAAGAGAGGTATGTAAAAGGTACCGTCGGAGATATTGAAGTAAAAGATAAGTTAAATATTGCCTTACAGAATTTCCTAAAACCGATAAGGGAAAAAAGGATTGAGCATGAAAAAGACGATGTAAAAACATATCTTGATGATGGCACTTTATTTGCTCGAGTTATAGCAAAGGATACATTGGAAAGAACCAGAAAAGCAATGCATCTGAACTACTCTACCTTATGATTTTTCAGGGCTCAGCC
>CAZGPL010000024.1:1249-4532 GCA_964527375.1 uncultured Candidatus Saccharibacteria bacterium
TTGGAACTAAAAGGAACCACTTGGATAGACATTTTAAAAAGACAATTTAAATCTGCTTTTATTTATCTTTTAATTGTCGCCTCAATAATAGCATTTGTGTTAAAAAATAATTTTGACGGGTACATGATACTTTTATTTGTTTTCATAAATACTACGTTAGGTTTTTATCAAGAGTACAAATCCGAAAGAGCTTTGAAATACTTAAAAAAATTTGTTCCCAATAAAGTAAA
Organism: uncultured Candidatus Saccharibacteria bacterium; assembly: GCA_964527375.1. GTDB lineage: Bacteria > Patescibacteriota > WWE3 > UBA101185 > UBA10185 > JAAZNV01. Next base: position 1,480 of record CAZGPL010000024.1, read on the forward strand.
AGTTTTAAGAGCTGGAAATATCCAATACATCCCGTCCACCGAGATAGTACCTGGGGATATAGTTTCTTTGGAGGTTGGGGACATAGTACCTGCAGATATTAGATTGTTTAAAGATGATAATTTCTTTATTGATGAGTCATCTTTAACCGGTGAATCAGTTCCTGTTCAAAAAAATTCTCAGCCCATGCCCACAAAGGAGACCCAATTGTATAAAGCAAAAAATATAGCCTTTATGGGTACAACAGTTTCGGAAGGTAACGCAGTCGGTATTGTGATTTTTACAGGAAAAAGCACTGAAATCGGAAAAATTGCTAAATTGACAGTTCAGACTTCAGGTTCAAGTGGTCTTGAAAAACACATTAATAAATTTAGCAAATTTATATTGATACTGACCTCTATAACTTTGGTGGTAGTTTTTTTGGCAAATTTGTTCATTAAAGGCTCTGCTGTCTCAATTCCAAGCCTTGCACTTTTTTCAATTGCTTTGGCTGTAGGTGTTATTCCTGAAGCATTGCCTTTAGTAACAACTTTCTCTCTCACTCAAGGAGCCTTAAAGTTAGCAAAAAAGAAAGTCATTGCAAAAAGATTATCTGCCATAGAAGACCTTGGAAGTATCGAAATACTTTGTAGTGACAAGACAGGGACTTTGACTAAAAATAGTCTTTCGGTAGCGGACGTATTTTCAAAAAATGAAGACGACCTTTTATATTATTCTGCTCTGGCATCAGATTTCTCTACTATGAAAAGAACAGCTAACAATTCTTTCGATACGGCAATATTTGAAAGAATTGGTAAAATGGAACTTAACAAAGCAAAGAAAGTTAAGAGGTTGAGTGAAAATCCATTTAATCCCGTCAGAAGAAGGAACAGTGTCTTAGTTGATGTTGATTCCGAGAGATTAATTATTGTAAGGGGGGCTCAGGAAAATGTTCTTCCATATGTTAAAAATATTTCAAAAGAAGAGGGAGATGAAATTATTTCTTGGGTACTTGAACAGGGAAAATTAGGTAGAAGAGTTATTGCTATCGCTGTTAGAGATTTTGAAGGAGATGATTATGATGTTATAGACGAAGAGAAAGATTTAAAACTTATAGGCCTTATTTCCTTTTCAGATCCTATAAAGTCAAGTACAAAAATTGCAGTTGATAAGGCTAAAAAGCTTGGAGTTAAAATAAAAATAATCACGGGAGATAGTGTGGAGGTAGCAGGTGCTGTTGCTTATGATGTTGGTATTGCCCAGACTCCAAGAGATGTAGTTTCTGGTTTTGATTTAGAAAAAATGTCCTACAAAGAAAAAATACACGCTATTGAAAATGGGGTTGTTTTTGCCAGAGTCTCACCGGAACAAAAGTATCAGATAATAGAAATACTCCAAAAAAAATTTACCGTTGGTTACCTAGGGGATGGTATAAATGATGCTCCTGCATTAAAACTTGCTAATGTAGCAATAGTGGTAGATCACGCTTCTGATGTAGCTCGAGAGGCTGCAGATATAATTCTTTTTCAGCAAGATTTAAAAGTTATTATTGACGGAATAGAACAAGGCAGAAAAACATTTGTAAATACATCAAAATATATTAAAGCAACACTGTCTGCTAATTTTGGTAATTTTTATGCTGTTGCCTTTGCTTCGTTATTAGTAGACTACTTGCCGATGCTTCCTATTCAAATACTTTTAGTAAATTTGCTTTCAGATTTTCCTATGATAGCTATAGCTACTGATAATGTAGATGACGTAGAAATAAGAAAACCCTGCTCCTACAATAATTCTGAGATTGTAATTATGGCTACTTTTCTTGGGATAGTGAGTACGGTCTTTGATTTATTGATATTCGCTTTGTTTTTTAGAAGCAGTCCGGAGACCTTAAGAACAGGTTGGTTCATTGAAAGTATATTGACGGAGTTAGTTCTTCTTTATTCAATCAGGACAAAATTGCCAATTTTCAAAGCAAAGTCAAAACCCTCTAAAACAATTTTAATACTTACATCTGTGGCGGCTTTGAGTACTATTTTAGTAACTTTCATACCATTTGGGGCCAGAGCCTTTGGCTTTGTTGTTCCTAGTTTAAATAATTTATTGATAATAGCTGTTGTAATAGCTGGGTATTTTATATCTACCGAAATAGTGAAAGTCTTTTATTATAAAAGAAAAAATACTAAGGAAAGAATGTTAGCTCTGCAAAGCTAGATTTTTTATTTTCTATAAAGGTTTCTCAGCCTCTTCAATTATTTTTTCCATCATAAGGACAGTTTCTACAGGGAACTTACCTATTGCTGTTTCTTCTGAAAGCATCACAGCATCAACACCATCAAAAACGGCATTTGCTACATCTGAAACTTCTGCGTTGGTTGGATATGGTTTTTCAGTCATCGAAAGTAGCATCTCTGTGGCGGCTATAACAAATTTGTTTTTGGAAAGAGCTATACGAGTAAATTTTTTTTGAAGTGGTGGTACCTTTTCTATTGTAACTGCTCTACTTAAATCACCTCTGGCCACCATAACTCCGTCAGAAACATCTATAATTTCGTCATAGTTTTGAACTCCTTTTACAGATTCAATTTTTGAAATCACGATGCACTCCGGGACCTTATTTTTTATACTTAGTATTTGTTCCTTTGTTTCTGCAAAAGATACAGCGATGAAATCCATTTTACTTTCGTTACAAAATGAAAGTATCTCTTCACTTTTTATATCTAACATTTTTTTAACTTTTGAATTTGGATCTACTTCCGAAAGATTTTTTAAAATAGTTTGATATTGATTCACATCTCCGTAAGATGTATTGATTCTAATGACATCTATTCCTGCCTTTACTAGTTGTTCAAGGATATTTTTTTCCATTGAGGCCGGACCTATTGTTGCAATTATTTTTGCTCTCATTTCTTAATGATAACAAAAAATCTAATGTAATATCACTTAGACATAGCTTCTTTTTTCATAAGCTCGGGCATTTTTTCTATTGCGTATCGGAGAGATGTTCTTGGCATTTTAGATTTATTTTTTAAAACATATCGAAAAACTTTCTTTTCGTGTTTGTTGGAAGCTACTTTTA
>CAZGPL010000024.1:4632-7442 GCA_964527375.1 uncultured Candidatus Saccharibacteria bacterium
CTTGAGGCAATAAAAGCTTCTTCCATATAACCTGATTTGAAAAGTTCTTCACACAGTTTAAATATTTCGTTCTTGCTTAGGGACTTAACAATCTGAAAGTATTTTCGTGACATTTTTTTAATCTCCTCGTTCTTAATTCCGTAGTGTTTTATTTTTTCTTTAAAAAACCTCGATTCTCCGGATTTGGCTCTTGGATCTGCTTTTTGTTTTAACTCCTTTCGAATTTCTTGAATAACTTTCATCTTATTTTGGAATGGGAAATTTTCTACAATGTTTAATGACTTCTTCATGTATTTTGTTTAAATTAGCATGGCTATCTCGATTTAAAATTGCTTTAAACATCCAATTGGCAATAATTTCCATATCCTTTTCTTTCATTCCTCTAGTTGTTACTGCGGGTGTGCCAATCCTAATACCGCTTGGGTCAAAGGGTTTTCTGGAATCGTTTGGAATAACATTTTTGTTTGTAGTAAGTCCTACGGAATCAAATATTTTTTCAGCTTCACCGCCGCTGATGCCAAAGGATTTAATCATATCAATTACCATCAGATGGTTATCTGTCCCATTAGTGACTAGTTTAAAGCCCTTTTCCATTAATGAATTTGCAAGTTGCTTTGAATTCCTTAAAATTTGTTGAGCATATTTTTTAAAATCAGGTCTAAGAGCTTCATCAAAAGCTATCGTTTTAGCTAAGATAGTATTCATGTGGGGGCCTCCTTGAAGTCCGGGAAATACTGCCCTATCAATTAAAGTTGGTAAATTCTCTATTGTCTTTTCAACATTTTTCGTGGGGTTTGAAACCACTCCCTTTGAAAGTATTAAGCCACCGCGCGGGCCTCGTAGAGTTTTATGAGTTGTTGTAGTACAGACATGGAAACCGTAATCAAAAGGGTTTTTTAGCACGCCTGCCGCCACGAGGCCCGCTATGTGAGAAATATCAGCCATAGCCACGGCCCCAATCTCATTTGCAATTAACGAAACCTTTTCATAATCAATTTCTCTTGGGTAAGAAGAAAATCCTGCTATTATGATTTTAGGTTTATACTCCTGAGCTAGTTTCCTCATCTGGTCGTAGTCTATTTCCCCTGTTTCAAGATCTTTTATTTCATAATGAACAAAGCGATAAATTTTTGATGCAAAAGTTAATGGGCTTCCATGTGTTAAATGACCTCCGTGCGATAAACTCATTCCCAAAATTGTATCTCCCGGTTCTGCCCATGCTGAAAATACTGCTAAATTAGCCGGAGCTCCGGAATATGGTTGGACATTAGCGTGATCACATTTAAAAAGTTTTTTAGCTTCATCTATACATATCTCTTCGATTTTATCTGTGTTCTGTTGCCCACCATAATACCTTTTTTTTGGATACCCTTCTGAGTATTTGTTGGTAAAAACCGTCCCAAGTGCTTGTAAAACATTTTTACTTACATAATTTTCCGATGGGATAAGCTCCAACCCTTCTAGTTGTCTTTTTTCTTCTTCTTTTAAAATATTCCAAATACCTTTATTTTTTGTGGAATTAACCATAATTGATGATTTTAGCACTTTTTAAAGCTAGTTTATTTTAAAAAGAATAAAGCCGTAACTATCTTTTGTGTGTGTAATCCAAATTTCTGTGTGGGGACTTACTCTGTCTACCCTCATTTCTGATTCATCTGAAATTTTTTTCTCAAGGGATTTTATAGCTCTTCTGTGACCTGATATTATTTTATTTTTATCCTGAAGAATAATTCGGAAAGTTTTGAATCCGAAGTTTTCGTTGATTTTTTTTAGACTCTCAAATGTATGTCTTCCAGCCCACTGAAAAATAGGTTTAAAGTAAGTACCTTTAAGATTTTCAAATTTTTTCAGAACTATATAGAGATTTTTAATTTTATCTTCTTGTTTTATATCCTTTGAGGTTTTAAATACCAAAAAAGATTCACTTACGATTTCAAATTCAATGTCGTTAATCTTAGAAGAGAGAGAATCCTTGATAATTCCTGATTCTTCCATCTGAAATGTTGCTAAGTATGATAATTTTTCCATGTTGAGATTATACCCGATAATAGGAGAAATAACTTTTTATCTTTCCAGATATAAGCTAGTTAGAGAATTAGATTTCTCATATATCTTTTTTTCTATTTCATATAGGCTCTGTATTCCGTTTTCAAGTGCGTAGTAATGAAAGATATAAAAAAATAGTAGTGTGAAGCAAAGCCCGCAAGGTATAAGTAATATAAAGATTTGAGAGAAAATATAAAGTGTTATGAAAATTAGAGAGTAAAGAGCAAAAAACAAAGTTATAATCAAATGAGCGGATCTTTCTTTATGAAAATTAATCATCATAGAGTTGTGATATCTAGATATGCTGTCAATGTGTTCAAAGTTTTGAGCTTTCTCTATTTCCGTTTCTATAAATTCTTTATGTTCTTTAATTCTTTTATCCATTTAGTAAACTATTCAGAGGAACACTTGTGTATTACTATAACTCCTCTGTTTCTTTCAACAAAACATGCTGATTCATTGTACTCTTGGCAATGTCCTCTGACGTCGTTTCCGTTTTGAGAAATAAAATCTCCCGCATGCTCGTAACCCTCCGAGCTTTTATCTAGTATACAAGCTTTTTTGCATTCAATACTGTCATAACATTCTTTCCCCCCATCTGTTGTTGGTTCTGCACATATAACCTTAGACTCGTGAGAAGTTATTCCCAATTCCTGAGTACTTATAGGGGTTTTGCCAATTGACAAACATTCTATTTGTTTTAGTAAACTGTACTCGTCTATTGCGTAATACAAGCCGTAACCTAGCAGGCCTATTATAAAAAA
>CAZGPL010000025.1:0-3796 GCA_964527375.1 uncultured Candidatus Saccharibacteria bacterium
TCACAATCTATATGATATTCTCCTCCTGCTGATAAAGTTCCTTTTTCTATGTCAACAACAACCTTTGTGTATCCTTCATATATCTCTGTAACCTTATCAATTTCTTCCTTATTTGCTTTTTTATCAAATACAATTATCATTTGTTTTTTATTATACCACTTGCCTTTTTTCCCATTTTTGATAACATTTCCAAGTCACTACTTAAAAGTCTATTTAAAATAGACTAATGAGTATAGACAGCTACAATTTTAAATATATAATTTGACTGTAGTTTTAAACACAGACATATGAAATACGAGATAATGACAATTTATAAAAATGACCTTGGGGAAGAAGGCGCTAAAGAACTTTCCAAGAAAATAAAAGAGATAATTGAATCTATGGAAGGAAAAGAAGTGAAAAATGATTTTTGGGGAAGAAGAAAATTTGCCTATGAGATAAATCACAGTTCAGAGGGATTTTATGATGTTTTCAATTTTGAATTTAATCCATCAAACGTTAAAAAATTAAAAGAAAAACTAAACCCCTTAAATGGTTTAGTAAGGTATCTATTTACAGCTCAAAAATGAGCGAAGGAAACAAGGAGACACTATGGCATCAAGAAATCTAAACAAAGTAATGCTGATAGGTAACCTCACAAGAGATCCTGAGATGAGATACACTCCTCAAGGGAATGCAGTAGCAAGTTTTGTAATAGCCACTAACAGAGAGTGGGTTACACAGGGTGAAAAAAAGCAATCAGTTGATTTTCACAATGTAGTTGCTTGGAACAAACTCGCAGAAATTTGCGGGCAATTACTAAAAAAAGGTATAAAGGTTTTTGTGGAAGGAAGACTTCAAACCAGAGATTGGGTTGGAGATGACGGTAAGAAGAGATATAAAACCGAAATTATTATCGACGATATGATAATATTAACCCCTAAAAAAGTTGGGGAAGGATCTGAGGATGAGATAGAGGATGCTGAATTTCATGGATCCGAGGAAATTGGTCCTGAAGAAGAAATAAATTTGGATGACCTTGGGGATCTGGATCTTGGAGATTTAGACGCAGGAACGGGGGAGGAAGCTTAAGTCGTATTAAAGTCTTTGTGCCCACCTACGCTAAAGCTTCGGTGGGCACAAAAGGCCTAATTGATAGTCCGAACAGGGGTTTGATTTAAAACGAATCTGTGTTCGGAAGATTAAAAATAGTTTAAAAGTTAAAAAAATGCCGATAAAAAAAGATAAAAAACCTAGAAGAGAAAGAAAGGCTCCCGTAGCCAAGTCCTGTTATTTCACTGATACCGGTACCAAGCCGGATTATAAAGAAGTTCTTGTATTGAGAAGATTTATAAACGAAAGAGGTAAAATTCTCCCTCAGAAATACAGCGGATTAACAGCAAAAAATCAAAGACTTTTAGCTGTTGAGATTAAAAAGGCAAGATACATGGGTCTTTTACCATATACAGATAGACATGCGCTTTAGTGATTGATATCATATACTCATGTCATTATTAGCTGCCCATTTTGATGTTTCCGGTGCGACCTTTTATGTTCAAAAAGGAAAGAAGAGCGCCGAAATAATTAAGTTTCCCTATGTTTATTCTAAAGGTATTCTATCCAATCAATGTACTCGAAAAGAATTCTGTAAATATCTAATAGAAAAGGTTTTGACTGATAGGGGAATAAAACCATCTACCTGTGATATTTTAATTTGCGGTTTTATGGATCCCCCGGACATTGGTATCAAGACTAAATTCTCTGTTGGAATAGTTGACATAATAGAAAACTCCGAAGACTTCATACCTGTTTTTATTAATGGTTGTTCCTTTATAACCAAAGGCGTTATTAGCGCTCGTACAAATTGTGAAGAAAGACTAAAAATTAAAGAGGCAAGTCTTGAAGAACTTGACCATATTGCAAATTTAAGTGTATTTCCTCATGTGGTTTCTCAAGATATGTCATCTCAAACAAATGCTGATGAGGAAATTGTCAAAAAAATACCCGAAAAATTCAGGTTTGAGTCCGGAAGGAAATTGGTATTTACGGGTGGCAGATTTTCTCAAGATATTTTAAACGAAGAGTTAAACTACATCTTAATTTTAGATTCTCTCAGAGGACATGGGATTTTTGATATCCATCTTGATAGAAATAATTTTTACCCGATTTTTAAAACTATGCAAATGTATGATAGAGATTTAACACCTGATTTTCAGAACGGTCTAGAAAATGTTGGTACTTTCATAAGAACGGGAGGTTCTACGGAGTGTCTACTTAGCACCGGGATCGGTAATGATCAGTTTATTGAAATCGAAGACAATAAGATTTTTGTCTTGCCTTTAAGATTAGATAATCCTGCAAAACTTTCCATAAAGAGTCATGTTTTAGGAACCATTGATATTAGAACCACAGGCGGAAATGTTGGCGTAGTTTTTGATACTAGGGTTGGAGATAACAGTTTGTATTCTGATGTAAAAATTTTTAATGATTGTTTAAAACAATTTACGAATGTTTTAAAAAATAAATGATATGCTTGTACCTGTAGTAAGAAGGATAAAAGAAAATAAAAGCTGTTTGATAGAAAGGGTTTTTCCGGTTGAGGGACACTGGAGAGTTGGTGTTGGGGATTTTGTTGAGCCCTTTACTCGTTTAGGAGAGTGTCGGTTTTCCCAGAACGAAATAAAATATCCCAAAGAATTTAAACCAAACAATTTTAAAAATGACAAAAAGTTTTATTATGCAAACTCTCTCCTTGGGAAAGTAAAGAGAGAAAAAATATTTACTCCTTTTGATGGAGATTTGATAGAGACTTCAAGTGGGGAATATATTTTTAGAGAAAATGAAAAGGAGTACCCATTATTATCCGGAGTATGGGGAAATGTTAAAAATGTTTATGAGAAAAAATCAGCGTTAATACAAACTCAAACTAAGGATGTTTTATTTGCCTACAGTGTAGGAAAACACATATCCGGAGAATTGGTTGTTTTTCCTAATCCTTCGGATGTTTTAAAAAAATCTTATCTTGAAAATTTTGTGAAGGGCGTAAAAGGAAAAATCATTTACATCGGCCATCATGTTGGGTTGGATGTAGTTGAAAGAGCTTATGAGATGGGCGCTTCCGCAATAATATCGGGTAGTTGTCATAGCAATGTTTTTGATTTTGCAAAAAAACACAAATTTTCACTAGGTATATTTTCGGGTTTTGGAAAAATAAAAACTCCGGAGGAGATATACAAATTTCTCAGCTCTGTTTCTTATAGATACGTTTTTTTTGAAAGTGAGAAAAATATATTGAGAGTTCCTGTCAAATTTGAAGATTTGTCTGGGGTTACTACTATTGCAACAAGTACAGGTGACTCAAGCACTCAGGTGCTTGATTTGGTAAAAGAGATTGAACCTAATATGAAAGTTCAAGTACTTCAAGAACCCTATTTCGGATGGGCGGGAACTGTTGACAGAGTAAATGAATCTAGTATATTTGTTAAGTTCGGGTTAGAAGATAAGTCTGTAGAAATTAGACTGCCTAACTTTCTCATAGTAGAATAATCGTTATGAAATTTCAAAAATTTCAGAGAATTTTAATAACCTTTTTGATTGCCGTTGGATTTTTTTATGGCGGTTACTATTTTGGTAAAAGAGGCTTTCTGTTTGAAGTAAGGAAAAATCCTCCTAAAATTGAAGTAACCAACAGATACCCAGCTGACGGTGAGGTAGATTTTGCGCTATTTTGGGAAGTTTGGGACATTTTAAATTCCACATATTTAGAAAGACCTATAAATCCTCAAGATATGATATACGGAGCAATTTCAGGTATGGT
>CAZGPL010000025.1:3896-7144 GCA_964527375.1 uncultured Candidatus Saccharibacteria bacterium
ACTATTACAAGAGGTGTTATAACTGTCTCCAGTGTAACTTGGGAAGATAAAGGAGATGGTACAGCGTATATTAGAATAAGTAGGTTTGGGACTGATACAAATAAAGAATGGGACAAATCGGTATCAGAATTGAATGTGAAAATGTCAGAACTTGATGCTGTTATTATAGATGTAAGAGGTAACCCGGGAGGTTATCTTGAGTCCGCAGTTCACATTGCAGAAGATTTTTACAGAGGAAAGCCTGTTTTATTTGAAGAAACATCTACAGGCGATCAAATCCCGTTTAGCACCACAAAAGTTGGGGTATTTAAAGATATTCCTGCGGTTTTTGTCTTAATAGATCAAGGTAGTGCCTCAGCATCAGAAATTCTTGCTGCCGCACTTAGGGATAATGTTTCTGCAAAATTAATTGGAGTTAAATCTTTTGGTAAAGGTACAATTCAAGATTCCAGAGATTTCGAGGATGGTTCCGGTCTTCACATCACAATTGCAAAATGGCTTACACCCGAAAAACAATGGGTTCATGGAAATGGTTTAGAGCCTGATATTTTGGTTGAAATAACCGATGAAGATTTGAATAATGATTTTGACTCGCAATTGAATAAAGCTTTAGAACTTGCAAAAGATTTTTAAGATATTTATAATCCGTTTTAATATGTCAAAAAACAAAAGAAGAATCATACTTATTCTCTTAATTATTTTTTTCGCGGTCATTTTTTATCCCGTTTTAAAATTTAATTGGGAAATGTTGAAAAATAAAAGTTCATCTTTTTTTGCAGATAAATTTGGAAATATTTCCTGGTTTAAGAAGAATGGTGCAGCAAGATATGAGGGTCCTAAAGAAATAGTAGGGCAGAGAATAGTTGAAGAGGAGTCCGAAACTATTGACGTTATAGAAAAAGTTTCACCTTCTGTTGTTTCGGTAGTAGTAAAGACTGTTGATTTTGATTTCTTCTCAGGTTATACGGATACTTATGAATCAGGAATAGGTACAGGATTTATAGTGGATTCCAATGGTTTGGTCATAACTAACAGCCATGTTGTTAATGATTCTAGAGGTGAATATTCGGTTGTGTTGAAAGATGGTACCACTTACACAGTAGATAAAATCCACTTAGATAATTATTCCGACATCGCGATTTTGGAAATAACAGCAAGGAATTTACCGACAGTTGAATTCGGAGATTCTGATTCATTAAAAGTAGGGCAGAGGGCAATAGCAATAGGAAATGCTCTTGGGAAATACGATAATACTGTCACAGTAGGTGTGATCTCGGGAACCGCGAGAGAAGTACAGGCTTCATCAGGATTTGGTCAACAAAAGACTTACGAGGATGTTATACAGACTGATGCGGCACTAAATCCAGGTAATTCCGGTGGTCCTCTTTTGAATTCATCGGGACAGGTTATAGGTGTAAATGTTGCTACAACTTTCGGTGCTGAAAATATCGGTTTTGCTATTCCCGTAAATATTGTAAAGCCTATATTAGCTTCATTTATGGAAAAAGGTAAAATAGTCCGACCTTATCTGGGAATTTCCTATGTCATAGTAACAAAAGAAATATCGGAATTAAGAGATATGCCTGAGGGGGCTTATGTATCCACCGTTGTTAAAGATTCCCCTGCGGAGGAGGCTGGTTTAGAGAGAGCAGATATAATAACGAAAATTAACGAGGAAAGTATAACAGGGGAAAACACTTTGGCTAAAATAATTAGCAAGCTTAAAGTAGGGGATAAAGTCGTCCTCACCGTTGATAGAGATGGTAAAGAAATGAAAATTAATGCAACTATTGAAGAAATGCCAACAGATTTTTAATTTTTGAAGTCCTGTAAGAATTAGTTGGTTTTACTCATTAGATTTGTCTAATTTTAACATCTCTTCATTTGTTTCTTTTAATATATTTTCTATTTCACCGTTCATTACCCTGTCCATGCTGTGCCACGTTTTATTTATTCTATGGTCAGTAATTCTATCTTGTGGAAAGTTGTAGGTTCTTATTTTTTCACTTCTATCCGCTGTTCCTACCTGTGACGATCTTAGGTCGGTTATGTTTTTTACACTTTGTTCTTTCATTTGGTTATAAAGCTTTGCATGGAGTATAGCTAGAGCTTTTTCTCGGTTCTTTCCCTGAAACCTTTCTTCCTGGCATTCAACAACGGTGTCAGTAGGAATGTGCGTCAATCTAACTGCTGTCGACACTTTGTTCACATTTTGTCCTCCTTTTCCGCCACTTCTGAAAAAATCCCACTTCAAGTCATCGGGTTTTATCTCGATGTCAATTTTTTTAATTTTTGGTAAAACCGCCACAGTTGCCGTAGATGTGTGAATTCTTCCTGCCGATTCAGTTACAGGAACTCTTTGGACTCTGTGAACTCCGGATTCGTATTTCAGAAGGTCGTAGACCCCTAAGCCTTTTATCTCGCATATTAAAGTTTTTATCCCCCCGGCCTCATTTTCGTTAACATAGTCCTCAGTTACTTTCCATTTTGCTTTTTCACCGTATCTTGAGTACATTCTATAAAGGTCGTGAGCGAATATACCTGCCTCATCACCACCGGCGCCCGATCTTATCTCCAAAATAACTGTGTTTTGGTCGATACTAACAGGACCATCTGTGACTTCTTCGCTTTTTGATTCATAATTACCGTTAGAATTAACAAAAGAAGAATTTTCCAAATCGACCCTTTGTTTATGAAGATTTGAAATTTCCTCTTCTATCATTTTTTTCATATCTACATCCTGCTCTATTTCAAGAGCTTTTATATTTAAATCTATTTCTTCTTGAATTTTTTCAATCTCGTTTTTTAGATAATCTTGATTCATTTTTATACAAATATAGCTACAACTATAGAAATGATAGGGGATATACGGGAAATTATCTACTCTTGATCTTCTTTTTTAGCTTTTTCTTCCTCGGCTTTTGCTTTTTGCAACATTTCTTTTAAAGACACTTCTTTGTATTCCTCAGAACCTTTTGCTTTTGATTTTTTGGTAGCTCTTAGATTTTTTGCTTCTTTCTTTTTTTCTTCCGCAATCTTTAATCTTTTTGAAAACTTTTCAATTCTTCCCTCTGTATCAACAAATTTAGCTTGTCCTGTGTAAAAGGGATGGCACGCACTACATATTTCCACCGTAATAGAAGGTAGGGTAGACATTGTTGTGAAGGTGTTACCACAAGCGCATGTAACTACGCATTCTTTATTCAATTTTGGATGAATATCTTTTTTCATGACGTTTTGGAGTATAA
>CAZGPL010000026.1:0-6950 GCA_964527375.1 uncultured Candidatus Saccharibacteria bacterium
CAACTCTTGGCAAACCTTGAGTAATATCTTTTCCAACAATACCTCCTGAGTGGAAAGTTTTCATGGTAAGCTGAGTTCCGGGCTCTCCAATTGATTGAGCGGCTGCGACACCTACGGCGGTACCAACCTTTACCATTTTTCCGGTCATTAGATCAGCACCGTAACATTTTGCACAAATTCCTCTTCTTGTCTCACAGTGCATGGGAGATCTTATGATTATTTTTTCAACCCCAGCTTTTTCTATCTCTTTAACGTCATCTTCAGTTAAGAAAGTTCCTGATTTAACTACAACTTTCTTACCATCTTTTACATCTTTTGCCAAAATCCTACCCACAACTCTATCAGAGAATGTTTGTAATAAGGTTCCTTTACCAACAATCATCTCTCTGCCGTCTTCAGTACCACAGTCTTCTTCTCTCACAATAACATCCTGACAAACATCCACTAATCTTCTAGTCAAATATCCTGCATCAGCAGTCTTTAAACCCTTATCAACAAGACCTTTTCTAGCACCTCTGGATCCGACAAAATATTCTAAAGCTGAAAGACCTATCTTAAAATTACCGAAAATAGGTATTTCAACTATCTTTCCTGTAGGATCTGAAATAAGACCTTTCATACCGGCTAGTTGTTTGACCTGGTCTCTGGAAGCTTTTGTAGAGCCTGATTTGACAAGTATCTTAACAGGATTATCGCTGGGAAGATTGTCCCAAACAACATTGTCTAAATCACCGATTATCTTGCTCCAAATATCTTCCTTCTGTTTTCTTACCTCTGCCTTTGTAATAAGACCTCTCTTATAATATCCGTCAACTTCCATAACCAATTTCTTGCCTTCATTTATCATGGCATCTCTTTCTTTAGGTATTTCGATATCTGCCAAAGAGACTGATTGTCCGCAAATTGTTCCGTACTTCAACCCAATATCTTTTATATCATCAATGAGTTTTACAGCAACTTCATTTGGCTCTTCTTTTAAAACTTTTGTTAGTAAATCAGTAACTCTTTTCTTATCCATGGCTTCATTTATAAATCCGTAGTTTTCCGGAAGTGATTTATTAAAAATAATTCTTCCGATAGTTGTTTCAATAATATTTTTTCCGACCATTACTTTTGATAACTGTCTAAGATCAATTTCTCTCTTAACTTCCATCGCATACATTAGCTCCGTTTCTCCCGAGAACACTCTGTCTAACTTAGGAAGTTTTTCGTCTATTGAAGTTATGTAATAGACACCAAAAAGCATAATATTTGCAGGAATAGAAATAGGAGATCCGTTAGAAGGATTAAGTAAATTATTTGTTGAAATCATTACTTCTTTGGCTTCTTTTATTGCTTCGTCAGTAAGAGGAACATGAACTGCCATCTGATCTCCATCAAAGTCAGCATTAAAACCTTTACAAACACACAAGTGCAGTTTTATAGCATTGCCTTCAACTAACTTTGGATAAAAAGCCTGAATTCCTAATCTCCAGAGAGTTGGGGCTCTGTTTAAGAATACAGGATGACCCTCAACTACTTCTTCTAAAATATCCCAAACTTCAGGTACTCTGGTATCAAGATAAAATTTTGCGCTTTTAACGTTAGGGGCATACCCTCTAGCTAGTATCTCTCTCAAAACCATAGGTTTGAAAAGCTCTAACGCCATTTCCTTTGGAATACCACACTCATCTAACTTCAACTCGGGACCATTTATAATAACGCCCCTACCGGAGTAATCGACTCTTTTACCCAAAAGATTTAATCTGAAAATACCTTGTTTTCCTTTAATCATATCAGCCAAAGATCTTAATTCTTTACCTCTGGCGTTTGATCTTGCTTTCTTCTTTCTCTTGGAAGAATCAAAAAGAGCGTCAACAGATTCTTGAAGCATCCTTTTTTCATTTCTAACAATAATTTCCGGCGCCCCAAGATCCAGGAGTCTCTTCAATCTATTGTTTCTGTTTATCAATCTTCTGTACAAGTCGTTCAAATCTGAAGTAGCAAATCTTCCACCATCCAACTGCACCATAGGTCTTAAGTCCGGTGGAATAACCGGTATAACTTCCATAATCATTCTCCCGGGATTCACACCTGATTTTCTAAACTGCTCAACAATTACCAACCTTTTGGCTATTTTTTGAGCTTTTTGTCCCTTTGCTTTTTCCATCTGCTCTCTTAGTTGCTCAGACAAAATATTCAAATCTAGTCTATCCAAAATTACTTTTAGAGCATCTGCTCCAATATCCAATTTACAAAATTTATCCAAATAGGATATCAGTGTTATGTATTCGTTTTCTGAAATAACAGAGTTAAGCTCAACACTTTCAATCTTTTTTTGAATTAGTTTAAATTTCTTTTCTTGTTCCTCAATTTTTTTGTCATAGGAACTTGATATCTTTTGAATTTGCTGTCTAATCTTTAATTCCTCTTCTTTTGCTCTCATTTCATCGTCTGATTTTAATATTTTCTCTATCTCCTTATTCAAATCTCTTACCTGATCTTCCATTTCTTTCTGAAGAGTTGCTTTTGTAATTTCTAAGTCCTTGCCAATCTGAGATATAGCTTTTGCTTTATTCTTCTCATCAATTTCCGTAACGATAAATGATGCGAAATAAATCACGGACTCGACATTTCTAGGAGTAAGATCTAAAAGTAACGCCATTTTTGAGGGTATACCTTTGAAAAACCAGACGTGTGCTATAGGTGATGCTAATTTTATATGACCCATTCTTTCTCTTCTTACTCTATTATGAGTAACTTCAACACCGCATTTATCGCAAATAACTCCTTTATACCTTATACCCTTGTATTTGCCGCAATAACATTCATAGTTTTTAGCAGGTCCGAATATTCTTTCATCAAAAAGACCGTCTCTTTCGGATTTAAATGTTCTGTAATTTATTGTTTCTGGTTTTGTTACTTCTCCATAAGACCAACTCAACAAATCTTCTGTTGAAGCCAAGTAAATTCTTAATGCATCAAAATCTTTTAGTTTTGTAATATCTCTCATAGTTTATCCTTTTATGAAATTTCTTCCTCCTTAGAAACATCCTCCTCAACTTCTAACATTCCCTCTTTTTCAATTGAAGCCTCGTCAACCACACTAATTTCGGAAATCTCGTCAATTATTTTATCTTTGTCTTTATCATTTTCAATGGAACCTTGATTTTCCAATTCGGAATCATCTTCCTGCTCCGAAGATTCAGCAGAATAAGCCTCTAAACCTAATCCCAAACCGTTCAGTTTTCTAGCTAACAATTTGAAAGTTTCAGGCACTGTTGATCCCGGTATTTTGTTACCTTGGATTAGAGCGCTAAAAGCCTGAACTCTTCCTAACATATCATCTGATTTTATAGTTAACATTTCCTGCAATGTGTGAGCAGCTCCATAAGCTTCTAAAGCCCAAACTTCCATTTCTCCAAATCTCTGTCCCCCGAACTGCGCTTTTCCTCCCAAAGGTTGTTGGTTTATCAATGAATAAGGACCTGTTGATCTTGCGTGAATTTTCTCCTCGGACATGTGTACTAATTTCAAAATATAAGCATCGCCGACAACAATTTCGTTGTGGTAATACTCTCCGGTTCTGCCATCTATCAATTTCATTTTTCCACTTACCGGGTAACCTGCTTTTTTAAATTCTTCTATCAATTTTTCTTCGGGTATTCTCTGAAGCGCGGGTATTTCATAAAACTTACCAAGTTTTTTACCAACAGCACCTAAAGATGTCTCAAGTATCTGACCAACATTCATTCTTTTTAAAACCGCTTCCGAAGAAAAGATAATGTCAACCGATGATCCGTCCGGTAGAACGGGCATATCTATAGCCGGTACAACAGCAGATATAACACCCTTGTTTCCGTGTCTTCCTGCTAACTTGTCCCCAATTTCAATTTTCTTTTGTTGAGCAACATAGACAGTGATTTTTTCAATGGTCCCGGCTGGAAGTGATTCGTTATCTTCTTTTGTAACAGTCTTTACACCAATGACCACACCATGCTCACCATGAGGCATTCTCAGAGACGTGTCTCTAACATCTTTTGCTTTTTCACCAAAAATAGCTCTTAGAAGTCTTTCTTCCGAAGTGAGGTCAACTTCTCCTTTCGGAGCTACCTTACCAACCAAAACATCACCTGACTTTACTTTGGATCCTATTGTTACAATTCCCCTGTCATCAAGATTTCTCAGAGTATCCTCTGAAACATTAGGGATGTCTCTTGTAATCTCTTCGGGTCCTAGCTTGGTTTCTTGTACTGAAACAACGTAATCTTGAATGTGTATGGATGTTAAAATATCTTCTTTAACTATTCGATCAGAAATAATTATTCCATCTTCATACTCCAAACCTTCGTATATCATGTAAGCAACCTTCATGTTAGTACCAATAGCAATCTCACCGTTGTCAACCGCAGGACCTTCCACCAGAATATCTCCTTTTTTAACTTTCTGACCTGTCTCTACTTTAACAACCTGGTTGTAGCTTGTACCGCTGTTTGTTTGGATAAATTTCTTTGTAAAATATTCTGATTTCCTAGATTTATCTACATACTTAACAACAACTTTCTCAGCATCTGCATAATCAACAACCCCGTTTGCTTCTGCCAGGATTACAGCATCTGTATTTTTAGCAACCTCTTCCTCAATACCTGTACCTACGATAGGTCTTTCAGGTTTTACCAAAGGAACTGCTTGAGACATTTGTTGAGTTGCCATTGTTATACGGGTGACCTCATCGTTTTGTACGAAGGGTACTAAACCGGCGACAACACCCAAGACCTGTGCGGGTACAACTTCAATATATTCAGCGGTGGTTGGGTCATCAAGGAAAAACTCATGACCCTTTCTTATAGGAACTTGTGTATCAACTATGTAACCATTATCATCAATTTCGACAGACTGATCAGTTATGTTGGTATGCTCTTCGTCGTAGGCAGCAAGATAAACTACCTCATCCGTAATTTTTACCCTACCCTTTGAATCTTTCTCCAACTTAACATAAGGAGTTTCCAAAAAGCCGTATTCGTTTACACGTGCATACATAGACATGTAATTGATTAAGCCTACATTAGGACCTTCAGGAGTTCTGGCAGGACAAATTCTTCCAAAATAGGAGTTGTGAACGTCTCTTACTGAAAAACTTGCCCGTTCTTTTGACAAACCCCCGGGACCTAAAACAGATAATCTTCTTAAGTGGTCAAGCGCTGTCAAAGGATTTTGTTGATCGTGTAGTTGTGAAAGCTGTCCTGTCGCAAAAAATGAATGAACGGCAGCGGCAATTGCCCTGGGAGCAATCAAAGTTGACGGTTCCGGCAACCTGTCCCTGGGGGCTAAACTCATTCTCTCTTTTATGTTTTTTTCCATTCTTAAAAAACCCACCCTCATTTGCCACTGTAATAACTCACCCATACTTTTGACTCTTCTGTTTCCCAAAAAGTCAACGTCACTTGGATCACCAATACCATTATTTAGCTCAATAACTCTGGAAATTATTTTTACAAGATCTTCTAGCTGAAGAAGTCTGTGTTTAGGGTCGTTAGGAAAATTTAAACCTAGGGTTTGATTTATTTTAAATCTACCTATCGATCCCAAACTGTATCTTCGTTTGTTAAAAAACATTGCATGTACCAAAGCTTTAGCATTCTCTATAACCAACGGTTCTCCAGGTCTCATTTTTTTGTATATTTCTAAGCAAGCGTCATCGAAACCTGAAGCAGGATCCTTGGCTAAAGTTGATTCGGTGTAGTTTATTTCGGGATTTGTTTCAGTACCAACAAAAGCATTTCTAATATCATCATCTGATTCTAAACCGAAGACTCTTAATAATGTTGTGGCCGTTATTTTTCTTTTTCTATCAATCCTTAAAGTAATAACGCCTGTTCTTGAAGTTTCAAATTCTAACCAGACCCCGCTTCTAGGAAGTACTTTGGCGCCTGCTAAGAATTGTCCCGTTACGGGAGAGTGCTCCCCTCCAAATAAAACGCCCTCGGATCTTATTAGCTGACTAATAATTATTCTCTCGACTCCGTTTATAATAAAAGTTCCCTGATCAGTCATTAAGGGAATATCGCCCATATATATTTCATTTGTCTTTTTCTTTTTGGAAATCGGATCTTCGAGTGTCGCCTGCACGTACCATGCGGCATCGTAAGTTCTTCCTGTCCTTCTAGCTTCATCAATGGTTATATTTTCTTTATCAACTCTAGGATCAGAGAGTGTTAGTACCCAACCTCTACCTGAATTATCTTCGATAGTACCTAGTTCGTCCAATACTTCTTTCAGACCTTCTCTTTTCAACCAATTGTATGATTCTAATTGAACACCTACTAGATTAGGTAACGGTAGGGCTATTTTTCTTTTTAAAAAAGTCTCTCGCATTAATTTTTATAAAAGATTCTGTTAAAGTAAAATTTTACTACTAAATTAAAAACTTTTGTACATCCAATCTCAAACAAAAATAAAGTACACCCATCCCATTAGGGTAAATCAATATGTATTATTTTTACTTCCGAGTTTGGAACAGAGCGAAACTTATCACAATAAGGAAAAGGTGTCAATAACTAGTTTATAAAGCCGATTTTGTTCAAAGGCCAAAATCTAAAAACAACTCTTCCTATTATCCTGTTTTTATTTACTAATCCTATATTTCTGGAGTCATGGGATTGGGCTCTGTTATCTCCTAAAAAGGCGTATTCATCTTCCCCGAGCTTGATAGACCTGCCTTCCTTTAACCTCAACCCGGCTTCAGTGCAGGTCCCTTCGGCTAGATAATCCTCCTTTAAAGTGAAGTGTTCCCCATCTCTGGAAACCACTACCTCACAATTAATAATCTTGAATATATCTCCGGGCACCCCAACTACTCTTTTAATATAATGCTTATTGTCATCACCATTAGGATAAAAAACCACCACCTCTCCTCTTTTTAGAGGTGATATTCTTTTAGTAATTCTATCGACCAATATTCTCTCACCGGA
>CAZGPL010000027.1:0-6515 GCA_964527375.1 uncultured Candidatus Saccharibacteria bacterium
GCCCACCAAATCCTTATATTTGTTGTTATACTAACCATTTAGTAAATCTAGAACATTTTCTTTTGAAGTTGGTTTACCCTCAGACCCTAGTAACCACAATGCTTTATCAAAGATTAACCAGCTTTCACCGGACTTGATACATGCTTCATTCCATAGTTTTTTAACGGCGTTGATATTTTTTTCACTCATTTGATCACTGTTAGTGTACCCAAATAGGTATGCTATTTTAACGTCATGAACATCTACGGGAGGTAAGACTGTGTCAATATCTTTGTATTTATAGTCAAAGGTATTAATCATTGTACGGACAAAGAAGTTACCTATCTTAGGACCAAACCCTCGAAAATCTTTTAAACTCTTAATAATGTATTGGCAACTATCTACATTCTCAAATATTTTTCTAGGATCCCCATCATATTTTTCAATCAGTACCGCAGTATTTATCTGAAATCTTTTTATAGCTTCGTTTATATGTCTGGGATGGAGATATTGTTTTAAGTAATTGGTTAATGATTCTCTAGATAATTTCGTTATGTAATTTGGAGTAAAAAACTTATCATTTTCCTTATAAAGTTCTCTCGCACCTTTATACAGTATTTGTGACTTCATCGCGTAATCTAACTGAAGAACATAGAAAATATATAGTGCTCTCTCTAAATCAGCTATGTTGCTTGGAATAAGTTCCTCGGCGTTTATCTTGTTTTTAAAAATTCCTCTATTGTTTGTATATTGAGTAACAACTTTTTTTACAAAATCTTCGGGCCTCATATTAAACATTCTATCACTCCGACAGTTCGCACATCCTGACAAATGACCCGCCACGCTTTTTTGGTTGTCATAACAGCAATATTCCTATAACCCCAAATTAACTATTCGTTTAGACTATTCCTCAATACCGGTCTCCTATATAAATAATCTTGCGATGGGAAAACTATAAGGAGAGTAGGAGTAAAGTAATATATATATAGTTACTAGAGAAGCATTTTTTATCCCAGCCATGTAGTGTAACTATAAAAGAATATTTTGATTAAAAAATTAGTAAGTAAACAAAACTTTTACTCTTGCAAAATGATTGAATTAATGGAGTAAATATTAATCTGTAAAAACAATACTAATAGATTATTGATCATCAAATTCAGCTAACAATTCTTTGTAAACCTTTAAATGTTGTGCAACGATTTCTTTATGTTCCTTTAATCTTTGCTCCCCTAACGGTATAGCTATCTCTCTTTTAGATACTTCTATTAATGCATTTGTATAACTTTTTGCTGTTTCTAAAGCATTTTTTTCATTATATTTATACAAACAAACATCTTCCCACTGTTCTTCATAAAAACCAACATCAGATGCCACAACGTGACAACCACAGTCTTTAGCGTGCTCTATTTGCCCACTGTGTGTACCCCATTTATTTGCAATTATTAGAGCAAATGATTTCAGAAAAGCCGTATTTATCTCGTCGTTTGAAATTTCAGATTTTGATAAAAATTCGATTCTAGGATTCTGCAGGAGATTATAGAAAAAAGCCATCTCCTGAGATATCTGGCCATTTTGATCTAAAAGAGGTATTGGCTTAAATATAAGCTGTAGTTTGAAATCAACTAAGTCAGAGCACTGTAAAAAATTAACTATAGATTGAACAAATTCTTTGTTTTCTCTAAATTCACCTATCAGCATAGTAAAAAGTTTTGGGTCCTTAATAATATCTTTTTTCTGAAGCCTTTCTATATCTCTAGGGTTCGCCATAAAACCAAGTGGAATGATAGATACATCCCTTTTATGTTTTCCGAGGGCATCTTTACACCAAGAAGCAGCACCATTTGTAGGACTAATTATCTTATCGGAGTATTTAAATAGTAACTTTTGATATTCACCATTTCCATAATCTCTTATCCTCTGAGAGTCCTTACTATGCAGTGTCCATATTATGGGCTTGTTGTGTTTTTTGAAATAGTCTAGAATTTCCTCAAAATTTCCAATACTCACTTTATCAAACGAAAAATGTATATGCACAACATCGTAATTATCAACAGGAAAATGTTCTTCAAAATATTTTGGAGAACAATTACCAGAACTAAATAAATCTGTATTTGGATTCACAAATGAAATTATCTCACCATCAAACTTACTAGTATAAGGATGTCTTGAGGGGAGACTAAGTACATTTACATGATTTTTCATAGTTAATATGATTTTGCGAACAAAACACGTTTAGTACTCTTTTCCCCGCTTCTTACACATTTACCCTCTTCTTCTGGAGAATCAAGAGGTATGCATCTGATTGTGGCTCCTGTCTCTTCTTTTATCTGGTTTTCAACCTCTGCCAAACCAGACCAATGAGCAAGAACAAACTTATTATTATTTATACCTTCTTTAAATTCTTCCCATGAATTTACTGTAATAAGGTTGTGATTTAGTTCCTTTTTCGCCATTTCAAACATACTATTTTGTATTTCAACTAGAAGATTGCGAATTGTTCCATTAAGTACATCCAATTTCACTTTTAGTTTTTGACCAGTATCTCTTCTTACTAATAATACAGCATCATCTTTAATATCACGTGGTCCTACCTCAAGTCTAAGCGGAACTCCTTTCTTTTCCCATTTGTAAAACTTCTCACCAACTCGAGAATCTTCATAATCAACTTTTGTCCTAAATTCCTGCAAAGTAACAGCTAATTCTTCTACAAAGGTGGTTACCTTAAATTTTGAAGCCTCATTCGGCCAAATAGGTACAATAATTAATTGTATAGGAGCTAAACTTGGCGGGAGTTTAAGTCCAGAGTCATCACCATGAACCATAACTAAACCCCCAATTGTTCTTGTACTTAAACCCCAACTCGTTTGACCACATAATTGAGTTGTTCCGTCAACATCTGTGTAAGACAAATCAAATACCTTTGCAAAATTTGTTCCCAAATTGTGCGATGTTGCTAGCTGCAAAGCTTTACCATCCTGCATCCTTGCCTCAATAGTGTAAGTTATGTGAGCTCCCGCAAACTTTTCGGTATCAGTTTTTCGACCAGCGATAACTGGTATAGCTAAAAATTTTTCTGAAAAATCTTTGTAAACTTGTAGCATCATTTTTGCTCTCTCATCTGCTTCAAATACATCTCTGTGAGCAGTATGACCCTCCTGCCATAAAAACTCCGTTGTTCTTAAAAATAATCTTGGTCTAATTTCCCATCTCAAGACATTGCACCACTGGTTGATCAAAACAGGCAAATCTCTATGAGAAACAATCCATCTAGAAAAAGCATCGTAGATAATTGTTTCAGAAGTGGGCCTAACTATAAGGGCTTCATGCAGTTTCTTACCACCGGCGAATGTAACAACAGCAACTTCTGGTGAGAACCCCTCTACGTGACTTTCCTCTTTTTTTAAAAACTGTTCTGGAATAAGTGATGGAAAATATGCATTCTCAACACCTGTTACCTTGATTCTTGCATCAAGATCCTTTTGGATTGCTTCCCATAGTGCATAGCCATAGGGCTTAATGATCATAGTTCCTTTAACAGGACCATGTTCAGCCAATTCAGCCATATTAACAACGTCTTGGTACCACTGGGAAAAGTCTTCATTCCGAGAAGTTATTATTTTGTTTTTATCTGATATGTCCATATTAATAATAAACTAATTTAATCCAATTATATGCTATTTTTAGATATTCCAAAAACTTTTTTATTCAAAGTCATTAATTCTTTATTTGAGGTTAATTTTATGAATACATAATTACTTTCATAATACTTCCATCTATTCAAGACATCCATTTCCTGCGCCATCCCATTATATGACAAGCCGTCAAAAGAACTACCTCTTCCATTAGGTAAAACTTCATTTATTCCCAAATCAGAATTTACACCTGAATGAAAAAGTCTTGAAATTAAGTTGTCTCTATATTGTTTATTGGAAAACCAATTATCAAAATTAATTAGTACTTTATTTGGAATGTAGTTTGTTTCTCCTATATATTCTTTAGCATAAGAGATCCAAAGATCAACAACTTTTTCCATAGTAACTTTTTGTATTGGGTTAGTAACTTGCGCGTCCTCAATTGATTTTAAAATACGCATACGACTAGCAATGAAATTTGTAGCATCTCTTAACAATAGGATATTATGTCTCTCTGAATCTTTTAGAAGATTATTAGATGGCGAAAATAAAGGTATATTGATAATACTTGTCAATGAAACATCTTCATAACTTAATATAAGTAAGTCTGTCTTATCACTAACTTTTGATTGTACTGATATGGGTAAAATTACTTTTGGTGGGATTTCTACCAAATCGTAGACATTGTTAATATGAACCGGTTTTTTCGATATAGAATTCTTTAATAACCAATTTATTACGGCATGATTTCCAGATCTCTTCAATCCAAAGAAATGTATTTCTTTTCTCATATGTACAATCTTCTATCGTTAAAATACAAAGACGACTAAATAGTAACTGAATCACCGGGTTTATATAATGACACCCCACCCTCTGTAATTATTTTGATATCACTTAATCCCAAAACTGTTATCTTATTTTCGATAAATAAAATTCCTGAATTCTCTGGTAAAGCTATGAGAGGCAGTATATCCCTTCTTTCGGTATCTTGAGCTGGATTATAATTACACAAATTAATATGGCACCATATAGAATAATTTAAGATAAAACCAAGACCGTTTCGATCAGCTCCCAAATCCCACGAGGTATTAATATTTCGTCCAAGAACTACTCCTCCCGAACTTCCTCCATAAATAGTACCACCCTCAATAAGGTATTTAATTAATAATTCGCTAGTTTTAAACTCTTCCAAAAGATCCATTAGTCTATATGTATTACCTGCACCACCAATATAAACAGCATCAAAACCTACAAGGTATTCATAATTAAGTTTTTTTAGGTTAATCCACATATCTATAGTTAACGGAGTATCTGTATATTTTTGGAGGAATCCATTTATCCAGTCGTAACATTCTTCATAGCCCGTTATAGTACGTTTCAAACCGATGGGAATATATAAAATTCTTTTGTTTTTTAGAGATTTTACGAAATGCTCATCAATAACATGTGTTTCAGATGCCTTACCTCCACCAGATATATAAACCTTCCCTTTGTTTTTTTGCATTATAGTTTCTTTAAAATAGCTGATATTTACCCTCCAGCAGACCGTCTGTAATTTTTGGAATATTCAAATTAGCCTCCATTACAAAAGATCTAAGCTCTTCGATATCTAGATCAATTGAATCATCTACTATAACAGTCGTCTCCCAAGGATCTATTAAATCCCTGCCACTTTGGCTTAACATAAATACATTATTAACTACGCCAAACTTCTCAAATATGTCATTTGATAATTTTTGGGCAGCGACATAGTATATTTTACCTATGTGATATACAGGATTTTTACCACAAGCCCCTTCCATACTCATTGGTTTAAGAGGCGATATAACACCATTTACTCTATTACCTCTCCCAACCAGTCCTTCATCACCACTTTCTATGGATGACCCTATCGCCGTAAGATAAATTTCTGAAGTTTCGTAGTTATCCCTGGTATTTATATTTAAACTAAAATCAACTAAACCCATATTTTTCGCTATATTTAGGATGACCCCACGAGAGTAGTTCAAATTTTCTTTGTATTCTTCTATCGATTCAACAAATTGGGCTATTTGGGGTATACACAAAGTTACCCGAAAAGAGTCACCGTTTCTATAACCCATTAATTTTATATCCGAACCAATCCATGGATTCTCTTCACTAAATACCTTAGAATTAAGTGTTTTTTCAATTTGTAAGACTAAATTTTCTAATTTTGAATAAGGACAATAACCCACACCTAGGGAAGTATCATTAGATACCAGTTTTCTTATTTCTTGCAAATCCCCTAAATTTCTTGGTTCGAACCAATATTTTCTGGTTCCTTTATCCGAATCTGGTTCGTTAGTTTTCCCAGGACTACTTTGATTACTTAAGTTATAGTGAAACTCAATATCTTTTACTGGATTTAATTTTGGAAATTTTTCAACCATGAATTCTTTGCTCCACTTAATGAGCAACTCTTTGACTGAAATTATTTCTTTACCAAATTTTGTTGAAGCTCTCCCATTTAACATTATCCTTATAGGTTTTGTAAGATAACCTTCTCCAAAAGTCACGTATGATGCACCGCCCAGTATACCAATCTTATCAAAGTTGTGGTGTAATATAGCTCCAAAATTTTTTTTGGTATAAAGCGAGTATTTTACTGATAAAGTTTCAGCTAAAGCATCTGATAAAGTATCTGGGTGACCCAAACCTTTCCTTTCAACGAATTCTTGAGGATATTCTAGAAACTTAATCTTAGATATATTTATATTCATAGTATTTTTTTGACTTCGTAAATTATAACAGAGCCGTGAAAATCTCTAAGATATTTTTCGTTTTTTACTTGATACGAAGCAGAATAGCTAACAAATATATTGACAAACTAGCACTTCAATAAATTTTTAAACTAGTTCGCACATCCTCACAAATGGCCCACCA
>CAZGPL010000028.1:0-2137 GCA_964527375.1 uncultured Candidatus Saccharibacteria bacterium
TGGCGGAGGGGGAGAGATTCGAACTCTCGATTCCCTTACGGGAATAGCGGTTTTCAAGACCGCCGCACTAGGCCACTATGCGACCCCTCCATTTTTCATACGTTTTACATGTCAAAGCAATACAATTATACTAGTATATAAACAAAAAGTGGTAATTACAATAAAATTTTTAGATCAAAATACTTAATTGATAATCTCTTCGGGCTTAAACCACAGCTCTATTTCATATTTTGCCTCATCCACAGTTCCGGAAGCATGAACAAGATTTAAAATTGCTCTGCCATTCATATTAGCTAAAATAGCCGAATCTAAAGAATAATCACCCCTTATAGTTCCGGGGTCGGCTTTTGCCGGCACAGTACTACCAACCAGGCTTCTAAGTCTTTCTACAGCATTGTAGCCTTCTAAAACAAGGGCAAAAACAGGTCCGGAACAAAGGTAATCTACGTTCCACTTTTTTACTAGATTACCTATCTCAATTGGATCCTCTGTGCCCATGTTTTCAAGCAAATCTATACCATATTTCTCACAATCCTCAATGGTTCTGGCACCAACATTTTTCTTCCACTCATCAGTATTAGGATAATGCTTTTCACCAAGTTCTTCGCTAGCTTTTACAATTTTTGCAGCAATAATCTTAAATCCCATTTTCTCAACTCTCTGAATAATTTCTCCGGAAATGCCTCTAATTACAGCATCAGGTTTTAAAATCAACAACGTTCTTTCTTTCATATCTTTTTTCATAGGGTAATTTATACCAAAATAACAAATATCAGTCTATAAGGATATCTTCAACTCTGTAATCGCCATTCTTAAATACCGATAAAACAGCAAATCTCGGGGTTTGAATAGCAGACTGAGGATAATCATTAACGGTATTTGTTACAGCACCAATGACATAGTGAGTAAGTCCGGACCTGACAGAATCTTCCAACTTACTCGATCTGTGGTGGTCACCCGATATGACAGCTCTCACATTGTCGTTTTTCCTTACCATATCAAGCAATAAACCCCCCTGTTCTTTAACCGATTCCTGTTTATCTTTTATGTCACGACCTTCCGGGGGACTTAGCATACTACCCATATAAGTGCTATTAAATGGGGGGTTTAAACCCTCTACAAACAAAGGCTGTGACAACAACACAAAACTCACACTTTCAATATTACTTTCGATCCATGACCACTGACTTTTTCCAATTTCAGTATAATTTGCGCTATTATCTACAATCATAAAACCGAATCCCTCGTATTCCACAATATGATAATTAACCCCAAAAACATTGTTGAAGTTCCCGGGACCCAAAGACTCAGCTATATCATGATCACCGGGGATAGCTCTATACTCAATACCATACTCTTTCAAGATACCACGTATCTCGTTAAGAGATTCTAAAGTCCCATAGTTTGTAAGGTCACCAAGAACAAATATGCCCCTACATTCTAAAGTCTTAATTTTTTCTAAAGCTTTTTTTAAATTTTCAGTATCTTGATGTATATCTGAAATCAAACATATTTTGAATAATAATTCATTATTCTTAGTCTTAGACCCGGGTAGATCTTCCCCAAGTGCGCCTCCGGAAAGTGAATCAAGATTGACGACCTTATCAACGTTAAATCTAGTAAAAAATTTACTCATTATGGATTTATAGTTTGATTTATCGGCATTTGAAATTTCACTAATTACAACTACAATAAACAAAATTAAAGCGCTTATGGATACAACTGCGATAAAAGAATTGAAAATTTTTGAAAATAGAGATCTTTTTTTGTAACTTCTTTTGTAAAGTTTTCTGCCGGTTCTTCTACTACTGCTACTCCCTTTTTTTCTCACATATTTTTTTCTCTTTTTTTTAGCCATTCAAAATATGAAAAATTTAATCTACATTTTCTCCACTACATTTATACCCAATAGTTTTAATCCGTTTTTGATAATTTGAGACGAACAATAAACCAAAACTAACCTGAAATCTTTAGAAATATCTTTTGCATTTAGAACCGGGACCTCACCGTAAAAAGAGTTAAATTTCTGAGCAAAATTGTATAGGTAATTCGAAATAACATGGGGTGTAAGATTGTCAGCAGATAACATAACCGCCTCCGGAAATTTGTAAATCTCTCTCAAAATGTCTTTTTCCCT
>CAZGPL010000028.1:2237-6323 GCA_964527375.1 uncultured Candidatus Saccharibacteria bacterium
CCTGTTTCTTTTAAATTTCGAATCTCTTTTAAGCTACTCTGAATCTCTTCTTCTTCCAATTCAATTATTTTTTTAAAAACATCATCAGCATTTACAACAGTACCGGCTCTAGAGGACATAGCACCTTCGGGTAAAGAAATCCAACCGTAAGCCAAATGAAAAAGTCTATCTACCCATTTGAAACCCACAAGTTCAAGTAATTTGAATAGCTGTTTGAAAGAATCCGACTGTCTCTTATCTACAACATATATTCGCTTTTCAAAATTATATTTTTCAAAGTTATCTTTAGCTAACTGAGTATCTTGAGTAATATAAATCGGTGTCCCATCACTTCTTAGCAAGACTTTATCCGGCAAACCGTATTTCTCAAGCTTTGCTATAATTGCTCCTGTCTTATCCTTTTCGGCTACACCCTTTTTGAGGGCTAGCGCCACTATATCCTTCCCCGCTTTGGTGTAATTACTTTGATATTCAACATCATCAAAAATAACGTTCTCATTCTCATAGGTTTCTTTCCATCCTTCGTAAGCCCAGTTCGTAATTTTCTTCCACAACTCCAAAGTCTCTTCATCGCCACTTTCCATTTTTTGAAACATATCCGCCAATTCTTTCTCTAATTCTTCAGAATTTTTTTCATGCTCTCTTTCGTACATGGTATAAAAATCTCCCACAAAGTGATCCGATTTTTTATTAGGCTCTGCGCTATCCCCATGTTTTTTATACATAAGCATGGATTTGCAAATGTGTGTACCCCAATCGTTCATGTAATTCATTCTCACCACATTAAAACCGTTAAATGAAAATATCTCAGAAAGAGAACTGCCTATAAAATTATTTCTGGAATGACCTATGTGTAAAGGTTTGTTAGGATTGGGAGCAGAAAATTCAATCAGAACTATTTTCCCCTGTCCCTTTTTATTTGAACCATAAGAATCTCCCTTAGACAAAACTTCAGATAGCTGAAACTTTAACCATGTAGTCGAAAGTTTAAAATTTATAAAACCGGGAGACGCCACCTCAATATTATCCAAAATAGGGTAGTGATCATAACCATTATCAAATAATATTTTATAACTGTGTAACTCGTGGAGTATATCTTCAGCGATCTTTAAAGGCATCTTTTTGAGCTTTTTGGACAGGGACAAAGCGATGCTTGTGGAATAGTCACCAAAAGCCTCGTTCTCAGGATGTTCCAAAGGGATACTTTCAACATCAATATCGTAGATACTTTTTACCGCCTTTTTAATATTTTCTTTTAATACAGATGTGACGTCAGCCATACCTATCCTCTATTTTAATATTATCATGAAAAAACTTAATCAATTCTTATTTTCACATCACCAACTTCGTCCGTACGTAGAACCTCACACCCCGTTTCTTGGAAATACTCCATTACGGTAGGAGAAGGATGTCCAAATCTATTATCAAAGCCGACAGAAACGACACATTTTTTGGGTTTTAATTTTGAATAAAAATCTCTGTGTAAACTATATTTTGAACCGTGGTGGGGAACTTTTAAAAGGTCAAAATCCCCATCTATGTAATCTTCTATTTCATCAAAATCAATATTTCCTAGGACTTTATCGGTGGCGTCTCCTGTAAATAGAGCTTCAAACTCCCCGTAATCTAAAAAAATAACAATCGAGGAATCGTTTATATCGGTAATTTTTCTTTGCAAGAAATTTTCTGAAGGCCATAAAATTTTTAAATAAACACCATCAATCTCAACAAAATTTCCTTTGTAACCATTTTCAATATTAAATTTTTGGGATAAACCCTTAAAGTAGTCAAAATCTCGGGTACTGAAGTCGACGTCGTTAAACATAACTGAACCTATTTTGCACCTTTGCATTATTCTATTTAAACTCTTGATATGATCGTAATGAGGATGCGTTAAAATTAACAAATCTATAAAGCAAGAATAAAATGGTGTTTTTTTAGAAATATTAAAATCAGCCTGATAATTATCTCCCCCATCAATAAGAATACTTTTTCCATTCGGAGTCTCAATGTAAATAGAGTCTCCCTGCCCCACATCCCAAATCTCTATTTCCAGGCCCCCGTTTCTTTTATCGGACAACCCGCTAAATGAAAATAAAATATAGATTAAAATCACGCCTATAAAGTCAGTTGTTTTCATACTTTTTAGATTTCTTCTTACTTAATAAATAAATTAAAAACAGGGTAAAAAGGTAGTAGATAAGGACAGGAAGCAACCCTATACCAAAATTAACACTGGCAAATTTAAACCCTGAGAAAAAATTTATCGCAATTACAAAAATGCTTAAAAATGGATAAATAAAAAGACTTAGAAATCTGGCTAGAATAACGGAAACATTTGCAATAAAAATATAAAAAGTTCCTAAAATTGTAGCTACAGGAACAGTCCAAAGTATTAACGGATTGACCAAAAAACTTAAAATACTTATTCGCCCGAAATAATAAGATACGATTGGAAGTACAAAAACTTGAGCGGCAATTGTAGTACCCAAATCCTCAACAAAAAAAGATTCTTTTTTAAAAATTTTATGGAGAGCTTCAACGATTGAATTTCCAAAGATTATTAAACCAAGTGTAGCCAAAAAACTTAATTGAAAACTTACGCTGAATAAAAAATACGGCCAGATTATTATCATCAGAAGAGCTGTAAAAACTAAAGCTCTAAAACCATCCACACTTCTACCGTAATATTTAACCCAGGAAACCATACTCCCCATGATCCACGCCCTAATGACCGGCGGTTCAAACCCTGTCATTATTGAGTATAAAAATGTAAAAAACTGGGAGATAATAAGATTTCTGGTTTTATATTTTGAGCCTAAAACTCCCATAACCAAACTTGCCACCAAACTTACATTAAATCCCGATACCACAACAACGTGGATAGTCCCGGTGTTTTTCAACGCTTCCTTAAATTTTGGTACCTTTCCAAGTTCATCAGCTCCAATAACCATACCAATCAAAAGCTCGCTGTGAGGACTGGGAAAATATTTTCTAACTGTGTCAATTGAATTATTACGAAATTCAGCTAATTGTTTGCCCGGAAACCTATCCGTCTTAGCAAAAAAGGACTCTTGAGGTTCCATGCAATTTTTATCAACTGATTTGAAACAATCAAAATAAACACGTGCCGATGATATTAAAAACACAATAAACAAAGGAAGATAAAATTTAATTTTCTGCATGTTGTAAAAGTAATTTAAAAAGTTATAAGACTCTTTATGTTTTCTACTGTAGATTTATACAAACCAGATTTTGATTCAAAATCCGCTAGATCGTTATAGGGTCTGCCGGAAATAATCTTTTCTGCGTAGGCGGGACCGATGCCGGGAAGTGTATCAAGCTCGGAAGAAGACGCGGTATTGACATTTATTTTGCCATCATCCACAACACCGCCGGGATCTGATGTATCCTCATTACCACCGTCAGAAATGTCCGTCTGGTCAACATTAGAAGAGCCGTTATTGTTATCGGAACCAGAAGAACTATCGGGCTCACTTTCAGGAGTAACCGACTCACTACTCGCATATTTAGTATTTACTGTCTTTGAAATCTGATATTTTTCCGGTAAATAAAACTCCCATTCGTAAGGAATGTAAATTTTTGCGGAGTCTTCAAGTTTTTTAGACAAGTTAAGATTTTTGGAAATCCACAAAATAGACGCCTCGTCCAAAACCCCTTCACCCAGAGCCAATAAATCCCCTACTCTGTCACCATTTTTTAACTTGTATACTCCCGGCTTGTTCACCGCTCCTGAAAGATCTACAAAGATATTTTCATCACTCTGAATTTCTTCTTTATTTTTTTCTTCTTCAGCTGATACTTCTAAAACATACTGCCCATCTATTCTTGCTTCCATAATGAAAAAAACCACTACCCCACCTAACACAAACACCCCAAGAAATGTCAAAAAAATATTCTTTTTAAGAAACACCATTATTTTTGAGAAAAAGTTCATGAAATTATAGAAACATTTTTATGTTTTTTTGTTTATAGGGGATTGTCTATTTTTAATAGAATATAGACCGGGCTCAGCCCGTCCCGGTCTGAGCCCTCTCTTTTACCGCATATTTAACGTAATTAATA
>CAZGPL010000029.1:0-6246 GCA_964527375.1 uncultured Candidatus Saccharibacteria bacterium
TGTTCTAGATTTACTAAATGGTTAGTATAACAACAAATATAAGGATTTGGTGGGCGAGAGAGGACTCGAACCTCCACCCTTTCGGACACGGTCCTAAGCCGTGCGCGTATGCCAATTCCGCCACTCGCCCATGAAATTTTAGTTATTATGTTTTAAATGAACTTTAATCTTCCGCACGTCTTACGCTCTTAAAGGATCTAAAGCCGTGCGCGTATGCCAATTCTCTAACTTCGTTAGGAATGCTTGCTTACACAAGCATAGGCCACTCGCCCATGAAATTTTAGTTATTATGTTTTAAATGAACTTTAATCTTCCGCACGTCTTACGCTCTTAAAGGATCTAAAGCCGTGCGCGTATGCCAATTCTCTAACTTTGTTAGGAATGCTTGCTTACGCAATCATAGGCCACTCGCCCTTGAATTACCATCCTGTTAACATTTTAGATTATCTTAAATAATTAGTAAGTTCAATGACGATTATAAATCTAACTCAAATCTTCAGCAAACTCGTTTTTCAATTTAGTAACTTGTTCTTTCAATTCTTCGGGAGCAGATTCAGTCTCCAACCATCCTAATATATCATCAAAACTCTTTCCTTCGTTAATAAGTTTTGTTAACTCAGGCATTTTATTTTTAAGATGACGTCCGGATATCTTTATTAGTTCACTGATTCTATTTTTGGGTGCATTACTCATTATAGCGGCTTTAGTAATGTCTAAATTCTCATGTCTTATTTTCCTTAAAAATCTAATTTTCTCTTCTCTATTAGTAAATGAACCTGAATACCCTGCATCAATTATCCATTTAGCTCCTTTCTTTTTTGCTGTGTCAAGATTGTCTCCTTTTGTGGATGAAATTATTTGTTCCAAAACAAATAGAGCATTTCTTTCCTCACCTTCAAGAACAACTTTATTAGGTAGAAGAGTCAGAGCTTTGTAAATGTAAAAATCTGATTTGGCATTAACAATCTCAACTAGCGTCTTTCCAAATTCCGGGTATCCTGGAATTATTCCCTCATCACTATTGAATGCGTTCTGATTTACTTCTTTTCTCTTTTGATTATCATCTTTTTTAACTATTTTATCGTCTATAAATAACTCTAAATGTTCCCACCAATGATTTTCGGCTAAGCCTGGAAATTTGTCTTCCAGCGTGTATCTTACCTCATCCCTTGCTTCATTAAACTCACTTGCATAAACATACTTCTGAAGTTGGTACCACAAAGTTTCATCTAATTTTCCGGGTTCCGAATATATCCACGGTTCTTTGTTTGTTATTGCCAATTTGGGATTTAAGGACAAAGCCCCTTTAAAATCTTTCCCAATCCCCTCTTCCGGTACCTTTGTCAAAATATCTCTATAAAAATCAATAAATTCAGGGTATTTGGTATGAAGTTCCTCCAACACCAAATCCATCTCACCTTTTAAATTATTGGGTTTTTCAGACGAACTTGGGGGTTTAGGGTAATCTAATCCAACCATACTAAGATTATATCAGAAAACTTATTTCCAAAATCGCCGGTTTCTAATTAGAAGAGTATATTTAGCAAGAAAATAATGCTGTTTTGTCTATGATTTTTGGATTCTCAATCTTACCTATGAAAAAATTAACCCCATTCTTCCAGTTTACTGAATTAGGAGGTGTGTAGACAGGGGCCATTTTTTCAGGAGTATCCAAACCTTTGGATACATATTTTTCACTTATTCCCTTCCCCACCACTTCAATTGCTTCATCGTAGGATTTAAAATAGATAGCATTTTTACCGTATATTCCCCATCCAAAAGGGTTGTAAGAGTTAGGAATTAATCTCTTTCCGCAAGATGATTCCATACAAGCTATTGCAGGTAAAAGCCTGTAATCAATATCATATTTTTCAGCAACGTTAACAAAAGTTTCAGCATTTTCAGCTAAAGGAGATCTTTGCTTTTCAAAAAAATTCCTTAAAGCTTGTATTTTCTCTTCCCTACCCGTGTTTATTTCCTTTCCAATAAAGGTTACAGGAACTTCCAATGGTTGTTTTTCAGGCATTCTAACAAATACAGTAGCTACGGTGAAAACCGCAATAAAAGGTAATGTATTTAGATGTAATTTTATAGTTTTTCTCTTCATACAAAGGGAGATTGTAGCACATTTTCTAACAACGTGCAAATGCTATAGGTTAGTATTTCATAGGTATATTGGGATTATAAAATAAGAAAATAAATTTAAAGTTAATTTTGAGGTGTTTCGTAATTTTGAATAACTTCCGCGAAGTGGTTTACCCCTTCACACCAAGAACCGTTTGATGGCGGGGTGTATGTCTTCATTATTTCGCATGTGTCATTTATGCCTTTTGAATAAAATTTGTCTGAAAAATATTTAGATACAGTTTCTATACCTCTTACCCAATTATCGAACGAAAATACCATTCCCCCGTAAACTCCCCACCCCCATGCATTATATGACTCAGCACCTGCAGTTTTAGGAGTTTTTTTACCGCACGAAGATTCTTGAAAAGAAACAGCCGCAACTAACCACCAAGGTATGTCATTTTTATCTGCTTCATAAACCATAACATCTCCCAAACCCTCTAAAGGACAGTTATACATTTTGTAAACTTCATTAATTTTTTGAGCTCTGGAATCTTTTGAATAAATCGAAGTTGTAGATGATTGCAGTGTTAAAGGTTTTGAAGAGTATATTGCGTACCTTTTTGTATCAGAGGGTCTTGCTTTTTGTGGAGTAATCATGAAAGAAGTCAAAAAAGCAAAAATTGCCACGATGGATGCAGATGCCCACACTCCGGTTATACCTGCTCTGATATTGGTTTTAACGTCTTTTAGGTGAATTTTTGATTTGGGACCGTTTTTAAGTTTGGAAAAAAAATTTCTTTGACTTCCATTGTCGTTTGCGATTGAAAAATTATTCTTTACTTCTGTTAAGGAGCTAATTGATTCAATACAGTTATTCACAGAAAGACCGTTTGTCTTTTTTTTGAGGATTTTCTTCCCATTTTTATAAAAGCATTTGCCTGAATTGCTCTTGTTCATATTTTGTAGATAGATTAACACAAGAGAGTTAGAACTTACAAGATGACAAATTTACAAATTTAAATAGAATCAACACTTAGTACAAATTTAACACATAGTTTTTATATGTTATTTCTTTAAAATTGGTCTTTATTGTAAAATGAAGAAACATGAAGCATAAAAAAGCTCAGGAAGAAAAAATTAAAAATTTTCAAAGAAAAGTATTAAATATCCAAAAAAATAGAAAAGTACTTAACCACTTACTAGAGATTATCGCAATCGGACTTCTTTTTTATGTTGTCAGAATAGTTAATAAAGCTAATTACACACCAACTAATTGGGGTAAAAAACCTGATATTTATTACGAATATAATGCGGCAGTAGATATAGGTAACGGTTTAAATCCATACAAAAAAGTACTCGAAGGAAACATGGTCTGGAATGACAAGTATGCAACTTTATTTCCTCTTTATTACTATTTCTTACTTGGGATAGTGACTTTATCAAAAAACATCTTTATAGATTTCTACCATAATTTTGGTAAAGCTCTTTTCTTTTTTGAATTTGTTGCATTTATTTTCACTTATCTACAATTTGCCAGACATAATAAGAGGTTCTTGGGTTTTATGGCAGGGGCATTTTTGGTGCTTAATCGTTGGACAATAGCTAGTATCTCAAGTTCTAAACAAGACATGATAGCAATAGCTATACTTATGGGATCTTTCTATTTTTTAGATAAAAAACCTAAATTAGCTTACCTGCTTTATGGTTTTTCTCTAGGTATAAAGCACTTAGGTATATTTTTTGCGCCGATATATCTTTTACCTTTAATTGAAAAGAAAGTGAAAATGAAGGATTTTATTTTAAATGTGTTGTTAATTTCCCTACCTCTATTGATTCCTTCCATACCTTTTGTGATAGATAATTTTAAATCTTTCTTTCTATCAATTATGTTTAGTTTCACCAGAAGTCCTGAGAGTGATACGGGGGTATTGTATGGCTACCAAAAACTTCTTACTTTATACAATCCAAGTAACTATAATAACGTCTCAACTTTTACCTTACTTCTTCCCAGACTTCCGTTAGTTTTATTTTCTTTGCTTAATATATTTATGCTTTTCACTAAAAGAATCGGGAAATATTTTTATGTGCTTTTTGCAGTAATGATATTCATTTCATTTAATCCGGTCTATTTTGATCAATATCTTCTATGGTTGACGCCATTCATTTTTTATTCGATAGTTGATTATTTTCAGATTTCGGATAAAAGGCAGTCTCATGGAAGTTAATATATTAAAGGAATTTAAAAACTTTATTAAAAAAAACCAAAAAATTATATACGAATTATCCTTTCCGTTGTTTCTCTTGATTTTAATGGTACCTTTACGATTCATAAATCTTGGTTATTCCGAGTATATCTGTGACGAGTCTGTTGCTCTTCAATATTTAAAAACTAACAACAGTTTTTACTCACTGGATTTTTTGTTATCTCAGCATAAAGGACCAATGCAATATTTAATCGGGGGCATTGTCTTTTTATTCTCAAAAGATATTTTAAACGAGTTAATTTACAGAATCCCTTTTTCTATTTCTAATATTCTATCCATTATTTTCTTATACCTATTCTTAAAAAATGTTACGAGAAGCAAAAGCGCCGCTTTTTTTGCGTCTTTGGTATTTGGTGTAAACGGTATGATAGTAGCTTTCGGAAGAATATTTCAATATCAAAGTTTTAACTTAATGTTTTCATTTCTCTCGCTGTACTTTTATAGTAATTTAGAAATAATAGATGAAAAAAAGGATCAAAATTATGTTATTAGAAACAGTTTGGTAGGGACATTCTTTTTCTGTTTATCAGTTCTTTCTCATTGGGATGCGGTTTTTGTTACACCCTATATTGTTTTTATGATTTTTAGAAATATTTTATTCAATAAGAGATATTCAAAAGAATTTAAAAAACGTTTTGTTCTGTTTAACTCTATTTTCATAATTTTTTTATCAGCATTTTATCTTTTACCGTATATAAGTCATTTTAAATCTAGTGTTGAAAACCAGGAATATTTCAAAAATAGAGTGAGCCCGGGTGTTATATCTGTGAGCAAATTTATTGAAAGGGTAAAGTTCATGGTTTTTAGAATAAAGCTGTATAACCCCTTTTTTTATTTAGAATTATTTTTAGCCAGTGCGGTTTTATCTCTGCTTTTTGTTAAAAAATTGTGGCTATATTCCATATGGTTTTTCTCAGAGTTTTTAATTTTTATTTTAGTTTTCACAAATCCTGGTACACATATTTACAATCTTTTTATACCACTTTCAGTTATTCTTGCTTTTTTGATAAATAAAATTCTTTCATTTACGGGAAAAATAAGGAAAAAAGGATTTATACTTGGCGTAAGAATAACTATTGTATTAATATTTACTTTAATTTCATCTTTTTTTTATTATCAAACATTCACAATGTTTGTTGATCATAACCCCGAGTATCCTTGGAGGAAGAAAAACGTCTTAAGTTATGAGGCAGGAAATTTTACCAATGAAGATAGAAGTAAATATCTTAGAAATAATAAAATTGGGTTTCCCTTAAGGAGAGAGTGGGAAAAGATAGAAGAAATTATGTCCGAATATGAATATAAAAATGGCTTGTCTCCTGGTGAATTGTCTATAGAGACCAATGAAAACGAGTGTCCTGTAAACTTTTATACAGGTAGAAAGATTAATAGCTCGGGGCGTAGGTTTGTTGTTGGAGTTAAGTATCCCCTATCTTTCGTTAATGATTACAAAGGTTTTTCAAAAGCCAAACATAAAGAGCTGATTTATTCTGTGAAAAATCAAGATGGAGATACCGTTGCGGTTATTCACGTATCTGACTGATTTCCTAAATAATAAGAGTAAGAAATGATATTACTATTAAACCGACAATTAGAAATGCGATAATTTTTTTGACTTTTCTGCTCTCGTTCGGGAAAGCAGGTATCGGCGCAACTTTCTTATTTTCAAAAATACTATTTTCTTCCATATAATTTTTAAACCATTTTAATTTAATGGTCGGGGTGAGCGGGCTCGAACCGCTGACCTCACGGTCCCAAACCGCGCACTCTACCAACTGAGCTACACCCCGAAGCGAACAAAGTGAGCGTAGGGCGTGTAAGAGGAAGCACAGGTTCTTTAAACCGAGCAAGCTCTTCCACCCCGACGATGTGGTCTGAAAGACCACGAGGAGGGGCTGTATGAGGAAGCGCA
>CAZGPL010000030.1:0-6161 GCA_964527375.1 uncultured Candidatus Saccharibacteria bacterium
CCCAGCTTTTTTTACGCTTTCTTTTATTGACTTTAAATCCCCAAATGTGTTTTAATTCACA
This sequence comes from uncultured Candidatus Saccharibacteria bacterium, assembly GCA_964527375.1. Lineage (GTDB taxonomy): Bacteria > Patescibacteriota > WWE3 > UBA101185 > UBA10185 > JAAZNV01. The sequence goes on from CAZGPL010000030.1 coordinate 62, forward strand.
GTGCTATGTCAAAACAATGTCAGATTTGCGGAAAAACATATCAAAAAGGAAATCTAGTCCCAAGAGGGATTGGTAACCGTGTTACCAGAAGAACCACTAATAGAAACTCAGTTAACCTTAGAGTGAAAAGATTTTTGATAAATGGTAGAAAAGTTAAGATTATCTTATGCTCTTCTTGTTTAAAAAGATTAAAAAAAGATGAGAAAGATTTAGCTAAATCCTTGGAAGATTCGGGAGCAGGGGATTCCAAATTATCGACTGCAGTTTCTGAGTAGCTATTTTAAATAACCGTTTTTAAATTCATCCCAAGAGATTCGTCTTTTTCCCTCAACCTGTAATTCATCTATTTGCAATTTATCACTTGCTAAATGTAATTTAAATATTTTAACTTTTAAACTTTTATCAACGTGGTCTTTAAGTTGAATTTTTTCAATAAAGCAATTTATGTTTTCAATATCTTCTAGATTAGTCCAAGCAATGGGCCACGGGTTAAAGGCTCTAACCATTCTTTCAATTTTTTTAGGATCATCACCCCAATTTATAAGAGCGTCTTCCTTAAAAATGACAGTTTTTTTAGGATAGTTTTTAGAAATAGTATAGGTTGCGCTTTCGTGATATTGAGGGTAGGGGATTAACTCTTTTTTTATAAATTTATTAAGCACGTCAGGTAATTTTTCAGCAGAGATTTTAAACAAAACATCATACAACTCTCCGGATGTAAAATTTGATTCAATTTTGTACTCTAATTGGAAAATAACATCTCCTGTATCCATTCCTTCGTCCAGTAGATAATAGGTGACACCTGTAATTTCATCCCCGTTCAAAATAGCAAATTGAACGGGACTTGCGCCCCTGTATTTAGGCAAAAGAGAGAAATGAATATTAATAATTCCTCCTGGGATTGAATCGATAATTTTTTTAGGAATTATGTAACTGAAATCTGCAACTACACCGTACTCAGGTTTTATATTCCCAATCTTTTCCAAGGCATACTCTAGGTTTACATCTTTTAGTGAATCTAGCTCAAGAAAATCAATCTTATTTTCAATACACCATTTTTTTACTTCCGTTTCTTTTGTGATTTGCTTTCTTCCAATTTTTGAATCTTTTTTAGTTACGCAAAGTACAAGTTGAAAATTTTCTTTCAGCGCATTAAGAATTGGTATTGATCTGTCGGATGTACCAAAAAAAATTATTTTAGTTGTTTTCATGGTTATTCGAATATTCTTTTTCAATCATTTCATCAAATTGTTTTTGAGTTAAAGTTTCGCCCTTTACTTTTGAGGTGAATAGAGCCCCATCCAGGTGATCTACCTCATGTTGGATAGTCCTGGCAAAAAATCCTTCTGCCTTAATTTTTATTTTATTACCATCCAAATCTTTTGCTGTTAATTTTATTTTTTTCGACCTTTCAACCAAACCATAAACATCGGGAACACTCAAACAACCTTCCCAGTCAATTTCTTTTTCATCCGAGAAATCTGTTATTTTGGGATTAATTAATATTATGTCGTTAGAAGATATTTTCTCAGGATTTATAGGATCTTCAAAAAAGTTACGAACAACACATATGCGTTTTGAAATTCCGATTTGATTAGCTGCCAATCCTGCTCCTTCGGGATCTTCTGCAACTTTTACGGTATCTATAAGGTCCTTAGCGATATTTTTTATCTCCTCGGTTATCTCTCCAATTTTTTGAGTTTTTTTATTTAGTATTTCGTTTGGTATTGTTACGATTTTTCTAATAGCCATAATGGTATTTTATCATGTTAGTAGGTTTGAAAAAGAAAAGGCTCTGAGTTTGTTTTAAATACTTCAGAGCCTTTTGTTTTAGAATATTCTGTCCGCTACGCGGTAAATTGATATTAAAACAGCAGGAATAGAGATTATTCCTAATATCACAGAAATAATTGTTGCTATTCCGTTAATAAGATTCTGTTTTCTTGTATCATAACCTTCTACTTTAGGAGCAGTTTTTAGGTTTATGTAGAAGGAAATAACATACAGGAAAAAAATTACAAAAGACACTATTTCAAGTTCAAAAGAACTTACTAACTTTATCAATTCCGATTTCATTTTTCTCTCCTCTTAGAATTTATTTAAGGCTATATTAAGAAAAAATTACTTACTATGCAAGTTTTGGGAAAGGAAAAAACTTGTCTAATCTTTGACAAAAAATACTTCGTGGTATTATTTATCAGACTACTATGAAACTTGTAATTGTGGAGTCACCTACAAAGGCAAAGACTCTTTCATCAATCCTGTCAAAGAAGGATTACATAATAGAAGCCTCAATGGGGCATATTAGAGACCTACCTAAAAGCGGTCTTGGTGTCAATGTTGAAAAAGATTTTGAACCTGAATACATGGTTCCACCTAAAGCTAAGAAAACTCTCACTTTACTAAAACAAAAATCTGATGAAGTTGAAGAAATAATTTTAGCAACTGACCCCGATAGAGAAGGTGAGGCTATAGCTTGGCATCTTGAGAATCTTTTAACTGAAAAAAAGAAAACGAAAGGTTCAAGTAAAACAAAGACAAACGATTTAAAATTTGGAAGAGTTGTTTTTCACGAGCTTACGGAATCTGCCATAAACGAAGCTTTCAAAAATCTTGGAGAAATAAATATGAACATGGTTGATGCACAACAAGCCAGGAGGGTTTTAGATAGGCTAGTGGGTTACAAACTTTCTCCGTTATTGTGGAAAAAAGTAATGTACGGTCTTTCAGCCGGAAGAGTTCAAAGTGTTGCAGTAAGACTTGTGGTTGAAAGGGAGCGTGAAAGAAACGATTTTAAATCAGAAGAGTATTGGTCTATGAAGGGTGTTTTTGAAGAAAATGTTAAAAGGCAAAAGTTCGAAGCTCAGCTAGTTGAAAAAAATAATAAAAAAATTGAAATAGGGAGTAAAGAAGAAGCTAAAAATATTGAAGATGACTTAAGAAATGATAAATTTGTGATTTCATCTGTAAAAAAGACCGAAAGAAACAGCAGACCTTATGCTCCTTTAAGTACATCTACACTGCAACAAACTATGTCAAATGTCTTTGGTTTTACTGCAAAAAGAACCATGTCGGCGGCGCAGAGTTTATTTGAGCAAGGATACATAACTTATCACAGAACTGACTCCTTAAATTTATCTCCCTCATTTGTCAGCGCCGCCCGAAACTTCATACAAAATGAGTTTGGAAAAAACCACTTACCTGCAAATCCGATTTTTTATAAGACTAAATCTAAGAATGCCCAAGAAGCACACGAAGCGATAAGACCGACTAATGTTCTTTTTGTACCGGGAAAAAACAAAGTTAAATTAAAAGCAGATGAGTTAAAAGTTTACTCGATAATTTGGAAAAGGTCCCTTGAATGTCAGATGAGTCCTGCGGTTTATGATCAAACAACAGTATTAGTTTTGTCCGACAAAAATTATTTGTTTAGGACTGTGGGATCGCAAATTAAATTCGAAGGTTGGTTAGCTGTAGGAAGATTTTTAGGGATTTCCCAGAATGATTCTGACGATGATTCAGCAGATGGTATTTCCCAGATTCCGGACCTGTCAGAGAGTGACAATGCATCCTTAAAGGAATTAATTTCTGATCAGCATTTTACACAACCTCCTGCCAGGTATAGTGATGCTACTTTAATTAAAAAGATGGAAGAGTTAGGTGTAGGAAGACCTTCAACATATGCTCCCACAATTAGCACTATACAAGCTCGGGGCTACGTTGAAAAAGACGGAAAGTATTTTGTTCCCAAAGATGTTGCTCTTGTCGTTAGTGATTTATTGGTAGAGCATTTTCCTGATATCGTAGATTATGGTTTTACCGCAAGTGTTGAAGAAGACCTTGATGAAATAGCTCTTGGAAACAAGGAATGGGTTCCTGTAATTAGAGATTTCTACCTACCCTTTGAAAAAGAATTAGCTGAAAAGGAAGAGACTTTAAATAAAAGAGATGTTACAAATCTTGGAGAAAGTGATGAGAAGTGTCCTGAATGCGGAAAACCATTAGTTTTTAAACTTGGTAAATACGGAAAATTTTTAAGCTGTTCGGGGTATCCCGATTGTAAATATGCCAAACCGTTGGCGGGGGAAAATGGTGCAAAAGAAGATAGCGATAATGTTGATTACGGAAAATGTCCTAATTGCGAAGATGGGGTATTTGTACTAAAGCAGGGGAGATTTGGAAAATTTTTAGCTTGCAGTAATTATCCCAAATGCAAAACCACTAAAAATTATGAAGATAAAATTGGTATGAAATGTCCTGAGTGTGGTGAAGGAGATGTAGTTGTTAAAAAAGCAAAAAGGAAAATATTTTATGGATGTAGCAGATATCCTGATTGTGATTGGAGTAGTTGGACTAACCCTATGCCTAAAGAGGAAAAGAAGAGGGAGATTGTAAGTACTCTGATATAGGAGAAAGAGGCGGGCTAGTACTTCAAAGAAAGTATTTTTTTCCTTTTCCTCCTTCCCGTATTTACCACACTTTAAAATAACTACAGCATGGTTGTCCAATTAGAGTGGTTTATTATGAGGCCCGCTCCGTCAACACCTCGCCACTCTAAGAGAAGATATCACCTCCTTTCTAATATTTGCACCTTCCGATATAAGCAAATTTAAAAAAAGGTTTTGTCATTTTTCTCCTTCCACTTGCGCCCGCCTCCATATTACATCTCTCATTTTACCACTATCAGTGATTACCTACATAGCATATGATAAAATTTTAATGTGAAAAAATATTTAATTTTACTTCTGACTTTCACCATCTCTGCTGTATTATTATGGGTGGTTTTTAGTCAAATAAAGCCCTGCTATCGGTTAATTAGTGGTGTGAGTTACTTCAATGCAAATGATTCTGGTTTTGGGACTCTCCCCTCTGGCCATGCTCACTGGGCAAAAGACGTAAGACAAGTATTTTGTCCTTTAAATGAAAGAAAAACATTTATTCCGATAACAGTTTTGATATCCGGTATTATCTCAAGTGAGTTGTCAAAGAGGATTTTACACAGAAACAGGTCAGCTCATAAAAAAAGAAAATAAGTAAATCCTATTGCCAAAACAACAACCACGTGATAACTTACCAATGTCCTGAAACTCTCTCCCAGTAGAGTAAAGTTAAGACGAGGATTTTCTCTCGCTGAAGCTTTAGCTCAGGCGGGGCTCAGGTGAGAAATTAAAAAGTATTTAATTTCAAAATTAAAAGAGGGGCCCTAAAAATATTGTTTAACTTTTTTAGAATCCCCCTTAAATTTTGGAAGAAAGAAAATAATAAATATGGCGAAATATAAGTTACCAAAAATTCAGGAAATGATAGATGCAGGAGTTCATTTTGGTCACCAAGCCAAAAGATGGCACCCAAAAATGGAACCTTATATCTATACCGTTAATAAAAACGTTCACATAATTGATTTAGAAAAAACTGAGGAAATGCTTGGAAAAGCTTGTGATTTTTTATACGAACAAGCTTCTAAAGGAAAGGTCATAGTATTTGTAGGGACAAAAAAACAATCAAAAGAAGTGATAGAGAATGAGGCTAGAAGAAGCGGAGCTCTTTTTGTTAACGACAGGTGGATTGGTGGGACTATAACCAATTTTGAAACCATAAAAAAGAACATAGATAAACTACTTGATTACATAAAGGGTAAAGAGGAAGGAAAGTTTTCTATTTACACTAAAAAAGAAAGACTGATGATAGATAGAGAAGTTGAGAAACTTCAGATTACTTATGGTGGTATCTCATCTTTGAAAAAGGAACCTGATGTATTGTTCATAATCGATCCTAAAAGAGAAAAAACTGCGATTAGAGAAGCAAAAAGATCCGATGTACCTGTTGTTTCCGTAGTTGATACAAACGCAAATCCAACTGAGATTGATTACCCTATACCCGGAAATGACGATGCAATAAAATCTGTTGCTCTATTAGTTAGAGCTATAGCCGACGCGGTAGAGGAAGGTTACAAAGAATTTGGTAAGACCGAAAAAGAAAAGAAAGATGCTTTGGAATCAGCGGAAAAAGAAGCTTTAGAAAAAACTGAAAAAGAGGTTTTACCTGAAGAAATTGTAGACTCGGTAGAAGAAAAACTAGTAGAAGAAGCTGTAAAAGAAGA
>CAZGPL010000031.1:0-6137 GCA_964527375.1 uncultured Candidatus Saccharibacteria bacterium
CATCTTCGGAGGGCCAAAGTGTTATTAAATATTCACACTCAGATTCAAAATTAGGCAGTAGATTCCATGTTTCCAGAAAATCCTGAAGAGTGATATCTCCCATGGCAAATCCTGTTCCCGTAAGTTTTTCATCTGAAAAAAGACCTATTAAATCGTCGTATCTTCCGCCCCCGGCAATCGCTCTGGTGTTTTGAGGATTTAGATCGAATATTTCAAAAACAGTTCCGGTGTAGTAATCAAGACCTCTGATGGTTGTTGGATTAAATTTTACAATTTTTTCTAAACCTGCTTTTTTAACAAGTTCTAAAATTTCTTTCATTTCTTTAGCTCCTGTTGATTTACTTTTTTCTAATTCATCAAGACTAGGGTAGGGGTTATCAAGAAAATCACTCAGTTTTTCCAACTGCTCGTTATTCAATTTAACATCTTCGTAGAGCCATTTATTAAATTCTTCCTTTGAAATTTTTGACTTTTTATCTACGGCTTTATTTGTAATTTTTATTTGTTCTTCTTTAAGTCCTAATTGTTTATAAAAATCATCAACTAACTTTCTGTTGTTGATTCTAATTTCGAACATATCTTCTTTTGCACCAAAATTTTTCATAAGGTCAGCCATTATTAAGATAATTTCAAAATCTGCTTCGATATTTTCTACGCCAAATATATCCGTGTTAAGTTGAAAAAACTCTCTGCCTCTGCCTCTTTGCGGTTTTTCATATCTCCAGAAATTTGCGATTGAAAACCATCTAATGGGGCGGGGGAGTTCGTTTATTTTCTGAGCTACCATTCTGGCTAAAGTTGGTGTCATTTCAGGTCTTATGGCAACTTTTCTGTCCCCTCGATCAGTAAAAGAATAGAGTTGTTCGTTAACTAACTCTTCTCCTGATTTTGCCTCAAAAATGTCAAAACTTTCTAAAAAAGGTCCATCGTATTCCTCGTATCCATAGGATTTACAGACCTTTTTCCAATTTTCGAATATAAAGTTTCTAATCTTCATATCCATCGGGTAAAAGTCTCTGGAACCTTTATATGGCTGTGTATTTAGTTTCTGTGTCATAGTATGTCATTCTCCGGACTGTGTCCGGCACCGCGTCCGAGACTCAGTCTAGAATTATTATACATGATAGTTGTTAAAGATAGTTATTGATTGGATTGTGTGTTAGCATTTATTATTATGAACAACTTTAATCAGAAAGATAGGTCCGGATCTAGAAGAGATTTCAGTCGAAAAAATTTTAATAGTCAGAGTGGTAGAAGAGAGATGTTTAAAGCTACGTGTGCAAGTTGTGGAAAAATATGCGAAGTTCCTTTTGAGCCTAGAGATGGTAGACCCGTTTACTGTAGCGAATGCTTTGAGAAAAAAGAGGGTGGATCAAAACCATCCGAAAAATTCCACGATAGGCATCAAAGACGACCCGATTTTGAAAGAAAAAATGTACCGACAACTCAAAATAATGCACAATTGGAAGAAATTAGTACCAAGTTAGATAAAATACTAGAAGTTCTAACGACTTATTATTCAAATAAAAAAGTTGAGGAGATTGTTCCCAAAGAAGAAAAAGAAGTAAAGGTTAAAAAAAAGGTTTCGAAAGTAATAAAAAGAAAACCCGCGGTTTCTAAAAAATAACTTTAATAGATATGAATTTTCTGCCACTCAATCTTATTAAAAAAATATTAAGGATAGATAGCTACACGATGGAGGAGTCCCGAGCTATCTATGCTACAAACACCATTTCCGGTTTGGCTCAAGCTCTTTTGGGAATATTTATTCCCATGTATATTTTTAGTCTCTCCGAAAAGTACATTTTATTTTCAAGCGATGTAGTGATGAACGGTTTAATTTGGGTGGTTTTTTATTATGCCGCAAGTTCTTTGGCTGTTGTTTTGAGTATTGTAATTTTTCAAGAACTTATCTTTGAATGGACATTAAAAAAGACGATTTTTTTTAGTCAGTTTTTTTTGATATTTTCTTATGCGTGCCTTTCTCTTTCGGTACACAGTCTATATTTAATATTTTTATCTGCCATTTTTAGTGGAATCCATTCAACTTTTTATTGGATCCCTTATCACATTTTTTTTGTTAAAAGGGTAGATGATGGCGATAATAAGTACGGGACGGAAACAGGTAGAAGGGAATTTTTTCTGGGACTTTCGACAACTTTGGGGCCTTTGTTAGGTGCTTTAATGATAGCTCAACTGGGTTTTCCACTATTGTATGGTTTTGCGATTATCCTTTTACTTATAGCTACGCTTCCTATTATGCTTTTTGTTCAGGAGCAGGGTCATAGAAGGCACTCTTTCAAGGATGTTTATTTTAATTATTTGAGGAATAAAAAATTATTAAAAACTACTATCTCTTTGGGTGGTAGTTCTATTTCTTATATAGTTTTTGTGATATTTTGGTCGATGGTGCTCTTTTTTGGTTTGAAAAATTTTGTTGAGATAGGTTTTATGACTACTTTGTCGGGAATAGTCGCTTTGATACTTCTTTTGTTAGTGGGAAAAATTTCTGATGGGAAGAGTAAATTAAGCACCCATGCTTTTGGAGTAACTATCAATACTTTTTTGCATTTCACACGCTATTTTTTCAATTCTACAGCGTTTTTATATGTTAACGGAATTTTGGATAATATTAATTCTCCTTTTTATGGCGTTCCTTTTAATGCTTCGATTTATGAAAAATCGTTGGAAGGAAGTGTTACAGATTTTTTGATTTACAGAGAACTTGTTATACATGGGATTAGATTCGTAGTTTTGATATTTATTGCTTTGTTTTTGTTTTTAACAGGAAGTTGGACTTGGGTATTTTTTGTCGGAGGTTTGGGTTCCGCATTGACGATTTTGGTGAATTTTTAGTTTGTTTTGAATTTTTCTTGTAAATTTGTAAATCATTTGAAAATGGTAAATGCCTGATGATTTCGAAAAATATAATATCATCAGGCATTTTGATTGATCTAGAGACGATTTTCTGTAATATCTATAGCCCACGAGAATATTTCTTCTGCACTCATAGTGTTTGTATTCACGTAAGTCCCACACGGTATCTTGGATATTTCGAATTGGGAGTACCATAGCGTTCTTGGTGCATTATCCCAAGCTTCGAAATCTGAGATGTATTGTTTGTCTTTGGGTTTTTCTTCCGGGTAGACAACCATTAAATTTATTAAACTTTCATTATTGTTAATAAACCCCCTTGCTGTGAATACTGTGTCAAATTCGTTAACAACCCAACCGTTTTCTTCAAAGATGTTTTTAACCGTGGAAAAACTTTTACGAACCTCTTTATTACCGATTATGATTAGGGTTCTTTTCTCGCTTTCCATTTTATTGCTCTCCTTTGTTTTTTTCTTATTAGATTTTTTAATATTTTACTTTTTATGAATTAATGTGTCAAATAATGAAAGAAAAATCTTATTATCTGGTTCGACCCAATTGATATTTTAGCGATGTTCATAAAATTTTAAATTTCATAGTTGTGATTATCACATGTTAAAATACGAGCATGGCTATTGCTTTTGCACTTCTTGCTTTTATAGGTTGGGGTATTGGGATATATTTGGCGGTAGTGTTTCAAGAAAAATAGGTGGTTACTCATCTGCCTTTTGGAGTTATATTTTTTCTTTGATTATTTCAACTTTTTATATCCCGTTTGCAGGCAAGCCACTTCAAAATATGTCTCTACAAAGTGGTTTAATTCTCATTGTTCTTGTACCTATTGGGATGATGCCTTTAATTACTTTGTACGAAGGTATAAAGGTTGGAAATGCTTCTCTGGTTGGAACAATTGGAGCTTCCTTTTCATCCTTAGTAGTTGTTTTCTCAATAATATTTTTGGGAGATACAATAAATTCAATGCAATTGATTTCGGTGTTAGTTATTTTTATTGGAATAATTTTGTCCTCATTAGATTTAAAAAATTTTAGTTTTAAACAATTAACTACGGATAGGGGAGTTCCCTATGCTTTAATTTCAATGGTAGTTTGGGCAATATATTTCACCTTCATTAGAATACCAATTAGAGAAATTGGCTGGTTCTGGCCCTCTTACATAGCTTTTTGGGGTTTTCCGATAGTAATTATGTTTATGCGTTTTAAAAAGATTGAACTTAAATTTCCTAAGGAGAGGAAGTTGTTAATTAATTCCGTCTTAGGATCAGTATTTCTTTTGATCGGTGGTTTTTCTTTTAATATTGCTGTAGAAAAAGGACAAACTGCAATCGTTGCTCCCATTTCTGGTGTATACCCTGTTCTTTTTGCGTCTATTGCATATTTTGTATTCAAAGATCGTTTGAATAAACAGCAAATATTTGGAATCATAACGACTTTGACTGGGATAGTTTTTCTTTCGTTTTTGGGATAAAAAAAGTGTGAAATTCTTCAAAATCTTTCATAGGTTAGTAACTGATTTATCAGTGCGGTGAGATTATTTTTTAAAAAATTAATCAAATTAGAAGAATTACTGTTTAGAAATAAAGCACCCTGTATTTGGATTTTTCAAATAACAATGTGCTGTATTAAAATAAATTTTTATCCTATTGTTGCCGCAAATATGAGAGATGCTATCAGAAAGGAAACAATTGAGAATGAAAGGGTAAGAGAAGCATCGTTCTCTTGGTTCCTTATAACTACCACAAGTTTTCTTAAAGAAAATCCTAGAAGTGTTGAAATTGCAATCATCCATGCAAATCTTAAGACAATAGTATCCATTTTTCTCCTTTTTTCTCAAGTTATATTCTTGAGTTGTAATGATTTTTAACGGATTGTATATGAAAATTTAGATTATGTCACTCATCTCGTTTTAATCGATGGGTAATAAACTCTCTGTGGTTGCCCACAGGTCACTAATAGAGCGGTTGATTTTGGCCTAGCTTTTAATAAAGTGTAGCGAAGAAGAATATTTGGATTGATTGTGAGAGGTTAAAAAAGAACTCCTTGAAGTTATCTTTGGAGTTCGTGTTCTTGATTATTCTAATGGTTTAATGCCCAATTAATTTTCGCCGTCAGTTCTTCTATAAATCCGAAAAAATCGTAAATTTCCCTGATATCATAGTAGAAATTTAACTTTTCAGTTTTTTTAAAGAGCTCTATTTTATCAGAATTGTCGATATAGAAAACCTGAACATAAACTGGTGAACTAATACTATTTAGTCTCTTATTAAAATCTTTAATACTTGTATCTTTGTTTAATCGTGGGATTGTTCTTTCTATGTCAATCTCGATTTCTGACTTTCTTAGTGTTGGTTTAAGAAGTATCCCGTGTAATTCGCATACTAGTGAGGGATCCTTACTTTTTGTTGTTACACTAATCTGAATGCCTTTCATTTTACTCTCCTTTTCTATATTCTTTGGATATTAATTATTTTGGATTGTATATGAAAAGTTAGAGTATGTCACTCATCTCGTTTTACTCGGTGAGTAACAAACTCTCTGGGGTCGCTTAGAGGTCACTAATAGAACGATTGAGATAGTAAGTTTTTATATGCAATAAACAACTCAAAAATGGATTTTAGTTACATCTCTTTAGTTAAAAATTGAATTAAATTATCCCTGTAAATAGAAACACATCTAGTAAATAAGTGGGTTTTATATTGCATATCTTCTTGATGTTCAATATTATTAATAACTATGGTGTACGTAAATAATAAACCACACGTATGTTTTAAGTTAAATAAAGATATAGATTATTGGGTATTAGGGGAGTTCCTGACTTTTGATTCTGATGATAATTTTAGCAACAATATATTGTTAATTAATCCCAAACTTAAGGAGGCTAGAGAACTTGATAATGACTCTAAAAATCTATTTTTCAAAAATTATGTTGATCAACTGTATATTGATAAAGAAGCAATTCTTATTGATGTTAAGGAGAAGACACAAAAATCGTGGGATTTAATAGAGAGAGTTTTTTTAGAAAGAGTTCAAAATTTGTTCAACGGTCAACTCTGGCCAAACGGCTCTTATGTAGGCTTTTTATCTTTATTTAACTGCAACCCGAGATTTTTAGATGAGAAAACATTTCAAGTTTATTACGATCATCCGGAAGGGCTTGTTTACGTTTCTGCTCACGAAATGTTGCATTTTATGTTTTATGATTATTTAGAAAAAAACCCAGATTTATCAAAAAACATTTCAGAATCT
>CAZGPL010000032.1:0-1343 GCA_964527375.1 uncultured Candidatus Saccharibacteria bacterium
GCAACAATAAAAAAATTTGGCAGGGTGAAAAAAGAGGTTTAGTCTCTTAAAGATTCCTGTATGATATCCTTAAATCTAGGATTCTTTCTCATATCCCTAAGGATTGAGACTATTTTGGACTCGTTTAACATGTAGAACACTTCTCTTCCCTTTTTGTCGTTTTTCAGAAACCCAAGTGAAGCTAACACTCTAAGATGGTGAGATGCAAGGTTCTCCTCAACGTTGAGCCTGTCAGCAACATCACTTACGTTTCTCTGTCCGTCACTAAGGAACTCTAAAATTTGTAACCTATTTTTGTCGGACAGTGCTTTGGAGATTTTCTCTAACTTCATGGGCCGAATATACAACACTTATTGCTATTTTTCAAGTCCCTTATTGTGACTACAAAAAAATCTTAGATCGGTATTGTACAGCCTCCGCTATATGTTTTATTTCAATATCATTTTTACCTTCCATATCAGCAATAGTTCTTGCAACTTTTATTAATTTAAAATAAGCACGAGTCGAAAGACCAAACTTTTCGGTAGCTTGTATCAATAACTTTTTAGCCCCATCACCCATAACGCAAAATCTTTCTATTTGTGAATTAGACATCTCATAATTTGCAAATATATTTTCGTTTTTAAACCTTTTTTCTTGGATTTCCCTAATTTTTAAAACCCTTTCCTTGACTACAACAGAAGACTCCCCCACTTTGGAAGGTACATCATGCAACAATTTATCCTTATCTACAGGAAATACATTTATATGTAAATCAATTCTATCCAAAATAGGACCCGAAAGTTTGGATTGATAATTTCTGATTTTTTTATCACTGCAGGTACATTCGTGTCTAGAATCTCCGTAATAACCACAGGGGCACGGGTTGCTTGACGCTATGAGCATAAATTTTGATGGAAAATCAACACTAAATCTGCTTCTTGATACTGTTATATTCCCCCGCTCTAAAGGCTGTCTTAAGGACTCTAAAACAGGCCTAGTGAATTCACTAAATTCGTCCATAAAAAGAACCCCTCTGTGAGCTAAAGTTATTTCTCCGGGGGAAGGATTGTTTCCCCCGCCTATCATTCCTGCATAAGAAATAGTGTGGTGGGGACTCCTAAAGGGACGCTCTTTTAACAAACCGGAGTTGGGTGGAATTTTTCCAACCAATGAATATATTTTCGTAACTTCTATCGATTCCTGCTCGTTAAGTTCAGGAAGTATTGAAACAAGTGACCGAGCTATCATCGTTTTCCCCGACCCCGGTGGTCCTACCATTATTAAATTGTGCCCACCGGAAGCACAAATTTCTAAGGCTCGTTTTACTTGTTCCTGACCTATGATAGAACTTAAATTAGAAT
>CAZGPL010000032.1:1443-6115 GCA_964527375.1 uncultured Candidatus Saccharibacteria bacterium
CGCACACATTAAACCCACAGCAATAGGTAAATCATAAAAAGAGCCTTCTTTACCTATATCGGCAGGGGCTAAGTTTATAGTTATTTTTTTATCAGGAAATTCTAATCCCGAATTTTGAAAAGCGGTCTTTACTCTATCTTTGCTTTCCGCAACAGATTTATCGGGTAGACCCACTATCTCAAGTCCTGGTAGTCCTCTTGGTGAAATATTTACCTCAACATCAATACCAAATGTTTGAATTCCTATATTCGCAATAGTTTTTACTTTAACAAGCATAAAATTTTCCACATTGTTCAGATACAGATCCGTCCATTGAAAATAATGTTAGTTGAGTACTTAAATTTGATATGTCCATATTTAAATATTGTGAGATTTCATTTATTGTCATAGGGTTATTTTTCAGAGTTTCTAGAACTAAATTTTTGCCAAATGCAGGAACTGTAGAAGATGTGTCAAGATTTTCTAATCCAAATAATTTATTGATATAAAGACCTGAATCGATGCTTTTAGCAAACTCGTTACTAATCTGAATTTTTCCTGCAGACAGATTACTAAATATACTTCCGGGAACAATAAAAACATCTCGACCAAAAGAATTAGCCAATTTTGCCGTTATCAAAGACCCGCTATTTAAAGATGCCTCAATCACTACAACTGCTCTACTTAATCCAGCCACTATCCGATTTCTTCGTGGATAAGTCCATATTTTAGGCTTGAATTGATCCGGATACTCAGAAATAACTAAACTATTTTTGGAAAGTATTTTTTGGTATAGAGAAACCTGATCCTCAGGATGGATGTAATCTATCCCACACGGCATCACGGCTATTGTTTTCAAACCAAATTTTAGAGCTTGTCTATGAGATTCCGCATCAACACCTGACATAAATCCTGAAACTACAGTAATTTTCTTAGAAAGTGTGGAAAATATTTTTTCTATTACTTTTTCCCCGTAAATACTCATTTTCCTGCTACCTACAACCGCGATACAATTTTCAAATATTTCTGACCTAAAGTTTCCCTTGTAGAAAAGTTTTTTAGGCGGGCTGGGTATTTCTTTTAAAAGTGTTGGATATCTTGCATCAGAAATATTTACCTCACCCGCCATTCTTAAAAATCTATATCAAAGTATTTTTTATACAAGAATGAAATATCTATTTTTAATAGAATTAATCTCAAAATATGCGCCGGAAAAGGATTTTAAAAAAAGATATTGAATATTTGATAAGTCTGATATAATGACATTACTTAAAACCGTCTCTCACTTCTGCCCCAACACTTTAAATATGGATGAGTTTATTAGTATAGACAAATTAATAAAACAGGCAAAAAGCAAGGGAATAAATTTTGGGACAGGAGACCCTTACAACAGATTAAGATATTACACAAAGATAGGGTGGCTACCACATATGATTAGAAAAGCAGATAAAAACGGAAACATAAAAGGGCACTACCCTATTTCATCACTTGACACACTCTTACTAATAGAGGATTTAAAATCCCAAGGAGCTACAAATGAAGAAATAACAAAAAAAGTTATTAATAAGGAAAAGGTTAATGATATTGTTTCCTCTCTAAAATCACCAGAGATTAAAAAACACGCTATATCTTACATAATACTTTCTATACTTATTTTGATTTTTGCAAATGAACTTGGGGTCATTAACCTTGGAAAATCTAAAAATTTTCAAGTTCAAGAAATCAACAGATATGAACAAATATACGGAAATGGAACATCTTTTGTACCCAAAAACCAAAACAAAATATATGTATCCTATAAGGATATGAGGGCTAATTCAAAAGTCTATGTTACATTCACACAGGACTACTCCCCCGCTGGGAGATATTGGGTATCTAAAGTAGAAGGTCAGGGCGGATTTCTTTTGGAATTGGATGCCCCGGTAGCTAATAACTCGGAATTTAATTGGTGGCTTTCACAATAATATATAGACCCTATTTTCCCGTCACGGGAATGGATATTTTAAATACCACTTGACAAAAATTAAATAACGCGCATAGACTATTGCATGCAACAATTTAGTTTAAAATCATCGATTCTTGAAAAAGTATCGAAAATAGTTCCTATAATCACGCTTTTTCTAGTACCTATTTTTTTCCTACCGTTCAGCTCGGAGTTTTACTCTTTTAATAAGCTGGCCCTCATTATCGTATCTACGATAACTTTACTTATTTTATGGGGCGTAAAAACTATTAAAGGTGAAAAACTCGAGATTATAAAGTCTCCTGCTGACAGATCTTTAATGGCTCTTCTAGTAATCACTATACTAGCAACCATATTCTCGGTCAGTAAGGTTGACAGCATCTTCGGACAGCAAGGAAGATGGTTGGGGATTGGTGCCTTTGTAATCATGATAGTGTATTTCTATCTAAGCACACCTGCCTTCAAGGATTCTAAAATGACGAAATTGGCAGTGCGTTTATTCCTTTTGTCGTCAACCATATCATCTTTAATAGCAATTTTTAGCTATTACAGGATATTCATAGGTCAATCTCCCTTTGTTAGATTTCAAAATTTTACTCTAACAGGGTCCGTAAAAGACGCTGTCCTATTGGCAGTCATTTCCGTAATATTGTCCATCGTAGCATCAATGTATGAGAAAACACCTGCAATAAAAATATCTCTATTTGTTGCCACAGCAATAAATATTTTTCTAGTTGCAATAACAGGAACTGTTTTGGGGTGGGTACTTTTAGTTTTAGGTTTGGCTTTAGTATTATTCTTCTCTAATCCCGCAAACATATCCAGAAACCGAAATTCTCTCTTTATCCAAACAGTGGGTATCATTGCTCCGATACTGGCACTGGTGTTGATACCTGGAACAAGAAAGATATTGGTAGACAACAACTACATCGGAGAAATGACACTACCTTTAAGAGAGAGTTGGGCAATAACAACATCAACAATCAGAGACTACCCCATGTTAGCTACCGGTCCCGGAACATTTCATCTTAATTTCTCAAGATTTAAACCTCTTTCCCTAAACAATACAATATACTGGAGCAACGCTTTCGATAAACCATTTAACGAGTTTTTCAACTCTCTCTCCACAATTGGAATTGTAGGTACAACTGCAGGGGTGATTTTTGCAATTGCATTGATTTCCTTTGCTTTGAGGTCAAAATCAATTAAAGACGAAGAGGGATTAGTAAACATCTCAAGTATATTGTTACTTTTGGTGGTAGCATCTTTTGTCTTAAATCACGCAACCATAATAAGTGTCTTTATAATGTTCCTATTTACCAGTATGTTAATAGGAGCTCATTTATCTACTAATCCGGATAGCTTTAGAATGGTAAAACCGGTATCATTGGAGGTCACCGGTCTCGCCTCAATTTCCTCACCCGAAGATCAAACAGTAATAACAGGTCAATATACTAAGTTCATTCTCGCTATTCCTGCATTTTTATTAGCAGGTTACATGGGTTACGTCAGTTATAGAACCTATGCAGGTGAGTACTATATGAGAAGATCTTTAAACGACATCTCATCTGGAAATATCGCAGGTGCTTATCAAAACCAAATTAACGCTCTTAGATTCAATCCCAAAAGAGATAGCTATTATGATGCTTTCTCCAAGATAAATATGACAATAGCTATTGCTCTAGCTTCAAAAGATCCTGCAGAACTAACCGATAAAGATAGACAAGATATTCAAGCATTGATATCACAAGCACTACAAAACTCAAAAATATCTACCGAACAAATAAATCCTTTGAATGTAGCTAATTGGCAAACCAGAGCTCAGATATATCAGAATCTTATCAACGTAGCTCAAAACGCTTTTGAATGGTCTATAAGCGCATACAATACTGCTATACAGTTGGACCCTGTAAATCCTGCTTTAAGATTGAATTTGGGTGGTGTTTACTTTGCCGCAGGAGACTATCTATCAGCCGCAAACCAATTCAGACAGGCTGTAACACTCAAACAGGATTACGCAAATGCAAGATACAACTTTGCTCTTTCTTTAGTTGCACTCGGAGAATTAGCTCAGGCTAAACAGGAATTGGAGATTACAAAACTCCTTCTACCGGAAGATTCTGAGGATAGAAGAATAGTTGACCAAGAAATTCAAAATCTGGAAGTGAGAATGCAACCTACACAGGAAGAGGCTAATAAACCAACTGTTGAAGAGCTAACAGGAACCGTAGTAGAACAACCTCAGGAACCTATTACAAATGTTGCGGAAACGCAAAATGAATTAGGACCGGAAGTATTACCACAACAACCTGTCACACAGGAAGTTCAACAGCCTGTTATTCCACAAGTTCAGGAATAACAAAAGGAACGATTGGTTCGAACAAAATTATTGGAAAACAGTAATCGAAAGGAAGGGGCCCGCCGTAGGCGGGCCCCTTCTTGTTTTTATTACAGGTAAATCTAAATCTGGTGGACCGTAGACGCAACACTTCGTATTGCTTAGTACATTCCTACCAGTTCCAGCTCGTTTCATTCGCTGCGATTCTACGAATCTAAAACTCGCTTCGCTCGTTAAGTAACTGGTGGACCGTACCGGATTCGAACCGGTGACCTCTTCCATGCCATGGAAGCGCTCTACCGACTAAGCTAACGGCCCACGCAACAATCCCTATTTATTTACAAAACCTTTTGCTCGCTAAAGCTCGCTTTTTAACCCACGTATCTTCTTAT
>CAZGPL010000033.1:0-5412 GCA_964527375.1 uncultured Candidatus Saccharibacteria bacterium
TCAGATACGTATTATTTTGTGGATTGTAGTCAAAAATACTGGAGTAGGCTCCTTTTGTCCAAAAATCTATGGATATTTTGTTTGCGGTCGGTTTGTCTGCGTATTTATTAGCATCATCTTTGAAGTTATAGAGACGTATATCGCCTTTTCCTTCCCAGCCTAGCTTTACACCGAGTTCTCTAAGTTTTACACCGCTAACATAGGCTGTATGTTCATAAGCAACATTTCTAGGATTATCTCTCCAAGAACAACCGGGATAAGATTCGCAACCTCCTCTGAATAAACTTCTAACTGGCCATGTGTCTATAGCAACCAACGCTTGAGGAGAATAACCAATATGCATTACCATAGCATCGCTTAGCTCTTTTACTAAAACCAAATAGTATTCTCTTGTGCTTCTCACAGGACCAATTTTTTCGGGAGTGTTGGTTAAATAAAATGCTAAAAACCTTGTAATACCGCCTTCTGCAACTATTTCATAAACTAAATCAGCATATATCAAGCCTGATTGAGGCCTAGCATCAACATGGTTATTTACCATAACCCCAAAAGGTCTTTCATTTACCCACGAACCCGCTTCCGTTTCAAGAAATTGCTCACCTGTTAATTCAGCGGTTACTCTAGGTAAATTTGCTGACTGTTCATCAGGAGATAAGGGACTTACAACTTTTTTACCAATTTTTCCGGTTTTAACTAAAAATATCCATAATGAAAATAAGACAGAAATAACAGCAAATAAGATTATTAATATTTTTTTCATCTTGTTGTCTTTGGATTTTGGTGTGTGAAAATTTGTTTTTTTGAAAGTCCTTACATTTTTTTTATCTTGATTGACAATATTTTTTTCAAATTCAGTTTTTTTATCAGAGATATTTTCGGGCTGAGATTTTAGAACATCTTCTAATTCGGAGCCCGGGGCAATGTTTGTTATTTTTGGCATATAAAAATTTTACATTATTGAATGACATTTGACTACAACTCGTAAACTTACTCTGTAACACAGTTAAAATACTAAAGATAAATCAATTTGTAATTTAGATTACAAATTTTTACACGTTTGGGGTAATATAATTTTAAGTATGAATAAAATAGAAAATAAGATAAATTCATATTTTTCACAGTTTCCTTCTGACAATTTTGAGAAAGGAAATATTTTAATATCTCCTGAGGAAGACATCGATTATGTTTCATTTATAAAGTCAGGTTATGTAAAGATGTATTCCATCTCGGAATCAGGTAAGGAACTCGTTTTAAACATTTTTAAACCTGGTACTTATTTCCCCGCAATTCCCATAATTTCAGGTGAAAAAAATTACTTTTTTTATGAAGCATTTAGCGATGTTGAGTTGATAAAAGTAACTAAAGAAAATTTCCTTGATTTTATCGAAAGAGAAAAAGAAGTATATAAGGATGTATCTAAAAGAATATTCAAAGGTATGAACTCAATTTTAGTTAGAATGTCTTATTTACTATCCTCAAATGCAGAAGCGAGAGTTGCGGCTACATTATTAATGTGTTTCTCCAGATTCGGTATTAAAAATACTTCGGGGGATTTAGAAATAGATATTGATCTTACACATAAGGACGTTGCCGATCTTTCAGGTTTAACAAGAGAAGCGACATCTCTGCAAATAGGAAAACTTAAGAAGGATGGTATGATTTTTAATGAGGGAAAAAGGTTCATTATTTTGGACGAAGATAAACTTAGAATCACTTCGAGAATCTACCATAAAGGGGAACCGGTTCCTTATTATTTTTAGAAAATTTCATTTAAAGGAAAATTATATGACAGTCTTATTAATATTATATTTAGCAAAATTAGGTGGAAAATCAATCCTCAACCAGCTTCCCAACCACCACTAACCTACTTATCGTTGTTCCTGCCGGCCAACAAGTCATAAGAGTTGCAATTTTTTTGCTGCTTTCAGACATATACTCAACAGCGTCAGCCTTTACAATTGATTTTTCAGTTACTTCATATTTATAAACCCAATTTTCATAAACAAGGTAAAAATTATCTCCATTTTCAAGTTTATTTAAAAGATAAAAAACCGAATTATATCTGTTTGCATTATAAAAATTGTCGGATGAGTGTGCGAAGAAAAATGAGTTACCCGGTTCTCCGGGGTATGAGGTTCCTTTGGCATGAGCCACACCCTTGGTAAGAGCAACTTGGTAAATTTTGGAATCGTAAGGGTCAACATCGGAAATTACCTTGGAGTTGGCACCTATTTTTGGCACTACTATGCTAAAAAGGGGGTCTTCTGCGATGATTACGTCTTCTGCATTGAAAAACCTCATAGAATCGAGCTCAGAGCTTGCTACGGGGGTATTTTCTTCTGGTTTGTTGAAAATATAGGAGATTTCCTTTTTTATTACAGGAAAAAAGATAACTGTGGAACCGAAGAAGGCTAGGGCTACTAAAAGTAGCCCTAGCCGTGTCATTTTTTCGTATATGTTTTTGCTTTTACGCTTTTTTCTTTCTCGTTGCACCGATGATTACTATACCTAAACCTGCTAAAACAATCCAGAACCAAGGTGATTTAAAAAGGGTTTTTCCTTCTTTGGCTGTTTCTTCTCCAAGAACAGAACCTCCCTCACCTTCACCAAATTCAATTTCTACACCTTCTTCACCCTCGGTTCCTTCTGTTCCCTCAGCTTCATCGCTACCTTCCCCGGCAATTCCCGCACCACCTTCCACGGGGATTGCTCCGGTCACTTCCTCTTCTTCGGTAGTTGTTGTGGTTGTAGTAGTGGTAATTTCTTCAGCCCTAGGTTTTGAAGCATTTCCCGAATCATCAAAAGCAACTACAGCGTAGTACCATGTTTTGTCACAATCATCTCCGGAAACTATGTGCTCGAATTCAAACTTTTCATCGGGACCTATACTTTCAGTTTCTATTTTATGTGAGTCGTCGATGTCTATTTCTTTATCGTCATCAGCGTAAACTCTAACGGACGAGGTTTCTCCATCATCGGCTGTTTTTAGGGTTATTTTGTTTACACAGCTATTTATTTTTTCTTTTTCAATGTATTTTGGTTTGTCTGGACCTTCGCCATCGTAGTCAACTGTCACTTCATTTGAATCGTAATAGTTTGACCAGTTGTCCGGAGTAACACTGACTTTAAAAGTATACTGACCATCGTCATTTAGCACTGAATCGGTAACTGAACATATTTTGGAGTCACCACCCTCACTAGAAGAAATGGTTATTTCTGAACCAAATTGTGAGTATGGATCAGATTCATACTTAAAGTAACATTTAGCTTTTAGTTCATTTTTATCAACGTTCATGGCTACAAAAACTAAATCGAATTCTCCGGTTACGATACTTTCGGGCTCGCTTAGTCTTACTACTGTTGTTGATACAGCGTAAACTTTAAGTCCAAAAAGTACCGTAAACCCTACCGCCAACAAACTTACCAAAAGCTTGCTTTTTTTCATTGTTTTTTCTTTTTTCTTTGACATTGTTCCAAGCCTTCCTATGAGCAGTAGTAATACACCTATTGAAGCAAGTACTAACATTAGATTTACCCAGACTGTGCTTGCACCTGTTGCAGGTAGTTCGGTTGAAGCTCCGAGAACTTCACCTTCTTCTATCTCTTTTACATCTGCCTCTGTCTCTATTTCATTTTCAACTAACACCTCAACTTCTGTCCCAACAAATATATCGTTTACGTAACCCTCGGGTTCAGAATAACCCAAAACGCCAGAACCCAGTAAGTCTTCTCCCTGTGTCCATGCCAAATCCTTGTATATACCTGGTTCAACCTCTTCAGTTACCAATGCTAAATAGGTAAGAGTTACAACTTCATCTTTTTTAAGATTACCTAAATACCATTCCGCAGGAGAGGCATACACAGGCTCTGTTGTAACAGAACCTTTTATATCACCTCTAATTGAGGATTCTGCAGTCCAACTACCATCAACATATTCAAAACCTTCTGAGAATAAGTCATAGACATAAGCGTCAATCACTTCATTATCATGTGCTGTTACTCTTATGTTAAATAAGACTGCATTACCTATTTCTTCGGGTTCTGTCGAATCGTTCCATTTTGCTATTGAGAGTTCAGGAATTATGTATTGGTTACCGAAGTTACACATTTGGTCTGATATTATCGTGTTCGCGACTCTACTAAAATTACAGGTTCCCTCACCGCTTGGTAGATATATCTCATGACAATTACCCATCTCGTTTGTTGGAGAAGTTTGATTCCACCCAGGCTGATTTTCTTCACATATTAAATACCTGCCTGGTAATAAGTCGTAGAACCAATACCAACCAAGATGATTGGGATCGGGGTCATTACTGGTAACCATGGTATCTATAGGTTCGGAGTTATATCCTCCACCATTCCAACCATATATGTTGATCGTCCAACCTGGAAGTAAAGGCTCGGCCCAATCCCTACAATTTTGTACAGGATATATTTGAAATTCAGTGTCATCATTACAATCTCTGTAACCATTCCCATTTTGATCATCCCACTTATAACCGTGAACGTCCGTTAATTGAACGTTACCGAAATCATTATCATAGGAATTAACTTCGATATGAAGGTCAATATCATACCTTCCGATAGTTGGGAATGTTTGAATCCAACCGTTATCCACATGCCAATTACTAATATTTTCACGTACCACATAAAAATCGGATACTAAATGTTTGGATTCATCGAATTCATAGTATCCGCTAGAATTGGTATAAACCGAAGGCTCACTTGCTCCTAAAATGCCATCATTATTATAGTCAATAAATATCTCCCAACCCCCTAATCCTGGCTCACCAACATCTCTTACTCCGTTTCCGTTGATATCGTTAAATTTGGTTCCAGAGATAGTTCTGTATTGAGCGTTGAGAAACACTCTTGTTTCTTTAGAACCCGAGTATATCTGAATGTCATCATATTCAGTCTTTTTATTTGTTGAATAATAACCATCTAAATCAGGATCGGTGTAGTCTTCCTCTAATTTATATAATCCAAAATCTAAACCATCGAATGTTACACAACCATCTTCACTGGTTTCTTTAGATAAGAGGTAAGACCAACCATCGGATGATCTATAAAGATTGAAGTTAATACCCTCTAAAGGTATATCATCTCCTGATTGATATTGACCTTCTCCTTCGTAATCTTCATATTTACAGGCTGTTATTTGGCCTAACTCGAAGTTACCGAAATCAACATCAGTTTTATCTTCCCCGGCTGAGAGTGTGTAGCTCTTACACCTGCTCCCCGTTGAAGGATCCTTCGTAACCCATGTTCCAATTTTTTCAACCTCACAAATATTATAAGTATCGGGTAAAAGACCTGGGAATATATAATCGCCTGAGGATGACGTGGTAGTTGAAGTTATAATATCGGGACCGATGTTATCATACAATTGAATCTCCCAACCTGGTATAC
>CAZGPL010000034.1:0-5402 GCA_964527375.1 uncultured Candidatus Saccharibacteria bacterium
TTAGAAAAAAGCAGAGTAGGTATAAAAAAAGATGGAGTTATATTTGTTGAAGGTCAGACCGATGTTATAAGTGCTCACCAAATTGGGGTAGAGAATGTTGTTTGTATATCAGGAACTGCTTTAACAGATACTCAACTGGAAATACTTTCCAGGTACACGCAGGATATTACATTTTGCTTCGATTCTGATTTTGCAGGAATTTCCGCTTCTTACAGAGCAATAGAAATGGCAGAGAAAAGGAATTTTAATGTTAAGGTTGCAGTTATGCCCGAGCCTTTTAAGGATCTCGACGAGCTTATCAGAACTGACGGAGATAAAGCTAAGAAAATTTTAAGAAATCCGATTCCGGTGTACGATTTTTTTATTGCCACTGCTCTAAAAAAGAATAATAAGGAAACTGCCCTGGGCAAGAAAGCCATCATGGAGGATCTTATACCTTTATTTTCAAAAATATCTAACCAAGTTTTATTTGATCACTATGCAAAACAAATATCATCTGAGCTTGATATATCGGAAGATACGGTTTTTTCAATGTTAAAAAAAGGGTCAGTAGAAAAAGAGTCTTACTTTGACACAGAAGATTCTGATAAAGGTTTTCCCATCCGAAAAAGAAAATTAGAGGGATACCTCATCTCTTTACTTTTTAAAGTGTCTCTAGAGAAAGCTCAGGAAAATCTTAAAAAGATAAAAAAAGAAGATTTCCTTAACGAGAATATGGGGGAAATATTTGAAAAGCTAGAGGAATATCTTGAAGACAGAAAGTCAGATATTAATATTAAGTCTTTTTTAAATAAATTTGATGGTGAGATAAAAGATATTGTCTCTGAGCTTTATTTGTGGGAACCCGAGTCTCAGGAAAATTTGGAAGATTTAACTCACAATATTGAAAAAGAGCTTGAAGATACTGTTGAAAGGGTGAAAAAGGACTCAGTAAAAAGGCAGTTGCAAATTCTCTCGAGGGAGATTAAAATAGCCGAAACCAAAAAGGAGGAGGACGAGTTAGAAAGGCTTACTAAAAAGTTTGAAAAGTTGTCAAAAAGCCTTTTGTAGAGTATAAATTCCCTGTATTAATTTTATATAAATTTCTCTTATGCGTTTAGGCTCTAATCAGTAAAACTGATTTTTCAAAAATATGCCAAAAAAAATTAAAAAAGAAGTTTCTAAAAAACCAAAAAATAAAAAGAATATTAAACCTGTAAAAAAGGTGGTTAAAAAGCAAGACAGTAAAGTAAAAAAACCTCTACCAAAGTCTACAAAAAAAGAGTCCAAACCAAAAGAAATAAAATCAAAAGACAAGGAAACAAAATCTAAAGTAAAAATTCCAATCCCAACTGATGATTTGATAGAAAAGGAGTCCAAAGAAAGTAGGCTTAAGATAAATACTCAAGATTTGGGGATAAAAAAACTTATCAAAAAAGGTAAAAAACAAGGTTATTTAACATTGGACGACCTTTTAGCTTTGTTCCCCAACGCAGAAGAAGATATCGATACCTTAGATTTCCTTTACGAGAAATTGATGGAATCCGGAATAGATGTCTTTGACATAGGTTCTGAGAGAGAGGCTGAGAAGGTAGCAAAGTTGGAAGAAATAGATCTTTCAAAAATAAAGTTGGACAAAACCACAACCTCCGACCCTGTAAGGATGTATTTAAAGGAAATAGGTACTTATGATCTTCTTACTAAAGACCAAGAAGTTGATTTGGCTCAAAAAATTGAGACTCTAAGGTTAAGAGAGCTGTCCCACGAAATGCAGAAAACCCTTGGAAGAAAACCAACAAAAAAAGAACTTGCCAAAGAATTTGAAGTTTCCGAGAAGATTCTGATTGAAATCGAGAACAACCAGAAGAAGTATACCAACGATGATGGGGAAAAAGCTAAGGAAATTTTATCCAGGGCAAATTTAAGACTTGTTGTTTCGATAGCAAAAAAATACATGGGGAGGGGTTTGCAATTTTTAGATCTTATTCAAGAAGGAAACATTGGATTGATGAGAGCAGTTGATAAATTTGACTGGAGAAGAGGATTTAAATTTTCAACTTACGCAACATGGTGGATAAGACAGGCAATAACCCGTGCTATTGCTGACCAAGCCAAGGTTATTAGAATCCCTGTACATATGGTGGAGACAATAAATAAATATAAAAAGATAGAAAGACAGCTCGAACAAAAGTACGAAAGAGCCCCAACACCTGAAGAAATAGCTAAGGTTATGGGTATAGATGCGGACAAAGCTCATGAAATCGTAAAAATATCTCAAAATACAACCTCATTGGAAACTCCGGTAGGTAAAGAAGAGGACACGAGATTAAAAGAATTTATTGAAGATGAAGCAACGCTTTCTCCCTTTGAATCTGCTAGTAGAGAGCTTTTGAAAGATCATATCGGAGAAGTTTTACATACTTTAAACGCCAGAGAAAAAAGAGTTCTTGAACTAAGATTCGGTCTAAAAGACGGAAGAACAAGGACACTTGAAGAGGTGGGGAAAGAATTTGGTGTTACAAGAGAGAGAATAAGGCAGATAGAAGCCAAGGCTCTGAGGAAATTAAGACATCCTTCCAGAAGCAAAAGATTGAGAGACTACCTCTAATTTCCATAAGAAGAAATAGCAATGGGGATTGGAAAAAGATACCTAAAAAAGGTATAATATCCCCGTATATATGCAAGGAACGATATATTTAAATAAAAGTGCAAAAAACTCCAACAACAACGATGAAAAATCTGATGTAGTCCCTGTTGAAAGCGAAGACTACTCGGAAAATACCTATTCAAGAATAAAAGGTGAGTATGAGCCGGAAAAATTATCAGAAGAAGACGAAGAGCAAATGGTTTGGAGGCCCGGATTTCTTCAGCCGGAAGAGAAACTAAAGGAGGAGGCCGCTCAAATATCTGAGGTTTTACCAAACTACAATTATGAGGATAGTACGCAACTTGAGGAAGTTGATACTAGTAATCTTTCCAACTCTTTAACTCCCGTAATAGAAAAACCAAAAGATACTAACAGGGAAGGATTTCTCGCTGGTTTATCAGACCCTTTTTATAAGTATTTAAAGGCTTTCAAACACAGTGTAAAGGAAGAAAACAGAAAATCACCTAATCCCATTTATGTTGATGAAATAGCTTCAAAAGTCGCTAAATTGTACGAGACTGTTAGAAGGATTGTTGATTGGAAAGAAGAGCATTTGATAAGAAGAGCCGCCATAGAGAGAGTGTTAAAAAGGAGATTTGTTTCTAAAGTTTATGGTATGAGTATTGTTCCTGACGTTGATCCTGCGCAAGCGGCAGAACCATTCATTTCCGAACTCATAAGAAGTGGGTATTTTCCTAACGGGAAAATTGCAAAAGAAAAAATATTAGATATACAAGAAGCACTGGAAAAATATCTTTATATACTGAATAATGCGGTCGTAAAGAATGGGGTTAACGGTGATAAGTCAAAAAAGGAGATAAAAGCTGGGGTTAAGAGAAAGATAAATTTTTATAACTGGGTAATCGAGATTGCCGCATGCGAGATTGAGGAAATTCTTGACGCACCCTTACGTGAGTATGCACTCTTAAACCTTATGACAGAGTGTCTCATTGATAGGATAAAAATTTTACCTGAGAACGAGATTTCTGAAGAAAATACTTACATTCAAACATATATAGCAGTTCATAGAACTTTGTTTAATCTCGATAAACCTATTACGAGTTTTCATTTACTTAAATACAAACACCCTGAATTTTTTAGTTCTAAAGAATATATTCCTGAATTCACCTCGAAAATAATGAGTATTTGGGAGGAAATAGAGTCCGATTTAAATTATCCAAAAGGTTCGGAATTTTTTAGGTTAGCTGAAAAATATGATGCCGCTTATCTGCTGATAGGTGATTCCATGAACAAATTGGAAAAGGATATTGATATCATAGATGAGAAGGTGACTGACCCCGGAGTTTTTCTTTCTATTGTAGAAGGGGTTTATAAAGAAAGATTAAATACTTTGAAAAAAAGACTTTCTAAACTTGCTATATTTTCAACTTTATCAATATTTGTTGCCGGCGGGGCGAGTCTTTTGATTTTTGAAATCCCTGTTGCAAAATTGGTTAGAGGTTATTTTAGTCCTTGGGCCATAGTGGCTGATTTGGCAATACCAACTGCATTGATGTTTGTATTGGTTTGGATGATTAGACCACCTTCGGCCAACAATTTAGACTCTGTCAAAGAGGAAATTTCAAAGGTTGCATACACTGTTGAGGAATTAGATGTTTACGAAGTTAAATTGAGAAAAAGGGTGAGAAAATTTTTAAACTTAATTTTTGCCTTAGTATACTTAGCGGGAGGTTTGGTATCTTTGTATGGTATATATTGGGTTTTTAAAATTGCAAATGTTCCCTGGACATCTCTATATATAAATACCGCTAATGTTGCTATGGTAGTTTTCTCTGCCATGGTAATAAGGCAGAGGTCAAAAGAACTTACTATAGTTGAGAAAGAAAATATCATTGAGTTTCTCTTGGATTTCTTTTCTATACCTCTGGCAAAAATTGGGGCTTGGTTATCTGAAAAATGGAAAGAATATAATATTGTAAGCGTCTTTTTTATCGCTTTAGTTGACTTTCCTTTTTCAAGTTTTGTGGCAATGATAGAAAGTTGGAGAAATTTTATAAAAGAAAAAAGATCAGAACTGAACTAAATTCTTATTTTTAATTTTATTTCCTTATATTTTTAATTTAGTATTGCAATGGCTAGATTTAGCACCGATGCAAAAGATACCCACAGGATGTAGGGGATTAAAAGACAGGCCGCTTTTCTATTTATTTTTCTAAATAATATGATTGTGTAAAGTATTGCAAACCAAAGTACTATTATCTCAACAAAAGCTAGTGTTGGGTTTTCCATTCCAAAAAATATTATTGACCACAGAGTGTTTAGAACTAGCTGTATAGAAAAGATTAAAAGAGCTTTTTTTCTAAGGTCGTTTTTTTCTGATAACCAAATTATTGCTACGGATATTCCCATGAGTACAAATAGAGTTGTCCAGACAGGAGCAAAAAGCCAATTAGGTGGGCTGAACGAGGGTCTGTTAATTCCTGCGTACCAACCTCTGACCGCAGGGGTTGTGAATAACGAACCTATAATACCTGCTAATTGGCAAATAACTATGGCAATTATATATGTGAATATTTTTTTATTTTTCATGCATAAATAATACCATCTAAAAGTAAATATCCATTCTTAACTAGAGTTATTAGGGTTAATAACATATAATTAAAAACATGGCTGCCTACTTAATTAAGTTTTTCTTTGGAGTTGTGATACTCCTTTTGTCTACTCAGATATTTGTTAGGCTAGCCGTAAAACTTTCTGAGATTTTTAGGGTTTCTCCTTTGATTATCGGTATGTTAGTAATTTCTTTTGGTACTAC
>CAZGPL010000035.1:0-5204 GCA_964527375.1 uncultured Candidatus Saccharibacteria bacterium
ATTATTAAAGTTTTTACGAATTGTCTTTTTTTGCCACAACCCACATCCCCAAGAAGAAAACAGATAATTTTTAGGACAAAAAATGGGGTGGGGGGTTGGAAGAAATTGGTTTATATCCAATAATCTTTTGTAAAGAAAAATAGACAAGTTTTTAGCTTGTCTATAAATAATCGTTAAAAAATAAAGAACTGAATTCCAATAATTACGACTGGAGGAATTGAACGTCCTTCCTGGTTAGCAGATTTTCCGCTTCTGCAACAGTAAGTCCAATAAACTCGGATTCTACAAAAGTGATTTCATCCGGATAGTATTCAAATAGTTTCATTGTCTCCCCATTAGAAAGTGTCACCCTGACGGTCGGCATTTGATCAAACATCCCTTCTGGCATCGGCCTTGGAAAAGGACCAATTTCACATTTTTGAATGATTGGTATTTGGTTAATCATTACTTTTACATTACAATATTCTAACTCCCACCACAAAGTTAATAATTCAATTAAGTAATTAGTATTTTTTTATTGATTCGGATACATTGTATTTTGATTTCTACCCATAGTAAAATTTTTCTTTCTTGTCTGGCTGAAAATTTGTATGTTAAGGGTTCATTAAATCCTTTTATTTTGTTGTGACTATGAGTTTTACTCTCACTATTTAAAGTACTCTGGTTCTTGTTGTGTTCCTAAAGCTATAATATTGAACTGTCATATTTTATAAGAAACTTAAAATTTTCATGATATTTTCAAAGTGAGCCAAATCTCATATTATTTCAGTTAACAAAATGTTGTTTATACATATTTTGAAATTTTAAGCTACATTATAAATTCTGACTAACTCTTTTTTGATCTGCTTGAAACTAATGTCTATTCCTATATCTTCGAACAGGCCTGTGTTTATTACATAAACAAAAGATTCTTTTCTGTAAATGAATTCACCTTTCCTTAAAGAATTTTCAATGCTGTCTGTTTTTGCAAGAAGGCACACCAATTGATAATCCCTGTTTATTGCATCTGTTCTGTTGTTAGGATGTGCTTTTGTGAAGTGTTGGGTTGGCGTAAGTTTTATTAAGTTTTCCAAATAGTGGGCAAGTTGTGGAAACTCTGCTTTTGGGAAAATGTGATGAATTTGTGTGGCCTCTCCATTTGCCCATTGGTCTTTGACTTCACTTCCACTATACATTTTACGAATCATATTCACAGCTTTTTGTACTTGATAATCTGAATATGCTTCATTTTGCTCCATCATCAAGGTTTCGTGTTCTTCTACGGCTTCATTTCTCGAAATATTTTTGCTTTTACCAACATCTCGCCAATTCGGACGGTTGTACATCAAATCTGTATAGTAAAATTGATTGGCTGAAAGTCTGCCTTTTATTGTTCCTTGTATAGTGTTTTCGCAAGCATAAATATTTAATATTTTTGGGAAAATCCTGTTTACTTCAACTATGCCATTTATAGCTGTGTTACCAATAATAAATCTTTGAAAACGTTCTTTCAATTCTGAAAAATCTGCCTTTGTGACTGTTCTGTTTTGACATTTATCTTTAAAATTTTCAAAGAATCTTAACTGCCCACTGTCCATTAAAACTTTTACTATGTAATGATAAAGAAAAATATAGGCATTTCTCTCTTTCATTGAAATGAACTCAAGAATAATCTTGTTATTTATGCGATAATAATTTTTGTTTTTGTCTTTTCGTATTTTTAGCACTCGTGCATAAGCTAATGTTCTCAATGGTTGTGAAGTAAACTTATCATATTCTTGCCGCGTTGTAATATTATTGGCAGCAGGTTTATTAAAAATTGCTTTAACATTCTTGTTAAAATAACTGTCGTTCCAAATATCATCTTTTGTAAACTCAATATCATGGTCGGCTGTATAATTCAAAACACAGTCAGCCATAATACAAAGCACATCTGGCGTAACTTTTTGGTCCATAAATCTTGCGTCTTTTGACTTTCTCACATCAAAGTCAAATCGGGAGAAAAACTCATTAATTTGTGCTATCATTCAATATCTTTTTGTAGTCCGAAAAAAAAGACGGAATTATTATCAATGTTTAAAGAGCGTGTTCCGTAATTACGAGCAACTCTATAAAATTTTTCAAATTCTTTGGTGCTGTAATATTCCAAATCTTGTTCGGTCGGTAATCGGCTTCCGTTTTTCAAGGTCAAAAGAGCAACAGAACCGTCAGTAATGGTGTTTTTTGGTAGAAAACTCGCTCTTGGGTAATATGTTAGGTTTGGAACCATTACGACATTATCACGATTTAAGAATTTGGCGACAGCCAAATTTTCCATGTTGTCAATGTAGCAATCGTAATTGTCAATTTCCAAAACCTCGTTATTTCCAACATTTCGAGATTTTAGAACCCGGTAATTTCCTTCTTTTTTTGTGATCTTTTTTGTGATTTGTCTATCTCTGAAACTTTGAAAAATATCAAAGTTCATTTTTTCAGAGATTTCATCAAATTTCTCATTTCTGTATATCAGCCAATAAGGAAATTTATCCGAAAACAAATAGCCTTTGTTTTTTTCTTCAATTGTTTGCGTTATATAGCTTTCTACCAAAACTTTTTCAGATTTTTTTTTGGGCGAAGTTTCAAGCAAAAAGCTAATAGTTTCGATTTTAACTCCTTTAAACCCCTTTTCTCCATAATCGCATATTTTTAAGAGGTTTTGCTCTTTTAAAATTTTTCTCGTTATATCAAATTCAGGCGAATTGATAAGGCTTTTTGGAACAATCAAAGAAACGTAGTTTCCTAATGAAATAGCTTTTTCAATGAAGAATGAAAACAAGTTGTTTGTTTCATTATTTCTTGCCTTGGACTTGTAAACAGACAGTAAATCTTGATTGTTGGTTAGCTTTTTGTATGGCGGATTTCCAACAACAAGATCGTATTTTTCAGTGAAATTGTGTCTTAGAAAGTCTTTATTTATGAAATTGAACTTGATATTTTTAGGTAATTTCAATTTGTCCAATATTATTTTTAGAACGACAAAAGAATTGCTATCAATATCTACAAGGTCAAAAGTCACTTCGGTTTTGTCTTGATATTTTTCAACGAGCAAAGGAATGAAATTGCCAATACCGACAGACGGCTCTAAAATTCTGATTTTCTTTTTGCTTTTTAGCTCTGGCAAATCTTTTACTACCGAAAAAGCAATGTCCTTTCGAGTAAAAAAAGCGGAATTATCTTGACGCCTTGAATTAGCATATTCCGCGATTTGGTAAATGTTTTCAAGTCCAAGTTTTTTATACTCAGAATTGATGAACGAAATCAAGTTTCTCGTTTCGTGTAGTTCTTCCTTTTTGATAGTGTTGTTTATCTCGGTAGTTGAAAGAACTTTTTGATTTAAAACATCCTTTATTTTTTTTGCAATATTTTCAAAAACGCCTGTTGGTACGGCTTCGCCAATACAATGCCTAATGTTTAGTTCCTCTTTTTTTAGAAATGCCTTTTTTTCAATTAATGAATAATTATTTAGCTTTTCCGTTGGCTCATAAGTCCATTGAAAATTACTCGGTATACTCATCATCAGCATTAACTCACGAATACTGAAAACTCTGTTTTCTTCAGGGTGAATTGTATTTTGGCTTGCAAGTATATCGTTTCTTGTGTGTATACAAGGACCTTCTTTATCCCAAAACCAACGTGCATATTTGTCACCATTTTTGTTTTTATTGTAAACAATTATGTTGTCAATAATTCTATGCGGAATTTTGGTGTGATCTTCGTTTTCAAAAGCTGATTGCCCTTCGTTTAGGTTCTCAATCCAAGGCAACATTTTTTTGTCGTATTCTCTGAATGAGTGAAAAATATCCGTATCGGATATTTGTCCCATTTCATTGAGTTTTGTCAATCCGTCAAAAAGATTTCTTATTTTTTTTGGTTTTTGTTTATTTGGGAAAATGTCATACGGGCTAATGTTTTGTAGGTCTTTACGGACACCAATTACAAGTGTTCGCGTTCGGCTTGAGTTTGAACCATAATCCTTAAAATTGACAATTTTAAATAGTATATTGTAATGTCCGCCCAAGTTTAATTTTATAGCTTCTTCAATGGGTTTGTCTTTTCCGTCGATATCCGTACAAGTGGTATTTAAGAATGTGCGAACATTCTCGAAAATAAAGAATTTTGGATTTACTGTTTTTGTGATCTTTATAGATTCTACAACCAAAGAATTGCGTCCTAATTCGTTGCTTTTCTTGTGGTTTGCAACCGACATTCCTTGGCAGGGTGGGGTGGAGATAATTACATCAGGCTCTGAAATTTTGTGTTTTGTTTGCCATTTTTCAATTTCTGAAAAGAGATTGTTTTTTACTTCATTTGTTGAAATATCTCCATCCAAATATCCTGTTTCATATTTACATTTATTGTTGAACACTTGAATTTTCAATCTTTTGTTTAAAATTTCGTTGGTGGCAATGCACTCAAACCCTTGTTGTTTGAAGCCAAAACAACCAACTCCCGCACTGCTGAATAAACTTATGTATGTTAGTGGTTTTTTCATGGTTCGGGTTATCCTTGTATAGAATTTGCATTTTTTATGTAGATAGAATTTTCTTCAGCAACTTTAAAGACTGAATCAGAACACTTGTATTTAAAGGATTCTCTTGCAAATTTATCAGCAAAAAATAAATCTGTTACAGTTTGCAGGTCGGTTTTGAAAAGTTCTGCCAATTTT
This sequence comes from uncultured Candidatus Saccharibacteria bacterium, assembly GCA_964527375.1. Classification (GTDB taxonomy): domain Bacteria; phylum Patescibacteriota; class WWE3; order UBA101185; family UBA10185; genus JAAZNV01. The sequence goes on from CAZGPL010000035.1 coordinate 4,685, forward strand.
TTAAGCTTTGTTTTGCTAAATTTTTGACTTCCATTTTCTATTCGGCTAATTGCACTTGTATTAATTCCGATTTTTGCTCCAAATTCAGTTTGAGTCCACTCTCGTCTTTCTCGTTCAGTTTTTATGTAATGTCCGAAACTTTCCATTTTTTTAGCTTAATAAAAAAACTTTGATATATTTTTAGCAAATTTAAAAGCAATTTTCTGATTTTAGATCAAGTTCTCTTTGATTTTTTCCATGGTTTGAAGAGGCAAGTTCTTTTATTATTTTAGCTTAGTGTTATAATGTTGGCAACAACCAAATGTATTTGACAGTGCTTGGTGTTTTCAGTATTACACACAAAATATTTCTTTGTTATAAATGTTATTGTAAATAAGGGAAAAGTTTTCACAGGTAGAAAAATAAAAAAAATAAATATTCATTACGTCAAATTATGTCGTAGTAAGTAAAAATTGTTAAAAAAAGGTATAAGTGAAAATAGGAGACTTGTAGAATACTAATTTAGGGAAACAAAAAGTAA
>CAZGPL010000036.1:0-5185 GCA_964527375.1 uncultured Candidatus Saccharibacteria bacterium
TTCTGCGATCTTTTCAGCAATTGGGTGGTTACCGCCATTTTGAACAAAAAGCCAAGCACCACAAGGATTATTTTCTAGGAAATAATGGTTACCATCAACTCCAAGTATGAAATCCATTGAGCTAAATCTAAGACCGAAGTACTCAACTAAACTAACACATTTTTTCTTTAACTCTTTCGGTAACTGGTATCTAGCATACTCAAGATCTTTTCCTCTGCCATCTCTATAATCCACACCTCCCGCTTTAGAACCAATCTGACGAATGGATATCGAGAAAACGTCACTGCCTACAACAACCGTTCTTATATCAAACTCACGATCAATTTCCTTCTGAAATATTGCAGGAGAATTAGGCAACAAACTCAAATCTATTTGATCATTAATTGCAATCCGGTTGGTAAAAATTGCATTTAATTTCTCACTTTCATCCCTAATAACCTGTTTGGCTAGCGGTTTCACAATTATTTGACCGTTTTCTTCTCTAAATTTTTGCACCTCTTCTTGCGACGAGGTAATCAAAGTAATCGGAATTGACATTCCTAACCCCTGTGCCACCTCTAGCTGCAACTGCTTATTCTCAGCCCTTTTAATATTATGTGGATCTGAGACCCAAAATGCGTTGCTTAAAACCCCGCTAAGTTGGTGAACCATCTCTTCCCTACACAACCTGTTTAGCATGTCATAGGAAGCTGGTTTTTCCTTCAAATAAGTAAGGTAAGCAATCCTATACCACACACTTGTCACCTCGCTAAGGTTAAAACCCCTGTACGTGTGACTGAACTTAACACCATCCCAGGAAAAACTAAAAGGCATCATAGGGCTATCATCTATATTTAATCTAATAACAGGCTTATTAACCTGCCCAGTTACTAGATTCATCGTTCTATCATGGGATAAAGTAATGACCAAAAGCATCTTAACCTCCAAAGCAATAGGATTAAAGAAAAGGGGTTGTTTAGATAAAATCTTGACGACCAACCCCCTGTAAAATATGCACAAACTTCAAATCGATTCTCAGCTTATCAACAGGACTCGTGGTCCGTAACATCGCCAGAACTATTTGCATCGTATGTGCATCTTCCATCGCAAGATGCTTCGTCAACATTCGCGAGGATAACAGCAAACTGCTCATAGAATGACATGTTAGTTCTCCTTTCTTTTTTGAATACCTTTTATTGACATTTTAACATCGTAGTAAATAAAACTCAAATTTTCAACAAAAAATGATATCCCGTAAATTTTAGCCCATTGTGTCCAACTCGAGAACATATTTTCTGCACTATCTACAGCGAGCGCAACAAGTCGATTAGAGGATTGCTCTTTCAAGATGTTCTCAAAAGGACCGGGATGGGTAGCGAAAAACTACAAGAAATCTACGACACTAACAGAGACTTTACCTCAGAGGAAGGGCTCTCTCTAAACTTCGTTGATAAAGTATAGTTGAAGACTTCAAATCTGAGCTCTTAAACCCTTTTGGATCAAAATAAGGAGTAAATAAAAAACCACTGGAAGGAAAGTGTTACAAACACATCCCGAAGGTGGTTTCTTTTTTAAATAAAAAACACCTTACTGCTTGTACAGTTCTATTAGTGACCTCTAAGCGACCCCAGGAAGTCGGATAATCACCTTGGGTGGTTAGCCGACTTTCTTGTTGACGGGGCGAGAATGGATGCTTCGCATGTTTCCTCCGGAAAGTCGGAGCGAACGAAGTGAACGAGCGAGGCGGGGTCGCGTGCATTAGAAACTCTTACGAATGAAATGAGTTAGAGTTTCTTATGACAGGTGACCGAGACCCGTCAACCACCCCATTATTTTTGGTTGTTAATTCAATAAGTTTTTCAATATCCCTAACGTCTTTTTGAACCGAAAGTAAAATAATATTTGATATTTTTGATATTTGAAACCTAATCTATAAATCTAATAGAATTTTGCCAATCACCGAAAGGGTCCTCCCTGTCATACGATATTGGATACTGTCTACCAGAAATAAAAATAAATCGCTCTGGATGATTCCTTTCCGCCAGAAAAGCAGAACTTCCATTAAGCAACGTGTAACCAAGAGGACAGTTTTTATATCTTAAGGCTATATCATCAATATCTATATCTCCTGTGAGTTGAATATTACCAACAATATAGCCCTCAGGGTAAAACATATTTGATTCGCGTGTATATGCATAACACTCATTAGAGTCATATCCTTTTAAAAACAATCTTTCCAAAGCTTCTTTTAATGTCTCATCTGCATTTTTTTCAAAAACTTCCAAATAATGCCCAGACTTCACGTCATACGCGGTTGGATAAACATATATTTTGTTATCAATTTCACTCACACTTATTTCATCGTCACCCTCACCTTTCATGTATATAAAACTTACCCCAAGTTCTGAAGATGAGTAAATAACTTGGTCCGGAAGAGGCTCTTTGTAGTATCTTTCAACCCTTTCTATCGTCTCTTTTTGTCTCTGTGCTTGGATTGATTCAGGGCTTTGGATTTTTTCTGAATCAGTCTTGTATTCAGTGTTTTCAAAGGATTCTTCTGAGTAATCCACTCTTTGTTTATAAATCAAAATAAGTATTATCGGAATTATTAAGAGGAGAAAAATAAAAAGGATACCTATAACTCTATTTCTAGTTTTGTTCACATGGGTTTGATTTACAATAAGATTTTCTTGTACGTTTTCTCCGTGTTCTAATTTTTCCGATTGCATATCTAAAATATATCATATAAAACGTGTCACTGAATTAATAAGATTGGACAAATGGAAAAGATTTAATTATTAGAATTTCCTTAATAATCTGGTTCAAACTACCAATCGTCAGCCACCCCAGGAAGTCGGATAATCACCTTGGGTGGTTAGCCGACTTTCTTGTTGACGGGGCGAGAATGGATGCTTCGCATGTTTCCTCCGGAAAGTCGGAGCGAGAGAATAAAATGAACTAGTGAGGCGGGGTCGCGTGCATTAGAAACTCTTACGAATGAAATGAGTTAGAGTGTCTTATGACAGGTGACCGAGACCCGTCAACCACCCCAGAGAGTTTGTTACTCACTGAATGAAATAATATATTTAAAAAAACCCGACTATTTTCCTTAGAACATAGTCGGGTTACCTTACTCTCTTCCTAATTTAAAATTAGGTGGAGTGTTGAACAAAAAGATCCTTCACCAAAAAGTCAACAGCTCGTTTAGCGTGTGGACAAAAAGAAGTATCCTGATTCCAAATGCTACCTGTAACAACGGCTGCATTGTGAGGACAACCTCCGCCACAGTTGGCTAACGCGATACAATCGTAGCACTCAGGCATATTGATAGGAGAGCGTTTTCTCCACTCTTTCCAGTATGGGTGGTCTACGGGATTTTCAAGCTCTGACATCTTTACAAAGTAATCTTTGGTGCCACAGTAAGCATGACAAGTACCCACATAACCGTCAGGTGAAATCACTAGCTGCATCCCACAACCCCCACAATCAGAGAAATAAAAATCGCCATCAGCAAAAGCATTAACTTTTCTCATGAATCTATCTTCGTGCACACCACACTCTCTAGCTATTTGAAAACACTCTACCAAAGCTTCCGCAACAGTATTAGAATACGGTACAGGTCTTGGTATCCTTCGTGCGTTGCATTCTAACAAAGTATTAAACCCAAGCCCCTGGACCTCAAGCTCCTTTATCAACCAGCACGTTACATCAGGCAAAATATCTAAATTATGCTCATCGATTGTACAACAAGCGCTAACATTACAACCAGCTTTTTCTGCACACTCAAAACCTTTCATAACGGCATCAAAAGTCCCTCTACCCAAGTGGTCAACACGCATCTTATCGTGTACATCCTTAGGACCATCAATCGAAATAGCCACACTAACATTGTATTCTGCAAGCGTATTGGCGATTTCTTCCGTTATCAAAATTCCGTTTGTGTTTAAAGTGACAGAAGTACTTTCCGGTAAATCACCACAATATTTGAGATGTTTTACATACTTCAACACTTGTAATGCCACATCCCAATTCAACAATGCTTCTCCACCATAGAGTATAATGGTGGGCACATCCTTTTCTTGTAAACTACTCCAATCTAAGGAACTGGAAAAAAGATCCACACCCTTCTTTGCAGTTTCCCAAGACATTTTACTAAAATTATAATTATCGGGAATTCCCCCTTCAAAGAAACAGTAGCGACATCCAATATTACAAATATCTGTCAATATGAGATAGAGAATCATTATTTGAGGTTTTTCCAACACTTTTTGGAGGACCCCGATTTCAACCATCTCATCTTCATCTTCCTCAACAAAAAAACGCAATTTCCAAAGATGTTCTAGAAGAGCGTATGCTTCCTCCCTGTCTTCCTGAAAATGCTCTTCAATAAAACCCCCAACTGTTCTAGTACCTATCTTTTTTAGGGCTTCTGCAAGTGGCGTAGAAACGTACACTACAGATTGACTCAAAGAATGATAAAGTGCTGTAATATTTTCTTTTTCTGACACAACAATAAAGTGAACAAACCTAGACAATCGAACTTTAGTTTTTGAATTCATTTTTCTCACGCACCTTTCTATTATTATTTTTCAATGTACAAAATAAGGATACTTCGGGTCATCATTGGAAAACAGCCCAAAATATCCTTATGTAAGAACGCCACCTTACTATCAACGACGCAAAGAAAAACGCGTCCCACTAGCACGATGGCAAGGGGTACAACGACAACTGGCACAGGCGGTGCAGCTACAAGCACATCTTTGACAAGAACCGCCACAACGATTACAAACATTAGATAACCCAACACTACCAACGTTTCCGCGAACGGATTGAAAATCTTGCTCACTGGGTACCCACGATTTAACTGACATTTCCCTAACTCCTTTCTTAAGATTTTTCCAGAATAGATATTGTACGGATTGTATTATAAAAATAAGCAGAAGTCAAAATGTGTATGGGTCAAAGTAACAATCTCACAGACACCTTAATAAAGCTGTCTATATTTTCTGAATTCTTTATCAATTCCCTGAATTTTGTAATTTGTGTCTCGTGTTTTTCGTATGGTTTTGGACAATGATTGCCTGTAATTTCTACGAATTCAGGTCTTTCAAGAACCAGGACATTAAATATTTCTGAAAGTTCCCAAATGACAGATTCTGAAATGTTTTTTGATAAATCTGGGTTTTTTTCTAAATAATCATAAAAC
>CAZGPL010000037.1:0-4894 GCA_964527375.1 uncultured Candidatus Saccharibacteria bacterium
GATTTTCTTCAGTGCGAAGTCTAACACTTACCTGATTATTTTCAACCTCTTTATCTCCGATGATAAACATATAGGGTATTTTTTTCATTTGAGCATCCCTAATTTTTGATTGCATTGTTTCAGATCTGTCGTCTATTACTGACCTTATATTTCTCTCTTTTAGTTGTTCAGAGATTTTTTTCGCGTAATCAACGTGTTTATCTCCTATGGGGATTATTTGGACTTGAATAGGACACATCCAGACCGGAAAAGCGCCGTTGGTATGTTCAATAAAGACTCCCATAAACCTTTCAAGTGAGCCAAGAAGTGCTCTGTGAATCATAAAAGGCACTTTTTGATTTCCTTCTTTATCTATGTAAAACATATTGAATTTTCCAGGAAGATTAAAGTCTACTTGGATTGTGGATAGTTGCCATTTTCTACCAATAGCATCGGAGACCTTGATGTCTATTTTGGGACCGTAGAACACTGCCCCGCCAACGTCTGTTACATAATTCTCAAAACCAAAGTTTTTTAAAACTAGTCTTAAACCTTCTTCTGCTTTGTCCCAATCTTTATCTTCCCCAATGTACTTTTCTTTATTATCCGGATCTCTTACCGATAAATTAACTTCAAATTCGTTGAATCCAAATGTTTTGAGAACATACATAGTTAAATCCATTGCCTCCATAAGTTCATCGTGAAGTTGTTCTTCGGTGCACATTATGTGCCCGTCATCTTGTGTAAATCCTCTTACTCTCGTCAAGCCCTGTAGAACACCGCTTTTTTCATATCTATACACAGTCCCCATCTCCGTGGTTCTAAATGGAAGTTCTTTGTAGCTTCTTGGTTTGTGACTATAGACCTTGATGTGCATCGGGCAATTCATAGGTTTTAACCTGTATGATTCTTCCTCAATTCCAAAAGAGTTGTACATAGCGTCTTTGTAAAAATTTAAGTGTCCCGAATGAGACCATAGCGCCTCACTGGCTATATGCGGGGTTGTAACAGGTAAATAACCTCTTTCAAGATATGTATTGAAGGCAAATTCCATTGCTTTGTGCCTTACAAAGGCTCCGTTTGGAAGCCAAATGGGAAGTCCCTGCCCCACTTCTTCGTCCATCATAAAAAGTTCCAGTTCTTTACCCAGTTTTCTGTGATCTCTTTCTTTTGCCTTTTCTACCATTTCAAGGTACTCATAAAGCTCTTTTTGAGTTTCAAAGTTTGTGGCGTAGATTCTGGTTAACATTTTATTTTTTTCGTCACCTCGCCAATAAGCTCCGGCTACACTTAAAAGTTTGAAAGCTCCAATGTTGGAAGTTCTTCCTGTGTGATTTCCTGCACAAAGATCAATGTCGTAAAATTTTCCACCTCTCTCACCGATTTCACAGGCTGTTGGGTTCCCTCCGTCTTTTTCAATTTCTTCTATCATCTCAAGTTTGAAAGGATTGTCTTTGAATATTTCTTTTAATTCCTCAAAACTTGCGTCTCTCATTACAATAGGAAGGTTCGCTTCTACAATATCTCTCATTCTTTGTTCGATTTTTGGAAAGTCTTCTTCTGTTATTTTTCCTTCGTAATCAAAATCACCGTAAAAACCGTCCTCGATAGGTGGTCCCATAACCTTTTTTGCACCGGGGAAAAGGCTTTCTACTGCCATATGCATGACGTGTTCAGCACTGTGCCTTAACGGGAATATAGGCTGTTCTTTCAATTTGTCTATTACTTTTTGTTTTTTCATGTTTATTTTTTATTTTGAGCGTAAAACTTTATTTTAGCGCTCTTAATGTTTTTTATTATATCTGAATTTTGTTTAAATGAATACGATTTTATGAGTTTTAATATAGTTAATTCCCCGCTTTTGGCGAGGTTGTGGTTATTGTGTAGATTTTGTAAAAGAGTTTGTTTTCCACTACGGTTATTTTTACTCTTTGTAAGTAAAAGAGTCAATAAAAAAAGCTTCACAAAATTTTTGTGAAGCTTATGCTACCAGTAGCATTAAGGTCATTCTTGATTTGTGCGACCTTTTCGCTAAACGATAAGCCTTTCCATAGCGTTTTTCTCTTTTCGTCTCTTGGCATTCCGTAATAGGCAGAAAAAAGAGCAGCGTTGTGAATGCTTATTATTTGATTTTCCTCATACTGCGTTGCAAGTATTTTTTCTCGGCTTTCCAATATACCAATGTTTGCATTTTTGTAGTCAAAATCGATTCCTTTTGGTTTAAAATGTGTTTTTTTTGGGTCAAGAACAAAATCAAGAATCTCGAAAACAGATTTTCCTTCCATTTTTACCTCTTTTTCCTTTCAGTTTTTTCTGAATTATAGCAGATTAACACAAAAAAGCGGCACGTAAGAACAATCTTTACAAAAAATCTTCGACATGAAGTAGTAAAGACTGTTTACGAGCTATATCCTCAAAACCTCTTTTTCTGTCGGTATTTTCTGTATTTTGATTAACTTAATTTTTTTCAATATTGTAAAAACCAAACTCACCGTAATTGAAAATATGAAAAAAGTTACCGAGTTGTATATTTGTAAAAGTCCGAAAACTAGTAAAGCAATTGCAGGGTTAAAAAATTTTCTGTAGGGTTCTATAGCTTTATTCACTTGATTTGAGATTGAACTTTTTATGGTGCCTGTTACACTCTCCGTAATATTTTCTGATGTAGGGATGTTTGCGGGTATTTCATTTATTCCAAAGCTATTTAACACGGCAAAAAATTGAGGATTTGACTCTTGAAGAGATTGGAGATTAACCGACCTTATATCTTCAGGTACTTCTTTTTCATATTCTTTTTTAACAGCGTCTTCAATTGGTTTTCCAGCTATATCAGCTGCCCATTTCCCTACATCCAACGTTTCCATGTTTTTTGACATCAAAAAAACTGCTAATGAAATTATTACGCTAACAATAAATAAAAATCCCCTGGCAACAGGTCTGCTAGAATGTCTTATATTTATTTTTAAAATATTACTGTTTAGAGATAGTGTTTTTGTTAATTGAAGAAGATAGTAAAGTGATACTGAGAATGCTCCTATTAGTGCTTCCCCAATTTTAAATTGACTCATAAATATAAAAGATGAGAAAAAAATAATAATCGGGGAAAGGAATATTTCCCATTTTTTTTCAATTGTTAGAGATATCAAAGATAGAGTCCATAAGGAAAATAAAAGGATAATAACAAAAGGGATTACAAAATCCTTGGATAGGCCAAAATATTTCTGATTTTGTACAAAATTAGCAGAAACTTTAAAAAGAAGAAACATTTCTAGTGCTAACACCAAATAGATTAGTATCTTTTTTATAGACCTAATATTCACTTCCTTAGGATTCTCCATTGTCTAAGTATAGATTTTAGATTTTTTAGTTACAAGTCTTTAGTCGTGGTGATGTGATTTCTCGTACTCGTCAGCTTCGGCTTTTGTAACATGAATTGTTCCATCAGGATGGTTTGCAGGACTGTAAACAGTGTAAAGTTTCAGATCTTCTGTTTCACTTGTGTTTATAATGTTATGCTCGGTTCCTGCAGGTATAACAATTGCAAAACCGTCAGTAACGGAATATTCTTGTCCGTTTGCAATTACCTTTCCCTCACCTGCATCAATTCTAAAAAATTGATCTACATCATTGTGAATTTCCATTCCTATATCTTCCCCCGGCTTTAGACTCATTATTACAAGTTGGCTATAACCGTTGGTTGATAAAACCTGTCTGAAATTTGTATTTCCAAGAGTTAATTCTTCTATATTATCTACAAATATTGGCATTTTTTTTACCTTTCTTTAATTTTTTTACTTATTAATTTAATACTTTGGTTATCTATCTTTTTAATTATATCTTATTTTTAAGATGTCGTTAATCTTGGGAGATGTGGCAGATTTTAGTTTTTTTAAAAATTTCTTTTTGGTCTTTGTTTTTTATGACCATTCTCTCATGGTTAGCTCGTGGATTATGGAGTGACTTTTACCAAAAACGATGAACAGGTTGTAACCTTTGTCCCACATTCTTTTTATATTTTCCAGAGTTATTTTATCTTTGTATTGTGATTTTCTGTTAATTATTTCGTTTATTTGGTTTACTTGTTCGTAAGGATTCGTTTCTTTTTTAATATATTCCAGATTATTGTAGTCAATATCTACTCCTGACATATTTTTGTAGCAATCTTGAATATTTTGCATTGAAAAAAGATTGTCTTCCCAATTTGATATCCGCTTTAAGTAATCTAGGTAAGTTTCCAGAGATCCTTCCATGTTCTCGGGTTTTATATAATTGCTTCTTATAGCTATTTGTTCAACATACATACTGGTTATGACCATGTCTTTAGGGAATTTTTCTGCTAAGTGTTTCATTTGGTCAATTGTATCTGGTTCCGGAGATGATACTTGAAGTGCTGAGGATTGCGCCAAAAACCATGTGTAATAAGCTTCCCCCATGGTTTTTATTAACTCCTTACGGTTATATGGAAGCATCTTTTCTCCGCCCTCCACAAGAACCATTCTTCTTTTTCCATCTGTTTGGTCAATGAAATCCTGAAGATAGTTTTCTAGGACCCCCCAAGATGGATCTTTAGGATCATAGACGTGTTCAAATCCCAGATAATAAAGTATTTGCCCGCCTTTTCTTATATGAAAAAAATATGGAGTTGGATAAGGCCCGAATTTTGTGAGTTCTAAATATTGTTTTTGAAGATCGTTTAGCACGGTTTAATTATATATGCCCGTTATGAAAAATTCTAATGTTTTGTGTGGCAAGTAATAAAAACGGTTTGATATCTAAAGCCATGGCCTATTTTTTCTTGGTGGGCGGTAATGGAATCGAACCAATGACCTCCACAATGTCAATGTGGCGCTCTAACCGACTGAGCTAACCGCCCCCGCTTATTATTATTTCAATTTTCTTTTATTTACACTCGCTA
>CAZGPL010000038.1:0-4798 GCA_964527375.1 uncultured Candidatus Saccharibacteria bacterium
AACAATTTGGCAAAAAGAGGGGAAAAAGTCATTGCCCAACCAATAAACGGGCAGTGGCTAACAACAGGAGACCCTCTAAGATTTACTCAAACCACACTAAAATTTGCCATGGAAAGACCTGAAATAAAAAACGAGCTTCTAAAATTTATTAAAGAGGAAATAATTTAAAATATCAGGCAAACGATTTTTTGTTGTGATATTATTTGCTTATGACATCAAGCACCAATACAAAATACCCAACAAGAATATCAGAGAGAGCTCTTAGAGAAAGACTAAGAAAAAGAGTAGTTGCTATAGTAATTATCTTTGCATTTGCCATAGCTTCCCTATTCTTTTTTGCCCCCCAAGTCGGATCCTTATTTGGATATTTTTCAAAACATAGGAACGACCCGGACTACATCCCCACTCCAAAACCAATGCCCCCTGTGTTCATTGACGCCCCCGAAGCTACAAATCAAGAAAAAATCACTCTGTCAGGAAGAGCTCTTCCCGGATCTACAGTGAAAATATTTGTAAATGGCCCTGAAAGAGGAACAAACACTACAGGAGAAGACGGAATATTTACCTTCACAGACATAAAAATAAGCACGGGAACAAACACAATTTTTGCAAAAGCATACGATGAAAAAGGGAACGAAAGCGACGATTCCGAATTTTTAGTAATTAATTACGACAACAAAGCTCCGGAGATTGAACTGGAAGATTTGGAAGACGGAGATACAGTAAAAAATCTAAACAAAAGAATAGAAATAAGCGGAAAAATAAACGAAAAAGCAACAATTACAATAAATGAAATGACAGCTATTCAAAAATCGGATTTTTCCTTTTATTTTGTGCTTGGAGTCAGTGAAGGAGACGTAGAAATAAAAATAGAAGTAACGGACATGGCAGGAAACAAAACAGAAAAAGAGCTAAAAGTTAAGTACGTAAAGGGTAGCTAAATAGAACACTGTAAAATAAAAACATAATCTGTGGGTAGAATAAACTATTTATAAACTGAGATTCCATCAAAAATCCCACTACGATAGTAAAAAGAATCAATAAACTTTCTCTCTTTTTTAGATAGCTATCAAAAACAGGAAAAAACATTGCTGAAACGTAAATTAAAAATCCCAAAACTCCGGTAGTAGCAAAAGCGAATAAAAGACTAGAATCGGACCCAGCCCCAGAATGAATTTCCTCGTTTCCGGGGGTCAAAAAACCATAATCTCTTTGAGCATATCTAAAAGTGTTAAAACCAACCCCAAACCAAAAGTTATCGTTAATTATTTTTACTGTGTTGCCCCAAGAAACCAATCTAAAACTTGCTGAGTCGGCAGGGTCCGTAATACCCGAAATTCTGGTTTGAATCCTAGGAACAGCAAAATAAGCCATAAAAGCTACAAAAAACGCCCCTAATAGTAAAATCCTAGATCTGAAAATCCCATAAATTAAAACAGCTAAAGCAAACATTCCCCACGCACTTCTGGAAAATGTGAGTAACAACCCCAACAGAATAATTAAAAAAATTATGAGATATTTCCTCTTCATTTTATTCTTATTATCTATTTTGAGGTTTTCTAATAACCCGCCGTGTTTTTTGGCGGGATAAAATTTTTCTAGAAGCAAAATTAAGCACATAGTGAAATAGGCACCAACAAAATTAGGGTCAAAAAAAGTTGAGGCTAAGCGATTTTTATGGGGATCCCAACCCAGAGAAGAATCTAAAGTTGTAAAATCAGGTAGTATTAGAAGCTGAATAAAACCTAACAAAGAAAGTAAAACTCCGGAGTACATAAAAGCATAAAAAATCTTTTCCCAACTAATCAATTTTTTATCAATCATGTTAAAAACCACTAATCCTGCTAATAAATAAGAAACCAATCTAAAAAGGTAAAAAGCACTTGTAAATAACTCACTATCTGAAAGATTTGGTAGAGCTAAAACTAAAGAAGCTAGAGCCAACAAACAAAAAATTAAAAAGAGAATTGAGTATTTTGGAACTTTGAACGATCTGTTTACTAAAAGGAAATAAAGCAATCCAAAAAATGAAAAGGCACCAACGGCAATATCAAAAAGGTAAATATTTAAACCCCCGCTCTTAGACACGGAAACTAGCTGATTTAAAGTAAGCAGTAAAAGTGTTATATAAAAACTAAGATTTAACATATTTAAGTTTCCAAGACCTTTGGGCAAAGATAACAAGAAGAACAAGAACAAGCAACTCCGAAAATACCGTTATCCACGATGCTCCGTAAAAAGAGTATTTCGGAATAAAGATGAAATTTGAAATCATATTAAATGAAAAACTGGCAAAATAAATCCATGGAAGATATTTTTGATACCCCAATGTCACTATCAACCATGAAATTGGAGAAGTCAGGTAAAAAATAAAAAGCCCTGCTGATAATATTTTCAAAACACCAATAGATTGATCAAATTCGTTCCCACCCAAAAACCTCATTGCCAAAGGTGAAAAGATAAAGCCTAATAGACCAACAAAAAGTCCGGAGAAGACTAAAAAGTAAATTACTCTGGTAAATGTTTTTTTAAGCTTCTCTTTCCCTTCTACCATGTGATTAACTAAAATCGGGTAAACAGAATTCATAAAAAAAGTCGGCACTACCAACAAGACCTCAAAAACTTTGTAAGGAAGGGAATAGACTGCCACACTCTCTGTGTTATTTAAACCGTAGGATTTTGGTAATTTCAAAAGTGACAACATTAAAGCATCTTCCTTAAAGCTCATTTGGGAAAAAATGAACATAACACCTATCGGAAGAGACGAGGTAAATAGAAACTTCCAAAGCTCACGGTCAAATGAAAAATTAGGTGAGACCCCCAACTTTTTTACCAAAAATAAACTTATGATAAAAGTTATAGCTCCTCCTACTACATAAGAAAAATTAACCCACATAACATCAATTTTTAAAATTGAAAATATTATTACAAGCAAAAAGATTACGAGATACCCCAGTGTATAAGCTAAAGTTGAGTAATCATACTTTAATTTAACCTGAAAAAATATATTTGTTGTAGTGTACAAAGACTGTGTTAAAAGCAAAAACAGTCCGAGCGTTATACCTTTTTTCAGCTCAAAAGAGTATGAAAAGAAATTCAATCCAATTGACAAAAAAAGGATAACAAATAAGGAAAAAACTAACCTTATCATCAAAATGTTCCCAAAGTATTTATTTGCTTTTGACCAATCCTTCGATAGTTCTCTAGCCGCAACGGCGTTAATACCAAAATCCACAATTACAAAGAAAAGTGCGGGCCACGACTGCATGAGACTGAAAGAACCATAACCTTCTCTACCGTAAGCTCGGGTAATTATAACTACAGCAACCATGGTTATGGTCATGCTTATCAACTTACCAATAATCTGAAATATTGTGTTGCTGGCAATTTTTTTGGCTGTTCCAGATTTAATCATAAAAATAGACCTCATTGAGCACAATTATAGATTTCAATGTTCCCAGTAGAAAGAACCGGGGGTTTTCCTTTCACCTTTTCAACCTTTTTCAATACGTCGTAGTGATAATACGGAACTTTATCTTTATTAACCCATGAAAAATGATCAAACGGCGGATCATACCTAATTGTAAAAGGCATAACTGCCCTAACCCTATCGTCTTTCAACCAAATCTCCCCAAACGCTATTTTAAAATATTCAGCTATTTTTTCTACTGTCGGGAAAGATGAGTTGTATTTTTCACCCTCCGCATGAGCCCAACCTGTTTCTGTTATAAATACAGGTAAATCTTTTTCTAATCCTATTTCCTCTTTCAAAAACCTAAGCTCATCTTCATAAGCCCTTATACTCCACCTTCCGGTGGCATAAGGACTTCCTGAGAAATTCGGCTGGGGATAAGGATGGGATGCCCAACCATCTAACTTTTCGAAAATTCCGGGAACGGCAATATTCATATTTTTCATGAAAATAAAAGAGTCAGTACTTTCACCGTCGTTAGAAGCTGATACATTGAAAGCCCCATTTAACATATAAAAATCCGAATTAACCTCTTTAAAAATTCTTATTGTGTAATCAAGTATTCTTGCATACTCTGTCCCATCTGCTTTCCCATACCAAAATTTATTGTCGTTTGGCTCGTTGTAGACACTAATATAGCGAAATTTTATAGGCCAAATAAATTTATTTAAAAATTCCGCAGATTTTCTTGTTTCTTCCTGATAATTATCTACATCAACATTCCATAACTGTATGACAGGAATAAGTTTTTTACTAATGAGTTGGTCAAAAACGCGAGCCCATTTCTTGGTGTCATAATCCTTAACACTATATGGAATCAAGACGTATCCCCATTCCCCCCCATTAGAATTTACTAGTTTTTGAGCAATCTCAAAAAAATCCTTCTCTTCGGCGTAGATGTAAAGCCCAAACTTATTGTTTTCCTGCCATAAAGGATTATCGTGGGTGTAATAAACATATTCAATATTTTGAATAGTGGTACAAAGTTCCTCTTCATCCCAGGTATCATCCTTTTCAAAAACAAACGTTCTTGTCATATCTTTAACTATATTTGCAATATCTTCTTCCTCATCCTGAAAAAATTCCAAATAAAAAAGAACACCCGTTGAAACCAATAAAATAAGAAAAATCATTAATCGGAAAAATAACTTTGTTTTTGAACTTATCGTAGTCATATCTTAATCATTTTAACATTTTAGAACGCTCGAGACTGATTAGGTTTTATCGTGTAGAATAAAAAAAGATGAGAAAAGAGCTTCAACTAACTATTTTAATATTTCTTTTTTCCGCCATACTTTTTTTTGGATTAAACTATGTCCAAAATAT
>CAZGPL010000039.1:0-4745 GCA_964527375.1 uncultured Candidatus Saccharibacteria bacterium
CTTCATTTCCGACAAACAAAAAACATCACATCCCAACTTGTAAGATCCTTATCCTTTTCTGTAATGTCACTTCTCATCTTCATAAGCTCTATCTTAAAACCTACCTTCTCATACATTTTTTTCACTTTTGAAACATTTAAAAAACTAACAAACTGTTCCACAGGATAAGTAGTCTCAGAATCCCTATTAAAATAAAAATCCCCGAAATCCAAATCCTTTGTTTTATAACCTAATGGTTTCAGTAGGTAGAGCCTTATCAATTGGGTAAACCAAGTTAGTTCTTGACCAAAAATCAATCTTTTGTGAAAAGTGAAAATATAATAACCCCCGGGCTTTAACACACGGTAAATTTCTTCGGCCGCCTCCAATCTTCCCTCTTTTGACGGAATCATTGACCAACCATTAAATGAAAAAAGAGCATTATCAAAGGAATTATCTTCATATTTCAAATTTGTGGCATCAGCAACTTCAAATTGAACATTTTTAGAAAGATTCCGAGCACATTCTTTAGCCGATTCAATAATCCTCGGTGTCAAATCGGTCCCAACCACCCGATATCCCATATCAAATAAAGGAAAGGTCGTTCTTCCGGCACCACAACCAAGATCTAAAACCGAGCTACCTTTTTTAAAATACTTCTCTATCAAAATCCTCTCACTATCCCACAAACCTTGTTGCACGTCATTTGTATATTTCCAAACTGAGTTATCGCTAGAAAAAGACTCTATGACGTATTTTGTTAAATTTGGATTCATATAGTAGGAATTGTAACAGTTAGAACTAAATATGGGCAATCTAAAAATACACGTACCCACTCTTTATTTAGTTAAATTTAAGTTTTTTTGTATTTTGAAATACAAAATATTTTTTAAATGTTAAAATTAAAAAATGAATCAAGATATAATACTTCAAAACTACTTTAGTACTTCTAGCAACATAAATATTTTACTGTTTTTTACAGATATGGTTCTAACTACCATAATGGCATTTGTACTTAAAACCCTATATGTAAAATTTGGCGTGAGCATATCCAACAAGAAAACTTTTGCTAGCAATTTTACCCTCTTAGCACTCACTACTTTTCTTGTCATATCAATAATTAAATCTTCACTAGCACTGTCTCTTGGACTAGTTGGAGCACTATCCATTGTAAGATTTAGAGCCGCTATAAAAGAGCCCGAAGAATTGGTCTACTTGTTTTTATGTATCTCAATAGGCCTTGGTTTTGGAGCCGAGCAAAGATATATCACTCTTCTAGCTTTTTCACTTATAATCGTTATTTTAATTTTAAGAGGAATTGTAAAAAGAACACAGCCGGAATTTACCAACTTGTATGTAAAATATGACACTGATAAAAACCCTCCAATTGAGCAGTTGATATCTGAATTAAAGAAATCCGCACAAATATCCAAAGTAAGAAGGCTAGATCAAAAGGAAGGAAAAGCAGAAATTCTCTTCGGAGCACAATTTAAAAACACTAAAAACTTACTGGCTTTTAAAGAAAACGTAATAAAAAATTATAAAGACGCGGAAATATCCTTTTATGAAGATAAAGGGATTGTTAATTAAAAAAATCTTAAAGATTGCTTCAATATCTCTTTCATTGTTATTGTCCATTGGTTTGTTCCTATTTCTAGCAATATACCCGTCAAAAAGGCATTCAGTTAATTTGGCATCTCCCTCGTTTACGGTTTCACATGAATCCGGCGTATACAAAGAGCCATTTGAATTAAGAATATCAACAATAAACAACAATTTTTATATAAGATACACTCTTGATGGTTCAGAACCAACATCTAAGTCAAATCTCTATACAAGACCTATAAAAATAGATAAAAGTTCTGTAGTCAGATTCGCATTTTTTTTAAATGAAAATATTGAAGGAGACTCAAACACAAAAGTTTATATCCTGAACAAACATACTGTACCGACAGTATTTCTTGTCACAGACCCAGCTAATTTGTGGGACCCTGTGAATGGGATTTATGTAGTTGGAGAAGATAAAAAAACACCAAATTACACTAAAAAAGGAGATACGTGGCAGAGACTTGCAGAATTATTTTATTTTGATGAAAATGGTAATTTGGCAATAGAAATGCCCGTTGAAATAAGGATTTCGGGCGGAACTACAAGAAACCACCCTCAAAAAACACTTAGAGTATGCGCAAAAGAAAGTTTGGGCTTTAGAAGCATTAAATATGATTTCTTCGGAGATGGGGCTAGTAAACAACACAAGTGCATATTACTTAGAAACTCAGGAAACGATTGGGATAGAACAATGTTTAGAGATATTCTGGCACAAAGTTTAATTTATGAAACGGACGTAGATACACAACAACACAAAACTTCGGTTTTGTACCTAAACGGAGATTATTGGGGAATTCATAATATAAGAGAGTTTTATGATGATCAGTATTTAAAATATAAGTATGGGACCAAAAAGGAAAGTGTGGTTATTATTGAACCGGATAGAAAAAACGGCGGAGCTCCTGTGGTAAGAGATGGCTCACCGGGGGATGGGGAATCCTATCAAGTGTTATTAGAAAATATTGACGATTATAATTATCTGAAATCACATATAGACTTAAATAATTATCTGGATTATTTTCTAATAAATATCTACTCATCAAATAGCGATTGGCCAGACAACAATATTAGAACATGGAGATTAAAAACAGATGAATTTTCAAGCATGTCTACTCAACCGCTAGATGGAAAATGGCGGTGGTTGTTATTTGACTTGGATTCAAGCTTTAGCCTTTTTACATCAAGTAACTATGAAAGTAATACTTTAGAATATGCAACTAAAAAATTTTTATACGTAGATAAATCTAAAAAGAATGAGACATGGCCAAATGCAATTATCAGAACACTGTTGTCCAACGAAGAATTCAAAATATCTTTTATTAACAGATACGCTGACCTATTGAATACAAATTTTAGTGAGGAAAACGTCTTAAAATCTATCGAAAATTTAAAACAAATCTACGAACCAGAAATCCCTTTGCATATTTCTAAATGGGGAGGTCAATTAGATAAAGGAGGTAAACCTGCATTTGAAAGTATTGAAAAATGGGAATCCAATATCCAAGTACTAAGAGATTTTGCACTTAACAGACCTGGCTATGCCAGACAACACTTGATTGATAAATTCAATCTGTCCGGTACATATAAAATCACTTTAAAACGAACAGATATAGATGGAGGTGTAATAAAAATAAATTCAATTGATACCGCCAATAATATAAAAAAGAAAGAGCTGATTTATTTTAACAATATTCCCATAACTATAGAGGCAAAACCCAGCTTTGGGTGGAAATTTAAAGGCTGGGGAAATCAAGATATAGAAAACAAAAGAAAACAGGTGTTTACATCAGACAGTGATGTATACCTGGATCCAATGTTTGAACTAACTTGGTGGGGAAAATTAATTAATAAACTATGAACAACGAAAAAAGATACGAAAGAAAATTATATTTCCCTGACAAAGATGTGAAATCTCTAGAGCAGATTATTAAAACCAACCCTTATGGATTTAAGGAAGTCTACTACGCAAGACAAGTTAACAGCATATACTACGACACAGTTTCTTTGGATAATTTCTGGGATAATGAAAATGGTCATGAAAATAGAGTTAAGTTGAGAATTAGATGGTATGGAGAGGAAACTGAACCAAACAAAGATGCGGTAATAGAGATAAAAACTAAAAAGGGCGCCGTCGGCTCGAAAATTCGTGAAAAGTATAACAGTGATTTACCACAGTATGTAAAAGAAATGTTCAAAACTACGGAACCGGTATTGAAAGTCAGTTACAAAAGAAGATATTTTGAATCTTTTGATAAAAAAATTAGAATGACCGTTGATCACGATATAAATTACTTTGGACTTTTAAAAACATCAACTATAACTCAACCGTACAGTGAAAAAGGCGGGGTTATTGAAATAAAATACGATATATCGGAAGATTCAACTGTTTCAAAAATAACACAAAAATTTGACCACAGACTTGAGAAATTTTCAAAATATGCTCGGGGGATATTTGCTTGTTATTTTTAAAAATTTTAACGAATCCCCGTTTTTCAGCAAAATCTCAGAAAACTGTATATAATCAATCCCGATGAGAATTTTGATTGTAGAAGACGAGCATAAAATGGCTGATTCCATAAAACAAGGGCTTGAGCAGGAAAGCTTTGCTGTTGATGTTTCTTACGATGGAATTGATGGTTATGATTTGGCAATTACTGAGGAATATGACCTAATAATACTTGATTTGATGCTTCCCGGCATGAGTGGTATGGAAATCTGCCAAAAATTAAGACATGAAAATATTCATACTCCAATTCTTATGCTTACAGCCCGAGCTGAATTGGAAGATAAAGTAGAAGGTTTGACCAACGGAGCTGACGATTATTTAACAAAACCTTTTGCCTTTACCGAACTTCTAGCCCGAATCCGAGCTTTACTACGAAGACCGGGCAAAATACTTCCCAACAAAATAACTTGTGACGATCTTTGTATCGATACACAAAACTTTAGAGTAAAAAGAGGAGACAAAGAAATATCTTTATCAAAAAAAGAATTTTCTCTTCTTGAGTATTTAATAAGAAATAAAAATAAGGTAACAACAAAAGAACAAATAATAAATCACGTCTGGGATTATGATTCCGATATTTTACCCAATACTGTAGAGGTTTACATGGGTTATCTAAGAAATAAGATAGATGTTCCCTTTAAGGGAAAAACTA
>CAZGPL010000040.1:0-4705 GCA_964527375.1 uncultured Candidatus Saccharibacteria bacterium
TAGCACTTCAATAAATTTTTAAACTAGTTCGCACATCCTCACAAATGGCCCACCAAATCCTTGTATTTGTTGTTACAATAACAAATATTAGTATTCTAAGTTACTATTGTTTCTAATTGTTACATATTTTTCATATATGTTTTAGAATTAACTTATGGGAATAGAACATATCGAGAATAGGGGCGAAAATAATGAATTTCCTTTTGCTTATTTACCCAGTAAAGACATTGAAACAAACAAAGAAAAGGTAATTGGTACCGGATGGGAATCACAAGTAAAAATGCTGGGACCTGAATGGGTAATAAAGGAAGTAAATCCCTTCAACTCTAGAGGAGAGGAAAGATCCCAAGATATGCTTGATCACTTAAGAAACCCTGAGAGAGTTAAGGAAATAATGGGTATTCAAGATAAATTTGGAGAAATATTTGGAGAAGAGCATTTTGCAAGGTCCTATTTTGTTTATGGAAAAGATCAAAACGGAAAAGAAGGCTATATTTTAGTACAAAAGTTTATCCCAGGGAAAGTTCTTTCCGAAATAATAGGTACTGAATACAAAGATACTCAAGAAATGGTTGAGAAAAATAGAGAACAGTTCAAAGATATAGTGTGGGGATTAAAAAAATCCTTTATTGAATTTGGTGTACCCTTAGATTTTCATCCCGGTAACCTAATTAAAAATGAAAAGACTGGGAACATAATGATTATGGATACAGGCATCCCCACACAAGAATTTAGAGCCATCAGCAGTGATGAGAATTCAGACCGTATTCTTAATACTTTTGAAAACGCATACAGAAGATTAGAAAGAATGGATAGATATGAAAAGTTCCTTAACCTAACGAAGGAGGAAAAGACAGAATTAAATAATAAATACAGTATTACTGACGAGAAATATAAAAATAGTGTTAAGAACCTTGATGAAATGAAGAACGAAAAGGGTTTAGAGATTAATGTAGCTAACCCTGTAGACCAGTTGTTAAATAAAATATTTGGGGAAAGACAGGAGATTGCTGGACAAGAACTATATGATTATGCCTTAAAACTATTAGGTAAAAATGAACCAACCGAGAGTCAAAAAAGTATATTAGAAGAACTTAAGAAACAGGGTTCAATTCTAGGAGATAGGTCTCATTGGAAGAGTATTATTGAGTTATAAAGATACATAAACTAGTTCGCACATCCTCACAAATGGCCCACCATGAAAGTTCCCGTTAGCCTTGAGTTTACGAAAGGTTAGCGGGAACTTTTATTATGAGAGAGGACGAGAATGTCGGACTGAGCGTAGCGAAGGAGACGGGGTCGCGAGCCAAGAAGCTCTAGGAACGAAGTGACGTAGAGATAGTTGGACTTGTGACCGAGTCCTCTCTCGCCCACCACGACCTTTTTATGTTGATATAACAATATAAAAAACAATCGTATTTTCACTAACTACTCATATTTCCGAATACATATTGTGATATAGTAATTGAGTAAGGGATATCTATTTCCAATTTTTATGATCGAAGAAGCAAGTATCAAAAATCAAGAAAATTTACCTTATCGCCAAGGAGTACATGCCATTGTTTTATACAATGAAAATAATATTCTTTTAGTACAAAAACAAAGTTATGGAGATAATCAGTGGGATTTTCCGGGCGGTGGGGTAGATGAAGGAGAAGAACCTAAAAACGCTGTCCTACGTGAGCTAGAAGAAGAACTTGGCTCCAAAGCTTTTGAAATAATTAAAGAAAGTCCTTTTAAAGACAAGTTCGAATGGCCAGAGGAAGCTCAACAAAGAGGTTTTGATAAACATGGAAAATGGTGGAGAGGGCAGGAAAAACTTCAATTTATAACCAGATTTACCGGCAGTAGAGATGAGATAAACATTCAAAATGAGGAAATTCGAAAAATTGCGTGGGTACCTTATTCACAATTGGAGAATTATTTAGTGTTTGAAGGTCAGTGGGAAAATGCCAAAAAAGTTCTTGGGGATTTAGAATTATTTTAACAACGAAGAGTTAGTTCGCACAATTTGTCCGACCTTGGCTCATCCTCACAAACAGCCCACCAGCGAACAGACACAAAAAAGCCAATCGAAAGTTTTAGCATATGCTTATAACATAAAATTTTGTGAATAATTTCAAAAATTAAATCTTAACCCTGTAGGATTTTTATCATCTCGAACATGTGCATTTCAGAATTAATAAGTTTATACTTAATGGGTTGTTTTATTTCAAATCCAAGGTTCTCGTAAAAAGACAGAGCATTTGAAGTAGAATTAAGCTCAATTTTTTTTGCACCTGATTCGATAAATTTTTTTTCCATGAAGTAGTATAAGATTTTTCCGTAACCCTTTCCTTGATATTCAGGGTCTATGTTAAGTTGATAAATCACTCCTTTGGCTATTGGAAACTGGCAAAAACCGATAATCTTGTTACCAAGTTCCAATAGATACCAGGATGTAGTTTTTACTTTTAATTGGTTTTTAACACTATCCTTAGTGATTTGACTTAACCATTCCTTGACAATATTCGCCCCATATTGTTTGGCATTAGTTACAGAAACTACTTTTCTATGTAGCTTAACTATACTTTGAACATCTTTAAAATTAACTTTTCTTATTTTTATATTACTTATTTTTTCCATACTTATTAAAAATAGGGTTGATCTGTTTTTATAATATTCAGATCGTAGATTTATCTACTCCTAGTTTATTTGCAATCTCAGAAGCTTTATACTGTTCATTAAGTAATATTTCTATTACTTTCCGATCTGCAACGGTTATTTGTTTGTGCATACGAATATTTTAACCGTTGCATTTGGAATTAGAACCTAGGTTTAAACTTTAGAAAAAAATAAATGCTAAAATTTAAATACAAAATATTTAATTAAAAAGGAGTATCAATGACAATGAAAGATTTTTTCTCGAATATCGGTCTAGGAAGAGGTGGTCAACCCGGAGGTAGAATGGGCGGGGCAAATGCAGGAGGTCCTGGAGGCACATGTAGATGCACAAACCCAAATTGCGGATACGAAATGCCCCATGATAGAGGAATGCCCTGTAATGAAATAACCTGTCCCAAGTGCGGTAGCCCAATGACTCGAAAAGAATGAAATTTAGAAGAAGATTTGACGAAAAATACAGGGAAACACCCGATGCTTTTGGGCAATTGCCCATGCCTGTGCTGGAAAAAGCTCTACGTGTAGTTGTTGGTGGAAAAGCTCTTGATTTGGGTGTTGGGAATGGCAGGAACGCAATTTATCTTCTGGAAAATGGGTTTGAAGTAACCGGTGTAGATATGTCAAAAGAAGGATTAAAACTTCTACGCAAAAAATACCCCGACAAATCCAAACTTAAACTAATTTTATCCGATGTTACAAAATTTGATACAGATGAAAAATTTGATTTAATTTGCGCTATCGGTTTGCTACATTTTTTAGATTTAGAAAATATCGAAAAATTAATTAAAAAAATGAAAAAACTTACTAATAGTAGAGGTATTAATGTTATAGGAGCAAAAATGATTCAAAATTTCAGAGAAGACTTACCTCATGTTTTTGAACATAATGAATTAAAAAATATATACGAAAAAGATGATTGGGATATTATTTATTATGAAGAAATTTCAAGACCTCGTGGAAAGATTGCTACAATAATAGCTCAAAAAGAGTAGGTTATTTTTCGGAGGTAAACCTGGTTTTATGTTAGAATTACAAAACTTGTGAGCAATATGAAAACAAAGAAAAAAAGAATATACCTGGACTACGCCGCCACAACTCCTGTGGATCCAAGAGTAGTAAAATCAATGCTCCCGTATTTCACAGAGAAGTTTGGAAACCCGGCTTCAATTCATTCGGCAGGAACAGAAGCAAATAAAGCTCTGGAAAAAGCCAGATTAGTTTTTGCAGACTATTTAAGTTGTGGGGTTGATGAAATATTTTTTACATCTTCTGCTACGGAAAGCAATAACTGGGCATTGAAAGGTGTTGCCTCAGTATACAAAAACAAGGGTAAAAAAATAATAGTATCCTCAGTGGAACATGATTGTGTTTTAAACAGCGCCAAATGGCTCTCTCAAAATGGATTTGAAATCGAGCACACACCTGTGAATGAATTTGGTAGTATAGATCTGGAAAAACTAGAGAAAATGATAACCAAAGACACTATTTTGGTTTCAATCATGCACTCAAACAACGAGATAGGCACACTTCAACCTGTTGAAGAAATTGGAAAATTATGCAAGGAAAAAGGTGTTTTATTCCATACGGACGCGGCACAAAGCTTTGGAAAAATGCCAATCAACATGAAAAAGTTGAGTATTGATCTTTTAACCGCATCTTCTCATAAAATCTACGGACCTAAGGGTGTAGCCCTTTTGTACATTAGAAAAGGAACATTGATAGAACCACTACTGCACGGAGGTGGTCATGAAAGAGGAAAAAGATCTTCAACCGTAAATGTCGCGGGGATAGTTGGTTTTGCTAAAGCATTGGAACTTTGTATAAAAGAAATGTATGACGAAAAACTTAGACAGACTAAACTTAGAGATAAAATAATAAAGTACGTTTTGAAAAATATTCCAAATTCTCACTTAAACGGGCACCCTAAAGACAGGCTTTTTAACAATGTGAACATGAGATTTGACTTCATAGAAGGCGAGTCATTGATGATGGAACTTGATTCCAAAGGAATTGAGGTTTCCACGGTATCCGCATGTGCTTCTTC
>CAZGPL010000041.1:0-4686 GCA_964527375.1 uncultured Candidatus Saccharibacteria bacterium
AGTATCTCTCCGTCCATAAATTTTCCTTTTAACTAAAGGGGATATTATACCCGTTATTTTTCTTAAAGTTTTTCTATCTATCTCTAAAAACCTTACATCACTACAAAAACTTTTTAAACTATTTATATAATTCTCTCTTTCATCGTTGTCATTAAAATCCAGATTGGGTTGAACTATTGTTTGACCAAAATTTTCTTCATTTTCAACCTTACTTACATTTGGATAATTGAGTTTTTTATTCCCCATTCTTTCATAATAAATATAATAATAAGGTAAGTATTTTATTGTTTGATTGAGTATTGAAACCGACTCTTTTCTGGATTTTCTAAGTTGATCTTTTACTTCTTCTGTGTTTTGTATATCGGATAAAAGATTATAATTTTTCATTTCCAACGAACCCGTCACAGTTACCTCAATATCATCTTCAGTTTGTTTTAATTTAAGTGCAATAGCGTCATTGTTAGATGGATGCTCAGGGATTTTTTCCTTTATCTTTTTTACATTCCTTATTTCTTGTATAAGCCTATCTTTTTCAGCAGGGGAAACTGAATTTACCATTTCATAGGTAATTTGTTGTTCTACGAATGATAAAAATTTATGTGGATTTCTACAAATTGCCAGTAATAATTCCCCAAGCTTTCTGTTTGGTAACTCTTCTTTAATTGTGAGATATTCAATTGCAATGTTTTCAAAAATAAGTCCCGATATCATGGTGTTAATATTATTTTCTGTAAATGGCTCTTTTAATCTTCTGGCTAGTTCTTTTTCATGTAGGACTTGGTTTGAGATATTCTCAATCATTCCCTGATCTAAAGTTTTTGTCACAGCATTTATCATGTCTTTCGATATTTTTTGTTCCTTCAATACTCCGTTGATTTGTGAATAAACAGGGGAATTATTACTTGAATATATTGATTCGTCGTTCATATTTCAATAATAACAGATGTTTAAAAAAAATAATTGTTTATTGTATTTTGAATTATTTCTTAAATATGTTTATATTTAGCTAGTGAACACAGAAAAAAGTAAAAATTTAATTTTTGATTTTGACGGCACATTGGCTGATACACTTGCTTTTACTGTTAATTCAGCTATTGAAATAAATCGAAAACTAAATCTTTTAAATGACGAGAAAGTAAATATTGAGAAATTTCGTTCTACAAATTCTCTGGATTTTTTTAAAGAATTAGAAATTCCAAAATACAAATTGCTTTGGTTTGTTTTTAAGTACCAAAGAAAATTAGTAAAAAAAATTAACGAAACTAAAACTTTTGAAGGGCTTCCTGAAATTTTAAGACAACTTCATTCTAACGGTGTAAAAATGGGAATAGTCACGTCAAATTCAAAGAAAAATACTAGAATATTTCTTAGGAATAACGACCTCGAATTATTTGATTTTATTTACAGTTCTTTAGATTATTTTCATAAAAATAAAATGATTGAACGGGCTATTAGAAAATATAAATTAAATAAAGAGAATACAATTTATGTTGGAGATGAGGTTAGGGATATTAAAGCTGCTAAGGATGCAGGAATAAAAGTTGCTTCTGTGACATGGGGATATAACTTTGAATCTACTTTATCTGAACATAAACCCGATTTTATAATTAACCAACCCAAAGATCTTTTAAATTTTCAAAAATAAGTGCTAAGATAGTGGAAAATATTATTCCAACATATATAGAGAGGAGATTATGTCCAAGGTAAATTCTGTTTGTAACAACAACAAGAGTTCAAGCTTTGAAACGGAGTTCAGAAAGAAATACCCTGAGATTCATAACGCAAGAAGAAAAGTACCAAATAAGGACAGAAACTGTAAAGTTGAAAAAAAAGATAAGTAGGAGAAAGTTAAACAAGCCCGAATTAAATTTTACGTTCGGGCTTTTTATATTTATTTTTTATATAATTGGGTTATAACAAGCCGGAGTGGTGGAATTGGTATACACGCAGTGTTCAGAACGCTGTGCTTTTTAAGCTTGCAGGTTCAAGTCCTGTCTCCGGCACCAGAAATTTGTTGTATAATTCAATTGTAAATCAAGGGCGGGTGGCGGAATTGGTATACGCGCAACGTTGAGGTCGTTGTGGGGTAAAACCCGTGCAGGTTCAAGTCCTGTCTCGCCCACCACTGAAGTAGATCGTTCTTTGCTTTGCTTAAGGACTTGAATGCCGGACTGAGGAGCGAATGCGACGAGGGAGGCGGGGTCGCGAGCTTTACAGATTGTTCTAGCCTCAGCTAGATACAATGTGTTAAGACTAGTGACCAAGTCCTGTCTCGCCCACCACTGAAGTAGATCGTTCTTTGCTTTGCTTAAGGACTTGAATGCCCGACTGAGGGGCTTACGTAACAAGATATATGATGGAATTCCACATTTTTCAATTAACAAAAACTTTTTTTTCCACTATAATGAAAACACATATATGGAAATAAAAACTAAAAGAAATTTATCCTTTTTATTATTTTTAATCTCTTTCACTTTTTGTCCATTTTACAAATCCTTCGCAGAAAAAATTCAATCATTTAATTCAAATATTGAGATTAAAAAAGATGCGACTGTTTACGTTGAAGAGACTATTAATTTTGATACCGAGGGGCTTCAAAAGCACGGGATAATAAGAAGTTTAAATTTTAAAAGGACCAATCAAGAAGGTAAAACCTACATAACTGATATTGAAATTTTAGGTGTAACTGACTCTAATGGGAACCCCTATAATTTTTCCAAATCAAAAATAGGTAATTATATAGAGCTAAAGATCGGTGATGCAGATAAATTTATCAAAGGCGTTAAAACTTACATAATAAAAT
Organism: uncultured Candidatus Saccharibacteria bacterium; assembly: GCA_964527375.1. GTDB lineage: Bacteria > Patescibacteriota > WWE3 > UBA101185 > UBA10185 > JAAZNV01. The sequence continues at coordinate 2,804 of CAZGPL010000041.1, forward strand.
ACAAAATATCGGGAGCTCTAACATATTTTTCCGATCATGATGAGTTATATTGGAATTTAACCGGTAATAGTTGGAACTTTCCGATAGAAAGATATAGTGCTTTGATAACGCTCCCTGAGAATGTGGTGAGAGAAGAGACCAAATACGTTTGCTATACTGGGCCTGTAGGAAGTACCACACAATTATGTGAAATAGATATATCAGATAATGTTATAAATATTTCCTCAAATAAACCTCTAAATCCCGGGGATGGGATTACAGTTGGGGTTTCATTTTCAAAAGGTGCCGTAGAGATTATAGAGCCTAGAGAAGACAAACCAAACATAATTTTTATAATACTTTGGGGAATTTTAGGTTTGTTAGCATCATTATGGTATGTTTTTTTACCTATTAAAGTTTTAATTGATTCTGTAAAAAAGGAAAATTTTAAAAAAAAGAACGAAAGAATTGTGTCTGCGTGGTTTGAACCACCGCGTTACGATAATGATGAGATATTTTCTCCTTCAGAAACAGGATTTATAGTTGATGGAAAAATAGATCACAAAGAATTAACAGCTACAATAATTCACTTGGCTCAAAGAGGTTTTTTAAAAATAAGAGAAGATGAAAAAAAGGATTTTACATTTATAAAATTGAAAAATACTAAATCATCAGAACTTAGAAATTTTGAAAATGAGGTTATGGAAGCAATTTTTGAAAAAGGAGATGAGGTGACAGCTAGGGAATTAAGGAAATCAACATCTTTGTTTAGTAAAATTTCTAAATTTAATAAATACGTTGAAGAGGAAGTTGTAGATCAGGGAATGTTTGAAAAAAAACCATCGGAAGAGTTTGCTAAGATTATGATGTTTATTGCACTTGGATTAACCACAATGAATTTTCCATTAGCTTTAGTCGGTATTTTGACAGGAAAAAAGGGTGCTAAAAGAACCACGAAGGGAGTAGAGAAATATTCAGAGGCCAAATCTCTTTTGAATTTTCTTAAATCTCAGGACGATCAAATAAATTTTCAATCTCAAAATCAAATGTTTTTTGAAAAGTTACTTCCCTATGCTGCGGCTTTTGGAGTAGAGAAGATTTGGGCAGAAAGATTTAAAGATATTGCTATGGCTAAGCCTGATTGGTATGAAGGTAATAATTTTACTAACAGTATTTTCATTGGGGATATGACTAAAAATATTGGGGGTTCTGTAAGATCGGTTTACTCATCTTCTATGTCATCGACAAAAAGCTCATCGGGATTTTCATCGGGTTTTTCAGGAGGATCCTCCGGGGGCGGGGGAGGTGGTGGTGGCGGAGGTAGCTGGTAACATTTACATTTTTTGTTTATAATGTTTTAGTTATGCGACGGTAGTTCAGTGGTAGAATGTCTCCTTGCCAAGGAGAAGGTCGCCGGTTCGAATCCGGTCCGTCGCTCCAAAATTATGTTTTAGATCAATGCGACGGTAGTTCAGTGGTAGAATGTCTCCCTTCCAAGGAGAAGGTCGCCGGTTCGAATCCGGTCCGTCGCTCCATATTATTCTTCCTCAATTTTTATAATGTATAATTGCTATGTATAAAAATGGCCTGGTCGCCAAGTGGTAAGGCAAGGGTCTGCAAAACCCTTATCGCGGGTTCGATTCCCGCCCAGGCCTCCAATATGAGAGAATCTCTAGAGGTTGCGAAAACTAAAAGATTATTTAGGGTTCGCTGTCACATTGCGACTAAAGAGGAAGAGAGTGTAGAGGTTGATTTGAGTGAAAAAGCTCTTACTATTATGTAGTGAGACGGAATAATTGCTTTGCGAAGCAAAATTCCCGCCCAGGCCTCCATATTGCTAAAAGTGTGTAATAATTGGTAGAATTTAGTGTTAAAACATGGGGCGGTAGCCAAGGTGGTCAAGG
>CAZGPL010000042.1:0-4511 GCA_964527375.1 uncultured Candidatus Saccharibacteria bacterium
TGTTCAACTGACTAACCGATGAAGGCTGCCAGACACACTTTTTGAAACACTACCCAGAACTGTCCTTTGCCTCTTGGAGTACAATAGCATTGACCAACATCGATTGATTGGGTATTATCTTTGCGATACCCTTCAACTCAGCCAATGCAGCGGAAGATCGACTGACTTGCCTTAATACATTAAGCGATTCAACCTTCTCTCTTAAAGGAGGAAGATAATCAAGTCCCGAATCTGTTGTCTTTTGTCCCATATCACAATTATTTGTCCCAAATATACTAAAAAAGGGACAAGTTAAAGTTGAAGTAACCGATTTTTGTATGCCGCCTAACGGGTGGTATAAGAATAGTAGCCGATTGCGTGGCACTTTCCTGTCAAGTTACAGAAAAGTTGAAGCGGGCTACACCCCTTGAATTTACTACTGTCTCGGCTATTATTTTTATACATTGTTGAACTAAATCCCTGCGGGATAGTTGTTTTCAATGTTGTTCCATAATCCCCGGATCTCTTCATCTTTTTCTACCCACTGATGATTTATTATTACAATTTGCATATATTTGTTTTCATCATGATGGTTGAATGCTTTTCTTGCTCTTATATAACTGCCTGATATTCTGTATATAAATTTCAAAAACCGTCAGTAAGTACATAGCCGTATTTTTCCGAAGTTGCCCGGGTTGTAGTTCAACACCGTCTCATCGCTGGGCCTTGCAGGCCGCTCAGAGTGCTATTTATTAGTGGCTGGCCTTTATATAAATAATCTATAATCATATGTTTTTCCTTCAAATCGTGATAATAGTTTACCAATTCTAGCTATTTGATTGGAAGAGTCGATAGTTGATGGTAATTTGGAATATAAATCTAAAGAATTCCAATTCATTTTTGTCAAGCCTAAAATCTCAGTTGCAATTGTCGAAATATTTGAATTACCATAATGCTTAGTAATTTTTATTGGAGCAGGAATACTACGACCTCCTAAATAAAATCTATAATTTGGTTGCCTGACAGAAGGAACTATTCCATGCGACCAAAGCAATGCAGTATATTCATTTGTTACTAAGCATGTTCCTCTAGAAATTGGAAATTTATCAATTTGGATTTGACCTTGATAAACACTCATTGCTAAAAATCGAGCATCAGAATCAAAGTTAATCTCTATTAAATCTATATTTTTAATTCCAGCTTTATTTAAACTTGCTTTAATTCCATTTACTTCTTCTTCAGTAAACCTAGTTCTCTTATGTATCACTACTCTTTCAGGAAGTTTATCAAGTGATTGATAAAATAATTCTCGTATAGAAACACCGAACTGAAAGGCATCCTTGTATGATAGATAAGGATTGTTTTGTCTGTCAAGGAAGTAGTTGTCTATTTTAGACAATCTGTACTTTAAACCTTGACCATTAGAATCATAAATATGACTACAACCTATAACAATTTCAGATTTGTCTTGAATTTTTGACACACTATAACCGATACCTGCATAAGCTGTATTTTTCTCTTGATTATTTAGTATCCAAGGAGTACGTAATGATTTTACATAAAATGAAAGTGAAAGCCACCAGTGAATTTGACACTTTAATTTGTCGGTTAAGGTGTCTTCTCGAATCAATTGCGTTGAAATCCCTTTCGATGCAGAGAATGCTTTTACATAATCATGCAAGTCAAAACTTTCACCTTGATTTAAGTAAGTTTCAAATGGTTGCCATTCGCTAGGTATAAAAATAACAATTGTACTCCTACTTTGACTTGAAGATATCTGTTCAATTTTCGAAGTTATAAGCCTAGCCAAGCGAATTGCATTTTCATGATTTTCAAGTTTAGAATCTGCTGTAAAACTGATTACCTGCCACTTTTCCTTATCATCAAAATGTGGAATATTTAAAGATATATTGAAAATGGAAGAAAAACCTGGATAATCAATTAGATAATCAGGATTTATATTTTCTGTTTTGTGTTGTAATTGTAACTCAGATAAAAACTTATATAAATTCTGAGAATATTTAGATGAACAAATAGCCGATAAATTAATTTCATTAGAATGAATTATGCCATTAAGGTTAACATCATAGGGCCGATTATTCACTAAGCCTCTCATTGGATGATAATCCTTAAAATCTATATCTGTAGCTATATTCTTAAAGACTAATTGAGGTTCAAGAAATTGAACACCTCTAAACTGTGTTTGCCGTTTGTCATAGTTTTTTGGTGAATATCTTCTAAAATTAGGGTCAAATACATCAATTTCTCCATATGCAGTATTAGCAGAAATAAGAAAGTCAAAACCAGTACCAGATGATAATGGATATTCAAACTTTATCCTAGATTGTTTGAATAATATTGCTTTCCAACTATCTAATAGTTCATCGTATTTATTATTGAAAAGCTTTTCCAATTGGCTTTTACTGATACTTTGTTTTTGTTCTTTTGATATTTCTTTTTCTGAAGAAAGGTATATAGTTGGAGTGAAAGCTAAATAGGCAAATTTGGAGTTTTTATCAAAATAGAAGGAAATGTAAATTGATTTATGAATATTAATATTACCAATACTACTATAAGGTTTTGTTAGCCAAAGTTTGTCCTTAAGATTTGTTTCAACCCCATTGATTGAAGAAAAATATTTTAATACAACTTGTAGCATTAATGCTTTAAATGCACTTACGTTTTCAACATCGTATTTAGATATTGGCTCTCTTTTTATATCAGACTTTATTCCATCCTTGAATATATTGCGAATTTCTGTCAGAGTGCCATATGCAAATACTTTACCATTAAAGGGAATAGCACAAATATTAGTAGTATTTGTTATAGACCTTAAATATTTCCATGGTTTTTCATCTTTATAGTCAAATTCAAATTGAAACACTTCCTTTGGGAAAACTATTGGATGTAAATTGCTCTTTATATATTTATCCGTTTTCTTAAATTCAAGACTAAATTCTGATTTGAAGTATTCTTCATTATCAGAAACTTCAAGTGCTTCCTGAATTCTATTTGACACTTCTTGATTATCCTCAAAAGCTGCTTTAGAAAGGTGTATTAAAGTCTTATCGAATCCATCTGTGGAAATATAAAAAGCTTCACGACCCGAATTAGTTATTTTTTCCAGCAAATCAATAACTTCTTCTGGTGCATTATCTCCATAGCCACACCAATAAAGTCTGCCTGCACCTTTTTTAGTAAATGCCTTCTCTAGCGCATCCATTAACGATTTATCTCGTCCACTATAACCAAGTACAATTAAATTCTTATCAATATGGTAATTCGATAATTGTTCTTTAAATGTCTCATTTTGAGTATCTAGCTCCTTTTCTGTATTTTTTAGACTAGTGAATTTGTAATCACCGTGTAATGCAATAACAAGTAATTCTTTACTACTTTGATTCCTGAAAATTCTTTCAGAATTATCTAGATTAATTTCAATTGGTGTCAGTTTATTTTGATGAGCAGAGCGCACAACTAAACCATCGAAATTAGTAGTCCAAACTGATTTTGCTATACCATATTCTGCTAATAGACAAAGTAATTTATAACCAATATATGGTTCCTTATTTTCTATCAAACTGAAAAAGTATTTTCGTCTATCGTCTGCTATTGGATAGGCTTTTTCGGCATAAAAGGAATATTCTTCAACAGAGTCTAATTGAGGATATTCTCCTTGAATATCAAGCCAATTTTGAATACTTTTCCTAACAGAGTCATCTTTGTAGTTTTTATAGAAATCTGCAGCATTAACATTTTTAGACAAAAAAATGTCCTTCTTCCATTCCCAAATACAATCATATGCAGTTTGAATCCCAGAACTTATTGAAGTCCCAGCTCCGAGTAAAAAAGAATGTGGAACATCAACATTCCTTTTAAATGACCTTAAAAAAGCATCGTATTCTAACTTTATATTTTCAATCATATTTAAGTTTATTTATTTGCAGAGCGTCTCTTTGGCTTGCCACTAACGGTTGACAAGTCGAGTAAGCAAGGGGAATTTCACCCCAAGCTTCTCACAGAACCGGACTTGACAGTCTCCCGTCATCCGGCTCTTGTTATACAAATCTATGCCTTTCATTACGAGAAACCTAGCCTCCATTGGTAAAAAAGTGACGGGTATTGATCCTTTACTCTTTCAAGCCATCGATAGGCTCGGTTGATGCTCGTTTTGTAACGCTTGTACCGCTTACGTGCCCACATGACAAGCCGCCTGCGAAGCAACTGAAAAAGAGGGTTCATCTCCCATAGCCTGAACTTGCCGTAGTAGTTGACCCAACCCCGGATATAAGGCTCCAGAAATTGGGCTACACCGACGATGCTTTTGTGTGTCAGGTGTTCAATGTCCAACGCTTTCATTGTTGCCGCTATGCGCTTCTTAGAACTGATGCTGATGGCGCAGTCGTATCCCAGATAGAGAGATCCATCTCTTTTCGACTTTGCCGTGCGTGGCTGAAACGAGTATCCCAGAAAATCGAACTTCACGCTTTCGTGTTGTTCTTGTCGCCTGTAGTCTTTACAGTACACAAGCC
>CAZGPL010000043.1:0-4469 GCA_964527375.1 uncultured Candidatus Saccharibacteria bacterium
AGCCCTCTCCGAACTATGCCAATGATTAATGCTCGTAAAAAATATATCGAAGGTGGTATTTATCATGTTTATAACCGGGGTGTTAACAAAGAACCAATATTTTTCGAAGATAATGATTTTAATTTATTTTTAGGTTTACTTGATAGATATGTTTTAGGAAATTCTTTAGATTTTTCACACAGAACTAAAAATTATAAAAGTAGAATTTCTTTATTAGCTTTTTGTCTTCTAAACAACCATATCCATCTTCTAATACAACAAAAAGACGAAAAGGCTTTAACAGAGTTTATGCATAGTCTTATGACTAGTTTTACAATGAAAATTAACAATAAATACAAAAGGGTAGGTCATTTATTTCAAGGCATATATAAAGCTCGTTTAATAGAAAGTGACGATGATTTGTTAAATATCTCTAAGTATATACACACAAACGCTGATGATAGTTATACAGACTTTGTACACTACCCCTACTCTAGTGTAAGAGTTTACTTAGGTAATAAATGGGAATATTCATTCGTGGATTCAAAATTGATTTCTGGGCTCAGCCCGGCAAAGAACTATGGCAGTTTTCTGAATTCTTAACTCTGGGCTCAGCCCGTAGCTAACTTCAGGCTCAGCCCGGGCTCAGCCCGGAGCTAGGCTCAGCCCTGCACAGGGCTGAGCCCGGAACCTACTTCGTCAGTATCTGCCTAAAAGCTTCCTGTGGGATATCAACTTTTCCAATTCTTTTCATCCTTTCCTTACCCTTTTTTTGTATATCCAATAGCTTATCCTTTCTTTCTCTGTGTCCTCCGGACATTTTAGCTAAAACATCTTTTCTTAAAGCCGGGATATCTTCTCTTGCTAAGATTTTTCCACCAACTGCCGCTTGTAAAGAAACTGCGAATTGCTGTCTTGGAATGATATCTTTTAGTTTTTTTAATAAACTTCTTCCAATCTCCGGAGCTTTATCCTTTAAAACGATGTTAGTTAGAGGTTCCACAATTTCCCCGTGAACGAGTACATTTAATTTAACAGCTTTAACCTGTCTATAATCCAAAAAATCATAGTCTAAACTGGCAAAACCCGATGAAACACTTTTTAAATCATCAAAAAAATTATAGACAAGCTCAGCCAAAGGAAGCTCATATTCAAAAAAGACATTGTTCTCGTTCGGGTACTCCATTTTTTTAAGAACAGCTCTTCTATCGGTACACAATCTCATTACCTGACCCGAATAAGTAGCCGGACATATTATTTTACAAAGTATCCAAGGCTCTTTTATTTCTTTAATAAAAGTAGCATCAGGAAGATCCGCTGGAGAAGTGATAGACACTTCTTCGTTTCTTGTATTTAAAACATTGTATTTAACCGCAGGTGTGGTCGAAATGAGACTTAAGTTATACTCTCGCTCAAGTCTCTCTTGAACAATTTCAGCATGTAAAAGACCTAAAAACCCGCATCTAAATCCAAACCCCAAAGCACTATTATTTTCAGGTTCAAACGTTAAAGACGAATCTGACAAAGAAAGTTTTTCAAGAGCTTCCCTTAATTGCGTAGATTTTGAATTATCAATCGGGTAGATAGAAACAAAAACAAATGGTTTTATTTCCTTGTATCCTGGTAGTGGGGTGGGGTATTCACCCTCCCAGCTTAAGGTGTCTCCGACTTTCACTGTGCGAATATCTTTAAGTCCGGTTGCCACGTACCCAACCTCTCCTGTTAAAAGTTCTTCGGTTTTAAATCTTTTTAACTTTACATATCCAAATTCTTCAGGTGAAGAAGATGCCCCCGTTGCAAAAAATTTTATCCTTTTACCTCTCTCTGTTTTAAAAATTCCATCAACAACCTTAATATTTGCAACAACACCAAGATATTCATCATAAGAAGAATCAAAAACCAGCGCCCTGGTAGGTTTTTGAGAATTACCCATCGGGGATGGTATTTCATCCACAATTTTTCTAAGAAGTTCTTCAACACCCTCTCCTGTCTTACCCGAAACACAAATAATTTCATCTTCACCAAATCCAAAGGTTCTGGAAATATCTTTTTTCAAAGCATCCAAGTCCCCAGTCCCCAAATCGATTTTATTTATTGCAGGAATAATTTTTAACCCCGATTCCACCGCTTTGTAATAATTAGAAACAGTTTGAGCCTGTATCCCTTGAGTTTTATCAACTAAAAGAACAGCTCCCTCGCAGGCGGCCAAAGATCTTGAAACCTCGTAAGAAAAATCAACATGTCCCGGAGTGTCAATCAAGTTTAATTGATAACCTTCGTACTCCATTCTGATGGTTTTAAGTTTTATAGTAATACCTTTCTCTCTTTCCAAATCCATTGAGTCCAAAGTTTGTTCAACTATATTTCTTTTATCTATGGTATGGGTAATTTCCAACAATCTATCCGCTAGGGTAGATTTACCGTGATCGATATGAGCTATTATGCAAAAATTCCTAATATTTTTCTGAAGCATGGGGTGATTATACCGTTTCCTGTTCTGTTGTGGTTAAATCAACAGCTTCGGTTTTAATATCTGCCTTAGATAATTTCAATTTTCTCGTTATTTTGTAAAGAAGTTGTATTTCCTCTACCTTTAATAAGCTTGTTATAAAAACATAAGTAACCATTCCTAATAGACCCGCAAGCACCGTCAAAGCAAGAAGATTTATTGTTCTTGTAGTATCAAAAACAAACTGGTCTAAAATTTTCATTGGGATATAAAGCATTATTCCCATTAAAGCCGTTGCCCAAGATATTTTTGTAAACGGTATAAACAATTTTTCTTTATTAAAACCCCCGACCTTTTTATTTAAAAATATCATTAATAAAAACATGTCAAGAAAAGAAGTGATAGTGTAGGAAAGAGCTATCGACCAAACCCCTAGCTTCATTGACGTCACAAAAAATATTGAAATTACTACGTTGGTTATGGCGGTTAATATGTTTATTGTAACCGGAGTAATAGTGTCTTTTAGCGCGTAAAAAGCTCGGGTTATAAGGTAGTTTGAACTTTGAGCAATTACGGAAACACTAAAAAAAGCTAAAGTTTGTGCTGTTCTTATTGTTGCCTCCCACGGAAAATTGCTTACTCCGTAGACAAGTCTTATGGCAGGAATTCTTAAAATTAGTAATATCGCACTTAAGGGCATTACTAAGTACACCATTTGATGAAAAGAAGTTAAAAAAGTTTCTTGGAATTTTTCTTTTTCCTCGGGAGCTGATTGAGAAGAAAGAGTTGGTAAACTTGCTGCCGCCATTGATATTCCAAATAAACTTACAGGGAACGTTTGAAGTTGATCAGCAAACTTTAAATAAATTACCGAAGACGCGGAAACAATAATAGCTAAACTATTGTTGATAGTTTGAATAACATTTGCAATCAAAACGCTTGCAATTCTTGGTGGGACAAGCGCAAACATTTTTTTATAATTTTTATCTTTAATATTTAAAGTTAGTGAAAATTTAAAACCCGACCTTTTTAACAAAGGTATCTGAATTCCGAAGTGGAGAATAGAACCTAAAGCAACCCCTGCCGCCGGGCCATAAATTCCGTAATCCTTAGAAAGAAAAACAATCCCTAAAATCATTCCTACGTTGTAAAAAATCGGTGCGAGGGCCGGAATTATAAAATATTTGTAGGACTGTAAAATACTTGTCGCTAAGCTTCCTGCAACCAGAAGTACTTGTGAAACAAGCATTATTCGCATTAAATTAGAACCTAACAGTACTTCCTCTTTTGAAAAACTGCCTACGGCTAAAAGATTTATTAGTTTCGGAGACATAAAAAATATGACCAACGCAATAACTAGAAAAAAGACAAGGGTTGTATTTATTATCGATGAGGCCACTTCAAAAGCTGTATTTTCATCTTTTTTTAACAGACCCGTAAATATCGGTATAAAAACTGTCGAAACAGCCCCGACTATTATTATTGAGTAAATTAGGTTTGGTATTTTATCCGCAGTATAGAAAATCGCCAAATCTTTTGACACCCCGAAATATGAAGCTAAAAGTCTGGTTTTAACCAGCCCCAAGACTGCACTCAAGCCGCTTGCTATTCCAAGAATAAAAGCCGCCGATAGTATTGTATTTTGGGTTTTATATAAAAAGCCGTTTAAATTTTTCGTTCCTTTTTTTAATAACATATTTACACCCCAAGAAATTGTACTTTTTACTTGACCATTGTTATGATATTATACAACCCGTCTATGGCAAATACTAAGTCAGCAAAAAAGAATATTAGATCTTCCGCTAAAAAGAAAGCTCACAATGATATGTGGGAGAAGAGGTTTAAATCTGCAAAAAAATCTTTATCTAAATCAATATTGGCAAAAGAGGACACCAAAATAGTAGGGGAAAAGTTTGTTGCACTGCAGAAATCTCTTGATAAAGCAGCAAAAGAAAAAACTATTCATAAAAACAAGGCAAATAGGGTAAAATCTATATATGCTAAAAAAATTGCTGCCCTCGATCTTCGAAAAGAAGATGGA
>CAZGPL010000044.1:0-4357 GCA_964527375.1 uncultured Candidatus Saccharibacteria bacterium
TGAAGGAGATTTTGAAGATAAATACGATATACCCGCTTTTTTAAGAGGTAAATAAGCCAAAGATTTACTAACCCTCTAATACCCACTGCTTTTTTTTAACTGATTTTTCTGGTTTTATTATCTTCAGGCAGTAAAAAATTTTCCATCTTGGAGATTAAAGTATTAATTTACCAGTGAGTTAATGACCTTTGTTATAAGGCAGCAGAGGTTTCTAACCCACAATTATTATAAATATGAATTCATACCTTTATTTTAACGAGGAAGAAGATTTAGTTAGGAATGATAGAATAGATTTTTCTGAGAACGGTAGAACAATTCTTGAAAAAAGATATTTAAAAAAGAACGGTTTAGGTGAGGTAGAAGAGACTCCTGAAGATATGTTTAAAAGAGTTGCTGATGCTGTAGCTGAGCCTGACAGTTCATACCGAAATAGTGAGAAAACATCAGTTGAATTTTATAATTTAATATCATCTAAGAAATTTTTTCCAAACTCTCCAACTTTTACCGGTGCGGGAACACCTCTTGGTCAGTTAGCCGCATGTTTTGTTTTGCCTGTTGAGGATGATCTTGGAAAAACAAGTGACGGGATATTTCAGACATTAAGAAATGCCTCTTTAATACAACAATCAGGAGGTGGTAATGGTTTTTCATTTTCAAGGTTAAGAGCTAAGGGTTCCAGAATATCCACTAGCAACGGTTTATCTACCGGACCTGTGGGTTTCATGGAAGCATACAATGCAGCATTTGGGGTTATTGCTCAGGGGGGAGTGAGAAGAGGTGCAAATATGGGAATTTTGAGAGTGGATCACCCTGATATAAGAGAATTTATAACAGCAAAAACTGTTGAGGGTAAGCTTTCTAATTTCAATATCTCTGTTGCCATGACAGACAAGTTTTTAGAGGCTGTCGAAAAGGATGAAACCTATGAAATAATCGATCCTCGTACTAAAGAAACAGTTGAAACACCCAGAGCTCGGGAGATTTTTGATTTAATAATAGAGCAGGCATATAAAAACGGAGAGCCCGGTGTTCTTTTTATTGATACAGCTAATAAGGATAATCCCGTCCCACATCTTTATACTCTTGAGGCCACAAATCCTTGTGGTGAACAGTGGCTTGGTCCTTATGAAAATTGCTGTCTTGGCTCAATAAATTTATCCGAACATGTATTTAACGGAACTATTGATTGGGAAGAGCTAAGAAAAACAATCACACTTTCTACAAGATTTTTAGATAATGTTGTAAGTGCCAATAAATACGTTCCCGCAGTACCTCAACTTAAGGAAGCGGCCCACCAGAACAGAAGGATAGGTTTAGGCATAATGGGTTTAGCAGATGTTTTCTATTCAATGGGAGTTAGATATGGAAGTGAGGAAGCTCAGGATTTGGCAGGTCAGATAATGGAGTTTGTGAGATTCCATTCCATGAAAACTTCGATTGAGCTTGCTAAAGAGAGGGGGCCTTTCCCATCCATTAAGGGAAGTATATTTGATCCCTCCAATCTTTCATGGCAACCACCGAAACCTTTAAAACAGTTTACATGTGAATGGGAAAGGCCCTACATCAACTGGTCAGAAATCACAAACGGAATTAGACTTTACGGAATAAGAAATGCTGCGGTCACCACTGTTGCTCCTACAGGAACTATTTCTACTGTGGCAGGTATTGAAGGTTATGGTTGTGAGCCCGTCTTTGCTCTAGCTTACTATAGAAATGTTTATCAAGCCGCAGGAGATTTAGATAAAATGACATTGACCTATGTAAGTCCTTCTTTTCAAAAAGCATTAGATTCTCTTGAGATAGATGAAAATAAAAAGAAAGATATTATAGAAGAAGTTATAAAAACAGGTACTTGTCAGAATATTAATAATCTCCCGGAATATATTAAAAACACCTTTGTTGTCTCAGCGGATGTTACTCCTGAAGAACATATTTATATGCAAGCCGCTTTGCAGGTTTTTGTTGATAATTCAATTTCTAAAACTTGTAATCTTCCACCCACTGCCACAACAAAAGACGTGGAGAAGGTTTACATGATGGGATGGAAACTGGGGTGTAAAGGATTGACGGTTTATGTTTCGGGAAGTAGGCAGGAAGAGGTTTTAGAAACTAAAGATAAGAAAAAGGAAAATAATGAAGAAAACCAATCAGGTAATTTGGAAAGTGATAAATCGAGTTTAGAAAATTTGGAAGGTGGTGAGAAAAAAGATCGTTCTAACATCGAGGGAGAAGTTTTTGATAAAGGTACAGAAGGTAAATTAGGAAGGTCTTACAGATTAGACGGGGCGACTTACAGTGTAAAAACACCTCAAGGAAAAGCTTTTATAACAGTAAACAGAGATGATATGGGAAAGCCTTTTGAAGTTTTTATAAATGTTGGTAAAGCGGGTACAGATGTAGCTGCACTGTCGGAGGGATTGGGTAGGTTGGTGAGTGGTTGGTTGAGAGCTCCCGGTTCATCTGACAAAACCGTAGTAGAGATAATCTCACAGTTGTCGGGAATTGGTGGTGGTAGGTCAGTCGGTTTCGGAAAAAATAGGGTTGGTTCCATACCTGATGCTGTGGCCAAAGTTCTAGCCGAAGAGTTTAATTATGCTTTACCAAAAAGTAATAATGGTAACGGAGATGCTTCTCTTACCTCTGAATCTTCCAAAATAGTCTCAGAACAATCTCATCCACACGAAGATGCAGGATTTTCCCACGGTGTTATGGGAAACATTGATATGTGTCCTGACTGTGGCAACTATTCTTTCATAAAAGAGGAGGGTTGTGCTAAGTGTTACATATGTGGATATTCGGTTTGTTAAGAAATTCTTGATTGACTGAATTTTGATTTAGGGTATATTGGTGTCAACCTGTCCTAAAAATATGTTTAAAATATATACAGGAAAAGGGGATTCCGGCTTTACCTTTCTATCAAAAATGAATAAAAAATTTTCAAAATCAGATTTTGTATTTGAGGTTTTGGGTACATTCGATGAGTTGGGAGTTTGTTTGGGTTTTCTTCACTCCGCAAGGTTGGATGATTTAAGAAAAGTAGCTTTTGAAGTTCAGGGAGACCTTTTGAGCCTTGGTGCCATAATATCTTCTGATGAGAGAATAACAAAAGAAAAAATTGAAAAATGGGAAAATAGAATCAAAGAACTCGAGGAGGTTGTAGATTATTTTGAATCAAAAAACAATCCCCTGGAAAATTTTATTCTTCCCGGAGGATGTAGAGAAAGTAGTTTTTTACATTTAGGCAGAGTAACTTGTCGAAAGCTCGAAAGATTGGTGGTTTATTATCTTGGAAAAGATAAAAATAGACTTTTCATAGTTAAATATCTAAACAGACTTTCTGATCTTTTATTCGTGATGGCTAGATATGCAAATAAAAAGCTTGGTTTTAAAGACGAAATCTGGAACAATAAAGAATCGTGAAAAAATACTACTTCCTTCTAGTTTTAATATTTTCAATGTTGGTTTTTTTGGTTGCTGTGCTTTTTATTAATGCCAGAAACAGTGACGCCTATTTTGCTGATACTGAGTACAATGTAGATGGAGATGTTAATATAATTGGTCAGTAGGCTTTTTTAAGGTAAAATTCTAAGTATGTCTTTCAAAGTTCCTGAAAAAAAATCAATACCCGAATTCGAGAGTGATGTTTTAGATTATTGGAAGAAAAATAATATTTTTGAAAAGTCGGTTGAAAAAAATCCTGAAGATAATTTATATATTTTCTACGATGGCCCACCTTTTGTTTCAGGACTTCCTCACTACGGGCACTTGTTGGCTTCTATAGCAAAAGATTTAATTCCAAGGTTTTGGACAATGAAGGGAAAGAGAGTTGAAAGAGTGTGGGGTTGGGATGCACACGGACTGACTGTGGAAAATAGAGTACAGGAGCAACTTGATATTGAAAATAGGAGAGATATAGAAAATTACGGATTGGAGAAATTTACACAGGCTTGTTACGAGTATACTTCAAAAACTTCTGCAGAATGGGAGTGGTATGTAGATAAAATTGGTAGGTGGGTTGATTTTAAAAATGCCTACAGGACAACTGACATGAAGTACATGGAGAGTGTCATTTGGGCTTTTAAACAAATTTATGAAAAAGGCCTGATTTACGAAGGAGTTCGAACGTCTTTGTTTTGCCCAACATGCGGTACTCCGGTATCAGACTTTGAAATAGCAATGGATAATTCTTATAGGGATGAGGAGGATCCGTCTATCACTGTTAAATTTAAGGTTATATCGGATGGAAAATTTAAAGATCATTATCTTTTAGCGTGGACAACAACTCCATGGACACTTCCTTCTAACCGAGCTTTAGTGGTGGACGACAAGGAAACATATGTTTCCGTACAATTTGAAA
>CAZGPL010000045.1:0-4328 GCA_964527375.1 uncultured Candidatus Saccharibacteria bacterium
CTTAAACTTTGGGGCGATGTTGTTAAACTTAACGCCGGAAATAAATGCGAATATCCCGGATGCACCGTTCAAGCAAAATATCTTAATCCTCATCACTACTACTCAAAAAGAAACGCATCAACAAGATATGATCCGAAAAACGGGATTTGCTTGTGTAGTTATCATCACACTTTAGGAATAGAACCGGCGCTGTTTTTCATTCCCCCTAAAAAGATAAAAACGTTAAGGAGAAGTAACTTTGGCAAAGATTACATTATCGCAGCTTGAAAATCACCTCCTGAAAGCTGCTGACATTCTGCGTGGAAAAATGGATGCATCCGAATTTAAGGAATATATATTTGGGATGCTTTTTTTAAAGCGATTATCTGATCAATTTGAAATAGAGCAAAAAGAAATCAGAAATAAATGGGAAAAGAAATTTTCCGGCAAAGACCTTGAAGAATTGGTTGAAGACCCCGGTCAATATGGCGGAAGTTTTTATGTGCCACTTGAAGCACGCTGGCCATCACTGCTCGAATTGAAAGATGATGTCGGCAATCAACTCAATATTGCTCTTTCCTCTCTCGAAAATGCCAATCCGGAACTAGGAGGTGTCTTAAAGGATATTAATTTTAACGCAAAAAAAGGAAATTCTCGTAAAACACCAGACAACAAGTTAGTTGACCTTATTGCTCACTTTAATAAATTCCGGTTGACTAATGAAGATTTTGTATTTCCCGACCTTCTTGGTGCTGCTTATGAATATCTGATTAAAGACTTTGCAGACAGCGCTGGCAAAAAAGGAGGGGAATTCTATACACCTTCACAAGTCGTTCGGTTGCTTGTTCGGTTAATCAAGCCACAGGAAAAAATGACTGTATATGATCCCACGTGCGGTTCTGGCGGTATGTTGATTCAATCCAAACAGTACGTTGAGGAACAGGGGCAAAACTCTAATAACCTTGCTCTTTACGGACAGGATAATAATGGAACTGTTTGGGCAATTTCTAAAATGAATATGATCCTGCACAACATACAGGATGCTCATATAGAAAATGAAGATACGCTGGAAGCGCCTCAGTTTACCGAAAAAGGTTCTATCCGTCAGTTTGACAGAGTCATAGCAAACCCTCCTTTTTCTCAGAATTACAGCCGCTCAAAAATGGAATACCAAAATCGCTTTAAATATGGCTTTTGTCCAGAAACCGGGAAGAAAGCTGACCTGATGTTTGTTCAGCACATGATAGCAAGTCTTAAAGCAAACGGCAGAATGGCAACTATTATGCCGCATGGTGTTCTATTTCGCGGTGGTCAGGAAAAGGAAATTCGCAGAGGAATGATAGAAGACGATATCATTGAGGCAATTATCGGGCTGCCGCAGGGCCTCTTTTATGGGACAGGGATACCCGCTTGTGTTCTGGTCGTTAATAAAAATAAAAACATATCCTTAAAGGGCAAGCTTTTGTTTATTAATGCCGATGCCGAATATGGTGAGGCTCGTGCTCAAAACTATCTGCGCCCTGAAGATATTGAAAAGATTGTTTATGTTTTTGACAATAAAATTGAAGCGCCGAAATACTCACGTTTGGTTTCCAAGGAAGAACTGGAAAAAGAGGAATTCAACCTCAACATTCGCAGATATGTTGATAACACACCGGAACCTGAACCGGAAGATGTGAAAGCTCACCTTATTGGTGGTGTGCCTAAGATTGAAGTTAAAAACAATAAGCCGCTTTTTGATCGTTACGCACTTGAGCCAAAGCAATTCTTTAAAGAGAAAAATAAAGATTATTATGATTTCCTTCCTACGATTGAAAGAAAAGAACAAATCAAAGAGATGATCACATCTTATCCTGGTGTTTTAAAAAAGCATGAAGCAATCCATGCCGCGCTTTTTGATTACTGGAAAACAACAGCAAAGTCGATTTCTAAACTTATAAAAGAAAAAGCACTAGCTAGATTCCAACGAGAGGCAGCAGGTTTAATCCGGGAGTCCCTTAAGAATAATGGAATACTCGATGAGTTTCAGCTTTCCGGTTTGTTTATTAATTGGTGGGAGCACAGTTTTTTAGTGCGTTCTTATACGGAGTACGATGAAAAGAATGATAAAAAAGTTGTCGTTGTTGAAAAAACACAATCTAAAATCGTATTTAAAACACTGACTGTTGAAGGCTGGACAAGCCAGCTAATACCTGACGATGCCATAAAAGCCGCTTTTTTCGAAGATGAAGTAAACGAACTGGAAAAACTTGAAGAAACTATTAACGAGAAGGAACAGGAATTAAATGAATACATAGAAGGATTTGAAATTTATGAAGGAGAAACTGAAGAAAATGGTGAAACTGAGAAGACAATAAAGTCCGTCAAAAAATCTCTAAAGGATTTAATTACAAGCCTCAAAGAACTAGACCTTCCTTACGCAAAAGAAGACGCTGCAAAGCATGAAGCTACGCTCAAATATATAAAGGAAAAAGAAAAAGCCATTAAAGCCGCTCGTAAAGAATTTAAAACTAAAGAAAATGATTTGCAAAGCAAGATAGACGAAAAGCGCAGAGAGTTTTCCGAAGCGGAATCTGAAAAGTTAATACTTGAAATGCTTTTTGCCGCATTAAAAGAAGAGCTGGATAAATACTTAAAGGCTGAAGTTAAGAAGACGAAGACATTTTTTGAAAAACTATGGGATAAATACAAAGTACCTATGAAAGAACTCGTTACTACACGTGATGACGTAGTTAAAAAGCTCGAAGAGTTTATGAAGGAGCTGAGGTATGAGTGATTGGAAGGAATCTCTAATTAAAGAAATTGCAAAAATTAAAGGTGGTAAAAGAATGCCATCTGGAAGCTATTTATCTATGGAATCTACACCTTACCCCTACTTACGCGTTACCGATATGGTTAATGGAACAATCAATGGATCTGATATTCGATTTGTACCAATACAAATCGAACCCAAAATCAGAAAATATAAGATTTCAAAAGATGATATATATGTGACCATTGCAGGCACTCTTGGCAATTTTGGGATCATCCCTGATAAATTTGATAATTCTCAATTAACAGAAAATGCTGCAAAAATAACAGAATATGATCAATCTAAATTTAATAAATACTTCTTAAAATATACTTTCTCGGCTGATTTTATTCAAAGACAAATTAAAAAAGAAATCGGAACAGGCGGTGGAGTACCGAAACTTGCACTTCATCGAATTGGAAATTTAAAAATTAAATATCCCTATTATCCCGAACAGTGCGCCATTGCCGCTTTACTTACCACCATCGACGAAGCGATAGACGCCACTGAGAAGATTGTCGCCAAACGCTGCCGTGTGAAAGAAGGGCTGATGCAGGATTTGTTCCGTTATGGGCTTGATGAGCAGGGTAATCTGCGCTCAGAGGAAACGCATAAATTTAAGAACAGTGAATTGGGGCGCATACCTGCGGTGTGGGATTTAGATTTATTAGGGAAAACATCATATTTAAAAGGCAGAATTGGATGGCAAGGACTTCGTGCAGATGAATTTATCAACGAAGGTCCATTTTTAGTTACAGGTACTGATTTTAAAAAAGGTAAAATTGAATGGAATCATTGTTATCATGTGGATTACAAAAGATATAAAATATCACCTGAAATACATTTAAGAAACAACGATTTGTTAATTACAAAAGATGGAACTATAGGCAAAGTTGCGCTTGTTAATAATTGCCCAACACAAGCTGTATTGAACAGTGGTATTTTTTTGATGAGACCGTTAAATAGAATTTATGACCCAGTATTTATGTATTACCTTTTAAACTCAGAAATATTTTCCAAATTTCTACGAATGCAATTAGCAGGATCAACGATAAATCACTTATACCAATATGTATTTGTTAAATTCAACTATCCTAAGCCAGACATTTCCGAACAATCACGTATTGCGACTATGCTTACTGCCGCTGATGATGCGATTGAAAATGAAGAAGCGGTGTTGGAAAAGCTTAAAGCTCAGAAGCGCGGCCTGATGGAAGACTTACTGACTGCAAAGGTAAGAGTGACAAAAGAAATGATTAAAAAATATGAATCAGAAGGAGTTTGGAATGTCAGACAGAATTGATAGTGAAAAACTTTTAGTAAGAGATGTTTTTGCAAAATGGTATCGAATACCTGAATACCAGCGTCCCTATGTTTGGGGAAGTGATCAGATTACAGAATTATTAGATGATGTATCCCAGGCACAAAACTCCAATCCCGACTCACAATATTTTCTTGGCTCTCTGGTTTTAAAAAAACATAAAAAAGAAGAAGGTAGCACCAAATATGAGGAGTATGATCTTCTTGATGGACAACAGAGATTAACAACTCTATTTCT
>CAZGPL010000046.1:0-4253 GCA_964527375.1 uncultured Candidatus Saccharibacteria bacterium
CGCTAACATTATTTTCAGGTTCTGTAATATTTTCCATTATTAAAAAATAATAAGTACTATATAAATAGTAAAATATTTAATTGAGATATTCAACAAGTTAAAAAAAATTAAAAACTCTCCAACAACTCCCTCTGCTTCTTACTCAATCTCTCAGGCACTCTAACTAAAATTTGAACAATAACATTCCCTTGACCTCTCCCGTGCAATTTTGGCATACCCTTACCTTTTATTAAAAATCTCGAACCATATTGCGTACCTCCGGGAAGTTTAAGCTTTGTTTTTCCAAGACCCTCTTTATTTTGGATATCCACAACAGAGACCTCTATAATAGTGCCTAAAGCGGCATCAACCATACCAATTTCTTTATTTATTAAAATATCATCTCCCATGATTACAAAATCAGGAATATTTCTTACCCTAACTGTAAGATAAAGATCGCCATTTGGAGCACCATCGGGACCGGGCATACCTTTTCCGGAAAATTTAATTTCCATACCATCTCTCATGCCGGCAGGTATTTTTACTTTTACCTTCCCACTTTCAACATCTATCTCTCTCTCAATCCCAAATATCATATCCTTAAACTCTAATCTCATTTCATAATAAAGATTTTTACCTTTTTTTGGCCTTCTGGAACTATAACCTCTAAATCCAAAAAAATCCTCGAAGATATCAAAAGGATCAAACTCACCATTTCCAAAATCAAAAGGGTTACCACCCGAGCTTGAGTATTGATAACTGAAAGGTCCCCACTGTCCCCCTTGTCCGGACCCTGAAAAACCTTCGGGTCCGTAATCCGGGCCAACGGTCCCAAATTGATCATACATTTTTCTTTTTTGCGGATCGCTTAAAACTTGGTAGGCTTCGTTTATTTCCTTAAACCTTTTTTCAGCCGCAGACTTATCACTCTCCTTCACCATATCAGGGTGATGCTCTCTTGCGAGCTTTCGATATGCTTTTTTTATGTCATCGAGGTTTGAATTCTTCTGCACCCCGAGAGTTTCATAATAATCCTTTGCTATTGCCATACGTCAGATATTTTAACACTTTGTAAAAAAAGTCAAAATTAAACAAATTTAAGATAAAGACACTCATCTAAATTTTGAGAAATAGACGAATGTACGGAGAAGACCCCCTCCGTAGCTTTGGCTAGGAGGGGGTCTTCTTGTTGTACAACTAAAGTACAATCTAAATCACTTATTTAACGGCATCCTTTAAGCTCTTACCTGCTTTGAAAGCTGGGGTTTTGCTTGCTGAGATGTGTAGAGGTGCGCCTGTCTGAGGATTTCTTCCCATTCTTGCGGCTCTTGATCTTACTTCGAATGTACCAAAACCGGTCCATGTTACTTTCTCACCCTTTGAAAGAGATTTTTCTACTGCGGCTGAGATTGCATCAACGGCCTTTGTTGCATCTACTTTTGTCATTCCTGCTACATCTGCAACTTTTGCAATTAAGTCTATTTTTGTCATTTATTAACACCCCCTCTCGGAATTAAATTGCTGCCTGGTTAGGCAACTTATAATAATTTATCAATCCTAGCAACTGATTTTGCTTGTAAATCTAATAATACACTGCGAAATGCCTTTCTACCAGCACTTTCCCATTCGAAACGTTGATTCATCGCGGTCAAAAACATTTTTATTGTAATATCAGCCTTAACACCTAGTGAAGAGTCTATTGCACCACACATGCCGACATCAGTAACATACAATGTTCCTTTGGGTAATACCATATTATCGCAAGTTGGAACGTGAGTATGAGTACCCACAATAGCATCTACCCTACCATCTAAATAAAATCCCATAGAATACTTCTCACTTGTAGCATCTGCGTGAAAGTCTAACACTCTGTAATCTATTTCCTCATCTTTAGTTTTATCTAAAATTTCGTCAATTTTTTTAAAAGGATTATCCAAAAATGCGTTGTTATTTCCAAACGAAGTCAACCCTATTAAATTGATTAAGAGAATTTTTCCTTTTTTTCCGGTATCAATTATTTTATAACCTTCACCCATGGTCCCTTCGGGGTAATTTGCAGGTCTTATAACAGGAACTTTATCTATAAAATCCTCTGTTCCTTTTTCTCTAAAAACATGCTCTCCGCTAGTAAAATAATCTATTCCGACTAGCCTCATTTGCTCTATTTTTTCTTCAGTTATACCTCTACCTCCTGATAGATTCTCACAATTGGCAAAAACAATATCGGGCTGATTTTCTTTTATTACTTCAGGCAAAAATTTTGAAACCACATCTCTGCCAGGTTTAGCTACAATTTCTCCTACAAATAATATCTTCATTTTTTTACACTACTCCTGAAATTTAGTTACTTCAAACTTGTCTACTCTATAAAGTCCGAAAAGATCAACGGGAGCACTTAAAGATTTGACCATTATTATTACACTTCCGGTTATTATCAAAACAAATATTGTGGTCAAAATACCTTTTAAAACGATTCCGAGAGCTTTTATAAAAAGCACAAATATCAGAAGTGCTACAGTAGCGGCTAAAATATAATACATATTCACCTCCTCTTTTAGGATATCTATCCTAAAAAATTATTTAGCAGTTTCGGAAACTCGTGTTTCCCTTATTACTATTACTTTTACTACACCGGGGTAGTTCTGTTCAAGTTCTATTTTTCTAGCGATATCTTTTGCCAATAGAGCGGTAGAGTAATCGTCAACTTTTTCAGGCTTTACAAAAACTCGAACTTCTCTACCTGCCGATACTGCGTAAGCTTTTTCTACACCGTCAAAGGATGTAGCGGCTTCTTCAAGATCTTTCAATCTTTTGACATAGGATTCATAGTCCTCACCTCGAGAGCCCGGTCTGGCACCACTAACGTGATCTGCTAGAGTAACAATAGCTGATTCTATTGTAGTCTGTCTATCATCATGATGTTCTGCAACGCATTTTATGGCTTCCTCAGGTATTTTAAATTTTCTCAAAAGCTCTACCCCAAGTTCCACGTGAGACCCATCCTGGTCGGTCAAAACTTTACCTATATCGTGAAACAAACAACCTAGTTTAACAGTATCTATATTCGCACCTAACTCCTCTGCAATGTACATTCCTATTCTCGCCGTTTCCATAGTATGTTCAAGCATATTTTGACCGTAAGAAAATCTGTATTTAAATCTACCAAGAATCTGTATCAATTCCTTTGGAATATTATAAAGCCCAAGTTTGTGACATAAACCGTCTCCCGCTTTGTACATTATATTTTCCATCTCCTTTTTGGTTTGCTCAACAATTTCTTCTATTCTGGCTGGCTGAATTCTGCCATCAGCTAAAAGTCTCTCCAAAGCTGCGGTTGCTATGGCTCTTCTAACGGAATCAAAACAAGAAACAATTATATCTCCAGGTGAAGAATCCAAATCCAAATCAACCCCAGTTAACTCTTCAAAGGTTCTAATATTTCTTCCTTCTTTTCCGATTATTCTTCCTTTTATTTCTTCATCAGGTAATTTTATCTTTGATGTAGAGTGTTCAATTACAATATCTGTTGAACCGAATTCTAGTGCCTCCATTAAGATTTGTTTTGATTTCTCTTGGGCGTCTCTTCGGATTTCTTCCTCTTTTTCTCTTATTCTTTTACCTTTTTCTTCTACCAAGCTCTTATCTAAATTCTTCAACAGAATATCCCTAGCCTCTTCTTTAGACATTGAAGCTATTCTCTCAATTTCTTCCTGCTGTTTTCTGTGAAAATTTTCAATTTCCTCTTGTTTCTTTTCTAAATTCTCTTTTATAGCTACCAGACTTTTTGCTTTAGATTCAAGCTCCTTAGCTTTTGCATCAACCTGAGCCTTTAAAACTGCAGATTTTCTCTCAGATTCCAGTGCCTCGTCCTTTATTTGGCGCGCTTGTTCCTGAGCTTTGGTCTGAATATTCAAAGCCTCAGTCTTAGCTTCAACAACAATATCTTTTGCCCTAGCTTTAGCTTCCAAGACGACAGATTCGTTTTCAATATCTACCTCTGCGGCAGATTTCTCTTTAACTACTTTTATTTCTTCGGGGGCAGTCTCAGCCTCTTTTTGAGGTGTTTTCTTTTTAGAATAGGCTAATAAGCCACCAGAAACACCCAAAAAGACCATTATAATAAGAACAATACTTGTTATTTCCATATTTTTTATCCTCCATGTTTAAAATCATAAATCCAACCTAAATTAAAGGTTTTAATAAATTATTTGGGAATTGCCTAAAAAAGGTGTTTACACCCGATTTATATCGTTATAAAAGCAAAAAATAGTCAT
>CAZGPL010000047.1:0-4234 GCA_964527375.1 uncultured Candidatus Saccharibacteria bacterium
TCTCATTTATTTGCTGTAACCAGGACTGAATTATTTCTGCGTTATAACTTTTAGCATTGGTTTTGGAGATACACTTTTTATGAATTTCTATAATTTCATTTATATCCTCTTTTCTTGCTTTTTTAATTGTTGGTTTACTCATCTACTAATGCTACTTGATTTTATCTGTTAATTGAAACTTAATAAACTACAAACAACACTACATATTCTAGACGTAGGTTGAAAAGACTGCTATAACTAAATAATGAAAAGGTATACTAAATCTACTATTGTTATCTTACTCTCCTTGATATTTCTCTACCATTTAGTTGGGCTAGTCCTTTCACCAAGTAAAATAATTGGATTTCCTTCCGTACATCCAATTAGTGCAAAATGTATTGGCTATAAATATAAAAAAACAGACAAACTTGGCATTCCCAGGGTTTATTGTTATGGAATTATGTATGACTACTGGTTAGAGTAAGTTTTACAACGATTTAACAAACGAAACCACAAGCTTTCAAAAACCTCTATGTGTGTAAAACAAAGGCTAATAATTGGTTTGAATTCTAAATATTTTATTGTAGAAACTCCAAATCTTTTTTATTAATTTATAAACAAAAATGCTGTTCTTGGAAAAATAATATTCATTCGGGAGACTGCATTCTTCGTAGAGAATTTCTTTTTTGTAATGTTTAGCCCATGTAAGGTCCCCATAAGAAAAATGCCAATACTCTCTTTCATTAGGAGCAAAACCAACATTAAGCATTAATTCGTGCAATAAGAATCTATGTTTTCTTGCTATCTTAGTAATTTTAATAGAATTTAATTTTGGCTCATCGTAAAATTTTTTAAATGGTTCAGACAAATTTAATTCTTTTCCGAATTCATCAACTAAAGAGACATCAACTGCCCCTCCCGTGCAATGAGGTGGCACCCCGCTATTTGGATTAAACACTAACCAAGGTACTTCCTTCCTCCTGTTTTTATAAAGAATCTCCTGCGTTTTTCTTGTTCTATAAGCAGAATCAACCTGTAATTTTAAGCCTTTAGGGAGTTTTTTAGAAACTTCTGCTAGCTTTTTTGCAACTTCTTTCCTGCACAAAAGAGGATATTCCAGGCTCACTCTTTTTAATATGTTTAGTTGTTTTATGTCTTTTGAGTAAAGATTTACGGGAACTAAATCATCGATCATATCTAAATTATAACTTTTTAAAGAAAAAAGTTTAAAACCCGGGTTCTAATTCTAAATGTTATTTGATTTGGTTAGTCATTTTCAATATTTTTTGATACTATTTTGTTATGACAAAGAAAGATTTCATAAGGTATTTTCTTATCTCCGCTATCCTGTTTCTTTTAATATCTTTTTTTTCTCCCTGCAAATATTCAACGATTGACTCTTCCTATAAACAAAAGGACGAACATTATTGGAAGATATGTGGTCCCAATGTTATGGAAATTTATCATCCCTCGGGTTTTGTATATGATGCTTGGTGGGAAATGTGGGGTATTTTAAAATTTGGTAGTTTCTTGTTTGCAATCATCCCTGTGATTTCAATAAGTGTGCTAGGATCTATATTAATAGTTCGGTTTATTGATAATGTTAAGGAACATCTGAAATAATTTTCATTTCGAAAAATTTTGTAAAAAAGTGCTAAAATCCTGTTAAAGTAAATTGAGTTTTGGAAACATTGTTGTTTAAATGAAAAAAACTAAATTTTTTTTAATCTCATTTATAGTTTCTATATCTTTAGGAACTTTCTTAATTATTTTTTATTATTTCATACAAAATGATAAGTTAAACAAGCCTCTATATAGTGATGAGAGTACTGATGGTTCCGGAGTAATTATAAGTAATGATAATATTCAAATTTTAGAACCTGAAGATGAGTTACAATCAGATGATAATTTTGAAGATATTACTATTCCTTATTTGAGACAGCGAATATATAAAGGAAAACTAGGAAAACTTGAAAAGATAAATGAAAACGAAAACTACATTAGCTATCTTACAAGCTACGATTCCGATGGTCTCAATGTTAACGGGCTTCTTACCGTCCCAAATGGTGAGAAACCTAATAAAGGTTGGCCTGCAATTGTATTTGTACACGGTTACATTCCTCCCGATGAGTATGAGACTACCAAAAATTATGTTTCCTATGTAGATTTTTTAGCTAAAAACGGATTTGTGGTTTTTAAAATAGACCTGCGCGATCACGGGAATTCAGAAGGAGAGGCGGAAGGTGGTTATTACTCTTCAGCCTACGTAATAGATACTTTAAACGCTCACAACGCCCTTCTATCAGTTGATTTTATAAATAAGGAGAAAATAGGTCTTTGGGGTCATAGTATGGGTGGAAATGTCATTTTTAGGGCTTTTGTTGCAAAACAAGATATAAAAGCGGTATCAATATGGGCCGGAGCTGTGTATACCTATTCTGATTTCTCCGAATACGGTATAGAAGATAATAGTTATAGGCCTCCTTCCCAGGAATCTCCTTCCAGAAAAAGAAGAAATGAATTATTTGAAAGATATGGTGATTTTGACCCTAACAATGAGTTTTGGATGAAGGTAGTTCCGACAAATTATCTGGGAGGTTTAGATGGTGTTATTCAAGTAAATCATGCGGTAGATGATCCTGTAGTCAGCATTGAATATTCAAGAAATTTAAGTTCTATTTTGCTAGATACTAATATTAAATATGAGATAAACGAATACCCTACGGGAGGTCATAATATTTCGGGAGATAGTTTTGAAAAAGCAATGCAGGATACTGTTGATTTTTTCAAAAGGTATTTGGATTGATATAATCCACTCACAATGAAAAAATATCTTCTCTTAATCTTAGTAATTTCTTTATGTATTTCCGGAACTCTAATTTATTTAAAATTAAACAAAAGACCTCCTGTTGAAACGAAATTTGTTCAAAATATTCGTAATGAGAATAAAGAAGATATCTCAGAAGAAATTGAAGAATCTATAGAGACGGGTTCTCAGCTAAATGAGGAAAACACGCTAAAGAAAATAGATTTGAAAGAGCCGGGGAAATACGTTTTGTTAAAAAATAATTATCATGTTTATCAAAGTTTTAATAATTGCGGTCCTGCAACTTTGTCTATGGCAATTAGTTGGTACGGGATAGATGTTTCTCAGGAGGAGCTTGCAGGTAAAATGAGACCTTATCAACATCCAAAAGGAGATAACGACGATAAAACAATATTTACTTATGAGTTTGTTAATTGGGCTAGGGAATATGGAATAAATGCCGTCAGTAGGGTCAACGGAGATATTGATTTAATAAAAAAATTCATTGCAAATAATTTTCCTGTTGTTGTTAAAACTTGGTTAAAAAAAGGAGAAGATATCGGACATTTTAGATTTGTTACAGGATATGATGATGAGAAAGGCCTTATTTATTTTGATGATTCTTACGATGGTCCAAATAAAAAAATGTACTATTATGATTTTCTCTCTTTATGGCAACCTTTTAATTATGCTTACATAGTTTTGTATGAAAAAGATTCGGGACCTTTTGTAGAAAAAATTATCGGTGAAGATTGGATAGAAGAAAATTCATGGAAAAATGCTTTAAGCAGGGCAGAAAAGGAAAACGAATTAGATCCTGAAAATATTTATCCTTTGTTCAATATTTCCACACTTTCCTATCATTTAAAGGAGTATGAAAGATCAATTAAAGTATTTGAACAGATTGAAAGTAGATTACCCAGAAGAATGCTTTGGTATCAGATTGAACCAATAAAAGCTTATTACGAGGTTGGTAATTATAATCGAGTTTTTGAGATTTCAGATAGCATTTTAGAGAATGGTGACAAAGCTTTTACGGAATTATATATGATTAAAGGAAACATCTATCTTTTGCAGGGATTAAAAGATAAAGCTCAAGTACAGTTTGAACTTGCGTTAAAGTATAATGAAAATTTTAAAGAAGCTGAAATAGCAATTGATAATTTAAAATAGAACTTAATTGTTATTGACATTAAGAAAATTAGATAGAATACTAATCATAGTTCATGCCCAAATTTATTTTTCTAAAGAAGAATAACGAGGAATCTTAATTTCTTGTTAAAGCCGCTACCAAGCGGTTTTTTTAATTCTAGTATAGAAAATAAATGATTGTGTTAAAAAAAGAGAGAGGAATAAAAGAATTTACCGGGACCGGTCTCCCGTTTTTACTTGGGGAAGTGTGTGTACAGTAATTATTAAAACAAGAACCTTAAAAGGCATCTTTTTAAT
>CAZGPL010000048.1:0-4195 GCA_964527375.1 uncultured Candidatus Saccharibacteria bacterium
CCACCTTTTTTAGCCAGGCTCATTACCTGAAAACCACCGGAATCGGAAATAACAGCACCACCCCATGACATAAATTGTCGTATATCACCATGTTCTTCAATAACCTTTTTTCCTAGATCTTTGTACAAATGATAGGTATTGACTAAAATCCCCGGCGTTTTCGTGTTCTCAATGTCAGAAGAATCCAATGTTCTTATCACTGCCCTTGTAGCATCAGGAAAAAAGACCGGAAGAGGTATTTCACCATTTTTAGTTTTAAATTTTTTGATTGTCCTTTCTGGAATCACAATAGAATGATACACATTGAACAAAATTTGGCAAAGAGCAGGAAGATTTAATTTGTTTTCTCATCGCGCATATTTGTTACAAAAGAAGTAATCTTTTCCTGTCTTTCTTCTAAAGGAATATTTTTAAGGTAAATAGACCAATTTTTAATATGACTTTCCAACCTAGTTAGTAATTTTGAAAGAGATTCTCTTTTATTTATTGGAACTTCTCTGCTATCTTCGCTTCTTGCATATATTCCTGTAAGTGGGTGTTTTACGGTGACCGCTGTGCTAGTTTTGTTAACATTCTGACCACCGGGACCGGAAGATCTTGATTGAGAATATTCAACTTCTGTTTCTAAATTAGTGAAGAAAGGATATTTATCTTCTAAAGACTTAGTAACCCATGTTGAGTACTTATTAACAAACTCTGGTAACTTTTCCTTACTGCAATCTTTGTATGGAAAATGCTCAAGATCCTTTTTTAAATTTATCATAGCTTCCCCAACTCTGTTCTTCTCGGCATTTTCTTTAGTTGAATTACTTATCTCACGGGATGTTTTAGGACCTTTGTGTTCATTTTTACTGCCATTCCCACCAGTACCTTTTTCCCCTACTCCGGAGAGATCATCCTCAATTTCCCACAATTCATCTTCAGTCAGTGAACTTATGCTAAACGAGCTCATGTTTTAATTATACACAAACATTGGTATCATTTAACACATGATGGAGTTTATTGAATCGATAGCTAAAGGAATGCCCCCCTCAGAATGCTATACAGAAGTTCAGAAAATTCAGATAGGAACTACGAAAGAAGAAATTGGAGGAGAAATAATTGAGAAGGCAAAGCAAACTAAAGAAAGGTACAAATACCACGGCACCTCGGAAGAAATCCTATCAATGGCTTGTGGCTCATACCTAACATCAGCACTCATCAACTTAAACTTAGACGCGTTAGATGATCCTAAGAAAGATGAAAAACTTCATAAAAATGTGGCCGAAGTTGTGAGAATAATAAAAAAAATACATAATCATTCGAATAATCCATGGGAAGAAATCAAAAATGGTTTTTTTGCTGAAGCTGCTGTAGCTATAGCTTTGAAAGTTAGAAATTTCGAAGTCTACGTAACAGATTTTACTGACGACACTGAAGGTAAGATAGATCTCATAGTACATGATCCAAAAGAAAAAAGTATAGTGCCCATACAAATCAAGGCCTCTACCTACCTAAAGGACGTAGTACTTGAAAAAATTGGATATAACAACCAAGACAAAATTTTACTGCATATTGCGAATAATTGGGATCATAAAATGCAAAGTTATGATTCTGAAAAAATTGCTTACGCCGAAGAAAAATTAGACTCACTCAACAATTCTCTAATTTCAGGCTTCGATAAAATGTTAAAATACCTTGAACTAGCGATGAAATCCGATGGTTACAATGTTTATCCAGTTTTAATAGCTATACCTGGAGGTGATAATTGTGATAACCCTATGTATAACGCTCTAACGGGTGCTCCTAATTATGTTAAAGACCCATTTAATAAAGCAAGTTTATCTGATATAATCTATGAAAAATTAGAAAAAATAATATATCCTGAAGGAGAAGAATAATGTTAAAAGGAATCCCGCTCAAAGATACAAAAGTAACTTGTGAAGTGGCACAAAAAGTTAACCACGATATTATTAACGGAAAACATCCAGAAGATAATCGCTTAGAGGCCGCAGTAATAACCCACACATTGCTTTGCAAGATCTGTAACGAAATATTTATGAAAGAATCGCAGGAATCAGAAGACGTCAAACTCAAAAAGTAAGGCGTCTTTTTTAGATGCTTCTTAACACACCCTACTTCAAAACTCCACTAAAATAATCTATTATATAACCAATGCCCAAAATAAAAGTACCCGAATTAAAAAGATATTATAATAATTCTCTTTTTTTCATAACAATAATATCTCTCTCCATACAATGCCTTGCAGGCACTACCCCGCCCGTTACTACATTTGTAAAGGAACCGGGAACACCTGACGGAAATAACGATTGGTACCGACAACCTGTAAAAATCACAATATCAGGAACAGATCTTGAAAGTGGGGTCAAAGAAATAAATTACAGAATAGATGGATTAAATTGGGTAAAAAAAGATTTTTCCAATTCTTTAAATCTGGCACCAAATCCTTCTTTTGAAACATCGGGCGCAAATCCACCATTGAACACGCAAGATTGGAAGATAAGCAACTCTAACCCCGGAGGCATTTATTCCAGAGATACTTTAATTTATAAATCGGAGTTTCCAAGTACATCAATAAAAATAAATTCTACAGAGGATAATTGGCATTCAATAGATCATTATGATATGTTTGCCGCGGCAAGTTCATTTAACAACATGTCTGCTTCATTATGGATGAAAACGTCGGATGTTTCAGGATCTGCTTTTTTTAATGTCTACTCAATTTCTCAAGATGGATTAGGTGTTAAAACCATCAATTTTATAAAATCCAGCCCTTCGTTAACAGGAACAAACGATTGGACAAAACTATCCGTTAATTTCACCACAACAGCAGAAAATGTTATAGGTGTGTATTTGGAAATTGGGTTCAATGGTACAGGAACTATTTGGACAGACGCTGTTAACATAAACAAATCAGATATAGCCACAGTATCCTTTTACGTAAGTACTGATGGATACCACACAGTTGAATACTACGGAGTAGATAAAGCGGGAAACATTGAAGCAACAAAATCTATAAATTTCAAAATAGATCAAACACCTCCAGGAAATTGGCGTGAATCAGGAGCAGTTAGAGGTATCTTAGGCAATGATCATGAGCTATATGCGTGGATCAATGTTAGTGACAATACCTCAGGAATATCGACATTTACAGATAAATTTCAATACACTACAAGAAAGAACCCTGGATTCGGAAGATTTTCTTTTTTGTTAAGTTGTAACTCTACATGGAGCTCTACAAATTGGGTTATACTTGTAAGCCCGCCTTTTTTGCCTGGATCTAAAAATGCTTATTTAGTAACCCCTAAGGTAGACTTTTGTGATAGTAACTGGAAAGATTGTACTAAAAGTATAAGATTCCGTGCTGAAGATATGGCAGGGAACATTTCTATTAAAGACATGTGTGTTAATGGACCTTGGATAAAGATAAGGGGAAAAGGAATAGTCAGAGCTAACAATAATATTGATATGATATCAGAATCCCCTTCAAATGAAGTAAATACAAACGGTTTAATTGAGGTAGGTGGGAATAATATTGATTTTTTTAGCTCAGAAGAAGATTTGTATATCACAAATATCAACCCACCTCCTGAATATAATTATCAAAAATACTTTGACACTTCAAAAGGTACAAAAACTCAGATATCAACTACCGGGGATCTGATTGCCTCATCAGGTGTTTATTACATAAATGGTGATTATGAAATTAAGAGTCAAAAAATACCTTCGAACTATAATTCTACTACCTTTAATCAAGTGGTATTTGTAAATGGAAACTTAAAAATATCAGATGATATAAAAATATCTAATTCTTCTACAGCATTATTTATAGTATCGGGTTCAAATGTAGATATTGATGAAAGAGTTGAAAATGTAAATGTAGGAATTTTCTCCGACGGGGTTATCAACACTGCATATAATTTAGTCGAAGGCAATGCGTGTAAAAAATTGAATTTAAGAGGAGTGTTCGTAGCAGATAAAATTAATTTCCAAAGAACTCTTCAAGGAACACAAAACGAAAAACACCCTTCGGAAGATATAGTATACGAACCAAAATATGTTTTAAAAATGAGCGATTATATTGGAAATAATGCTGTCAAATGGGTTTATTCTGATTAGAATCTCTTTTTTACTTTGAAGTCACCTGTAGGAAGATCTTCGACAACGTAACCTAAGTCGCTTATCTGCCTTCTTA
>CAZGPL010000049.1:0-133 GCA_964527375.1 uncultured Candidatus Saccharibacteria bacterium
GTTTTTGTTCTGCCATAGCCTTAAGAGTATACATTAAAAGAGGATTTTTTTCATGAAAAAGGGTAGGCCTAGGATTAAGCGCCGTCGCGCCTGCGCCATTCAAGTCCACACAAGAAATTTTTAAGAAAAGATT
>CAZGPL010000049.1:233-4121 GCA_964527375.1 uncultured Candidatus Saccharibacteria bacterium
ATTTTGGAAATGTTTTGTTGAATCTACAATTTTCTGGTGCCAATGGGTGGACTTGGTCTGCGGTCCGCATCTGCTGATGCGGCCTTCGACCCAGGGCTCGGCGCCGTCGCGCCTGCGCCATTCAAGTCCACACAAGAAATTTTTAAGAAAAGATTGCATTTTGGAAATGTTTTGTTGAATCTACAATTTTCTGGTGCCAATGGGTGGACTTGAACCACCGACCTAGCGCTTATGAAACGCCCGCTCTAACCCCTGAGCTACATTGGCCTACATAAAATTATTATACCGCAACATTTTATCAAAAAAGCGCCGCAGGAGATAGTAATATAACAAGAATAAAAATTTAAAAATATTATTTCTCAAGATAAAAAATCAAATGCTTGTTGTATATTGGTCTTTTTTAACAGATTTTATTAAGTCATTAATCCTTTCCGGAGTAAGGCTTGGGATATCCGATATGTCAACATAATACCTTTTAGAGTCTAACGAATCTACATATACATCTATTAGAACTGCTTTATCTCTAAGATCTAATAAAATCAGGCTCGGAATTCCCGTAATAGGGTCACTCACGTAGTGGCAGACAGAGTTACTACTATCTGTAGCAGAAACTACAATTTTATAGGTCTTGCCTCCATCATTTCCGATAGTCTGAATATCGGATATGACTCCTTGAATCTTTTGGCCATACTGTTGTAAATGTTTAATATCCCTAGTCCTTTTAAAGGACTTTATAAATGAAATCGGCCCCGATACCAAAACTAATAAACCCATAATTGGAGTAAACCAAAATAAGATAGAAACTCCTTTTCCTTCAACGATTTTTGCCTGAGTAGGATCTTTTGGGTTATAGGCAACTTCTTTTTCTCTACCTAATTGAGGTCTAATGGAAGAACTAACTTTACTTCTAATCCTATAATCTTGGTTTCCCACCTTATAACTAACTACTGCAGTATACATAGTAGAACCGTCCCTATTACTTGTTGATACATCAGCAATTTTTCCTGAGATTATAACCCAATCTTCATCAATATCAAGACTAGCTACAGCAAAAAATCCAAAAGCGGTAAAAACACCACCTATTAAAATCCTGACTATCAAGTCTTTGACTGAAAAAGCCTGCCTTCTCGTTTTGAATATATAATCTACTAAACTCACTCCCATGGATAATATTTTAAATCTTTTTGACACGGTAAACAATGATTTGTATTTTCCTGGAAGTGTTAATTAGGTGTTGTCGTACTCTAGTCTGTAACCTAAACTGACAAGTAATCGAGTTTTTTGGTTGCGGGACCTGGACTCGAACCAGGACCCCCGGATTATGAGCCCGGTGAGGTGCCATTCCTCCATCCCGCGTCGTTTAAAGTTCGTTTGTTAATCTAACAGATAATATATTCTAAGTCAAAAATCTTTAATTATCAAAGAAAAGTCTATACCACGAATACCAGTTACTATCCCTTTTATCTTTTTCCTCATTAACAGTAGATTCCGAAAGTACATTACCGGAAGAATTTTCCCCACCCACCGCTACATAAACTTTTTCTCCGGGCTTTATCAAATTAAGATCGTTTCTAGCTTTTTCCTCAATATAATCTTCAGTCTCTTTGTATTCTATCTCTTTTTTAATTTCTAATTCTTTTTGTTCTAACAAAGCAACTTCTTCTTTAAGCTCATCTAATCTATTTCTGCTTTTCAAAACATCTAAAGAAGACCTAACAAAGCTGAAAGATAGAAAAATAAAGAACACTGCACCTAAGAGATATTTTGAATTACTTGTTTTGGACATTAAACCTATAATAGTGAATAAATTGACAGTTTTCAATCATTTTGATATGCTAGGCCCATAGGATTTATTTATTTCTTTTTTCTGCTATAATATGCCCCCAGTGAACATAGTTTCTGCTCGGAATTCTTTTTAAAAAATGAAATTAGAAACAGCTCATAAAAAATTTATAGAAAAATTAAGATCCGAAGGAAAATCGGAAGCTACTGTAGTTGCATACAATAAGGATATTGATCAAATAATCGAATTCTTGTCTAAAGAAGGAGTTTTTGAAGTTGAAAATATGAAGATAGAACATTTGATAGCTTTTATGAAAAGCTTGGAAGAGAAAAATTACACTCCGAAATCAATCTCAAGAAAAACAAATGCGACAAGAACTTTCATTAAATACATGGCGGGTGAGGGATATTTGAAAGAAGACATATCTTCTCAGTTGAAACACCCTAAATTTGAAATGGGAGCTCCAAGGATTTTAAATAAAATGGAGTACAGAGCATTGAGAGATTCCGCAAAAGACGACGTTAGGAGCTACGCAATGATAGAACTTTTACTTCAAACAGGTGTAACAATTTCAGAGTTAGCAGGTATAAGAATGGAAGATGTTGATATAAAAGGTGAGACAGGAAATTTGTTTATACCTAAGAGAAATAATAAAGAGGCTAGAAATGTTCCTTTAAATAAAACGGCAGTAGAGGCAATAAATAAATACATTGAAAAAGGAAGACCTAAAGTCGAAGGTTCTTCGAAGGATCTTTTTATTACAAAAACGGGTAAAACTTTATTGATTAGAAATATCAGATCTACAATAGACAGGTTTTTCAGAATTGCCGGTGTGGAAAAAGCCAAAGTTAATGATCTAAGACATACTTTTGTGGCCCATCATTTAGAAAATGGGGTCAGCATTTCTTATTTAGCAAAAGTTTCGGGTCATAAAAGAGAATCGACTACTGAAAAATATTTGGAGTATATTAATAAGCCTGAAAAGATGGATAAGACCGAACTTGGAGTTTTATAAACTTCCTTTTATCTAAATAGATATACAAAAAAACGGCCGTAAGGCCGTTTTTCTTTTATGCAATAATCTTATGCAATACATAAGATATAATTGCTAAAACTACAGAAAAGAGCATTGCTGTCCAAAAAGTATCCACGGAGAAATCAGGTATTAACGTAGAGGCAAAAAGAACTATTATTGCATCAATTACAAATGTGAATAATCCCAAAGTTAAAATAGTGATGGGCAAAGAGAGAATTATTAACAATGGCTTGACTAACATATTTAGAACAGCTAAAACAAGAGCAACTATCAGAGCCGAAACAAAATTTGATACATGTACTCCGGAAAGCAAATATGCCGTAGCGTAAACTGCGAAACCGTTTATTAGAAATTTTATTATATTTTTAATCATTTTTTAATCACCACCTTGATAAAATAATAACACAAATAAATTATCTATTGTTTAACATCATTAATTATTTACATTAATTAATTAGTGTGTTAGGTTATCATTAATATGGAATATGCAACATTAACTAAACAAAACCAAATAACGGTACCTATGAAAGTAAGAGATAAACTAAAACTTAAACCTAGCGACAGGCTGGTATTTTATGAATCAGGAGAAACAATCAAAGTATCTAAACTTAAATCTATAGATGATTTTAAGGGTTTATTAAAAGACTCTAAGGTTAAATTAAACAAACAAATGATAGAAAATGTCTGGTCGGATAGACACATTAAAAATGAAAATAAAATCAACAAATGAAACTTTAAAAGACAATATTAAAACTTCACACGGAGTTGTTGTAGATACAAACATTCTAATAAGAGCTCTAATTGATGAAAACCCAGAGTTAACAAAAATAATCGCTAGTACTGACGAGGTTCATATTCCATTACCAATATTTTTTGAAACAGTTTTTGTTCTAGAGAAATTTTATAAACAATCTAGAGAAATGGTTATTGATTACGTATTTACAATCATTTCCTACAACAATGTTTTCACCGATAAGAGCAGTCTTAAAGAAATACTTTATGTGTATGAACGAAAACACAACTTAAGTATCATAGATTGTTTTCTAATTACGTATGCCAAAATCTATAA
>CAZGPL010000050.1:0-4102 GCA_964527375.1 uncultured Candidatus Saccharibacteria bacterium
CACCCCGACGATGTGGTCTGAAAGACCACGAGGAGGGGCTGTATGAGGAAGCGCAGTTCCGTATTTCGGAATGAGCAAGCTCATCCACCCCGAAGCGAACAACTCATTTTACTACATTATTCGTAAAGGTTCTTTAATAATTCTGTTAATACCGTATCAAAAGGGTTTGAAGAATATACTAATCTCTTATTGTGAACAAGATCAACAACGTGGACTTTTATAGAGTAAGTACACACCTCTGTAGCCGGGCAATCTGGTACAGTATTATCTTTTTTATTTATATCTCTTGAAAACTCAGAAATAACAAAAACATCATTATCCAGAAAATAAGCTCTATCAAAATAACAATTTCCTTTTGTTGAACAATCCAGAACTCTTGCATCCAAAATTTTATCTTCTTTTAACCCATATAACCTAACTTCGTTTGCCATAACATCTTCTCGAGCAATATTTCTAAAATCAACAAACACTCTTCCGTTGGGATTAAACACTACTTTATCTTTATCTTTATGTTTTTCTAAAGTTTCTTCATATATTCTCTTTTGTTCGGGATCGTCAATTGACTGTACAGTCATCCAAGTTGTGTTATATATCTCATTTTCTTCCTTCAATTTAAACTCGTCAGCCTCAATTTGCATATCATGATTCTTTAAATTTGTAATCCATCTCTGAAACATTCTATCCTCCTCCACCCTAGTCGGTAGTTTTGATCTATCAACTGATCTTTGTTTGTCAATGTTTAGATAAATACCAAATAACACTGATAAGGAAATTATAAAAATTAGAAATCTATTTATATTGAAATTTTGTAACTTTCTCACAGACTCATTTTACCTTAAATATTAGAAATACCTTAATATTGTAATATAATAGCTCTTATAAACAAGATAATTAAACTTATAAAACAGAATATAGGTCTTCTCGAGCTGATGATTTTTATCCTTTTTTTTGCGCACGTTACTTTGGTATCAAAAGTAAATTTCATGCAAAACGATGATTGGAACAGGACTACTAGTGTCAAGAGATTTCTATATGGAGATCTGTCTTTGCTCCAAGTCACTGCAACTACATTTTATACTCAAGGTATTTTTGGATTTTTGTTTTCGTTAATATTTGGTTGGAAAAGACTTCCGATTTTAACCTTAGTAATTTCTGTCCTTAATTTTTATGTCTTTGCAAAAATACTTCTAGACCATTTACATTTAGAAAAGTTAAAATCCATTTTGGTATCGTTAATTCTTTTCTACACTCCTCTGCATATATACTCCTCTCTAGGATTTATGACTGAAAATTACACAATGTTGTTCATGCTTCTCTCACTCTATTTTTTACTTAAATATGAGAAATCTAGGAGTTTAAAAGACTTTGCTTTTTTTAACATTTCGGGAATTTTTTCCTTTTTTACAAAACAAAACGGAATAATTATAAATTTTTCCTACATTCCGTATTTAATATTAAAAAGAAGATTTAAAGAAGCTTTTTTACAATCGATTATAGTTGGTTCACTTTTCCTATATTACTTCTTCCTTTTTCCCCAGACAGAAGAGATGCAAAGTAAGGGTTTTATATACGAAAATTTCTCAGACATTGGGTATGCCTACTCCTTAATATACGGAATTTTATTAGTAACAGTTTCCTTTGTTATTCCTTTTGTTTTTAATTTTATTTTTACAACGATAATACAGAATAAAAATAAGGCCAAAAAGATAATTTTTATCCTATCTGTTTCAATAATTATATATTTTTTACTCAACAGGTTCTTCACTCCCGGCAAGATATCGTGGGAGGAATACCCATATTTTGAAAATACATTTGAAAGAACAGGTTTTTTTCCAAGATCAATACTTGGAACTAAATATTATTTTAAATGGAATTATGATATTTATCGTTATTGGGACATAGGTTCAAAAATACTTTTGGCTTTTTGCATTCCCTGTCTTATTTTAGCCAGAAAGAAAATAATTAATATTTATTCCGTCTCAATTGTTGGATATTTAATTTTAATGGTTTTCACCAAAGCATTCTATGATAGATATATTTTTCCTCTTATACCTTTAACAATATTGTTCTTTTTAGATATTTCCGTATATGAAAAAAAGTGGCAGCATCTTTACTCATCAGCAGTAGCTGTCTTTTTAATTTTCACTTTCTTTTTGTCCTATCAAATGTCCAACGATTTTGTCCTTGTAAATAATTACGTTTGGTCAAGAAGCGAAACTTTGGTAAAAGAAGGCGTTCTTCCGAAAGAGATAAGGTCAACTATGGCTTGGCAGAAATTGCATGGTTTGAATAGCGAGGCTAATTTCTTTTTTTCTTACAGTAGTCCTGAAACAGAGCCTAAATATCTCGATAAATATGAACTTTTCGAGGAGAAGGAATTTAGTTTTAAAGGTAGTGTTTTTGTTGAACCAAGAATCTATCTTTATAGGAAAAAGTAGATCATTTTATTTTTTCATAAACATATATTTCTGGAATTCCGATTAAGTCCATCTTGGTTGTTTCAAAAGAATTTAAAAGTCTAAATTTTGAAGGGTCCTTTACGCTTGATGTGAAATTATCCCATGCTTGGAAATATTCGGGATACTTATTTTTAATATATTTGTTTTGATAATTTTTCTCCATGTACGAATAAAGGATAACCATATCATAATTTGAAGGGTCTTTAGGATAGAAATTTTGGGCTCCTTTTGATTCATAGACATTAAATTTGTGTAAATCACAAGAATCAATTTTAGAAAAGGGATCTCTATCCCCTTTATTTGTGTACATCAATATCCTGTATTCGTTGTTTTTATACTTATTTATGTATTCTTTTACCCATTTGTAAGCGTTAACTCTGGGTTTTCCCATATTAAGCTGTTTCATAAAAGAAATTGTATAGATTAGGTTTGTTGAAAAAATAATCAACGTAAAAATTATTTTCAGACTTTTGTAATTTTTTAAATGACAGAATATTTTTTTTAATCCTTCAGATGCATAAACCAAAAAAATCGGTATAACAGGAGTCATCCATCTCTCAGTCATTCTTGGAGTTAACGAGAAAAATAAAATATAAGAAACCGGGGTCAGAATTAAAATTAAATGAGAAATTAATTCATTAACAATCATTTTCTTTCTAGTCTTTAAAATCTCATAAATTTCAAAAAGACTTATTAAAGCTATTGGGATTGTTAGAAGTCGTAACAATGAAAATGGATATCTTAGAGGGTTTGTGTTTATATCCCCAAAAACTACCCCTGCCTCTATATTTTTCATATTCAAAACGCGTGATATAAAGCTTGGAAAATTGATTAGAGAAAAGGGATTAGAAATACCAAAACCGATTACTATCCCAAAGATTAGAAGTGGTATCGATCTCCAATCTTTTTTTAACAATATTGCCAGAAAGAATAGTGGAGTGATTATTAGTCCCGTTATTTTAGTTCCTGCTGCTAAACCAATCAATAGAGCGGAGATAAAAAGATGAAAATATTTCGGTCTTTGTTTTAGGTCAATGTATTTTATGAAAAAGTACAAAGACGATATCGTAAAAACTGTTAAATAAGTATCGTGGTTAAGATAATGGGACTGAGCTATTAGTTACCAGTTCAAAGCCGCCAAAATCAAAGAAAGTAAAGTACCTTTTTTGTCTTTAAATATTTTTTTATATATTAATCCTGTAAAAACAACTCCCAAAATGGAAAAAATTGATGTTACTATCCTTGCGTATACAAAGTAGAAATCGAAATCAACAGGAATATTGAAAGTTGTAGAAAATTTGTTTAAGAATATTGTGGAAATTGTTAAGAAGTAAGTAGGAAACATACCATAAACATACGTATTGGGCTCGAAACCTTTAAAACCATCTTGTTCAATTATGAATTTGTAGTTTTGTGAAAATCTTATGACATCATCGTAAATGTCATTTTCATCAAAAATGAAGCTTTCGGGTCTTCCAAAATCAATTTTATAAAGTCTTAAGAATAATCCAATGAGAAAAATCAGGATTATTGTAATGGTTGTAGATATATGTTTTTTGCTAAACACGTTTTAATTATACATTTTAAGGATGGTTATTTTATTTTGTTAGTTGGTGGTGCCCGGGGCGGGAGTCGAACCCGCA
>CAZGPL010000051.1:0-3970 GCA_964527375.1 uncultured Candidatus Saccharibacteria bacterium
TTAAAATTGGAAAAATCTCTCAAATCCCATATAATACCCATACCTACCCAAAGAAAAGTGTATGCTTCAAATAATAATCGAAAATAAATTAAATATTGTTTTGATTTTAATCATGTTTTTTCTTCTTTTGTTGTTTCTATTCCCTTTGGAGAAACTATTATCAAAAATTTTAAAAACCAATATAAATAAAACACACATATTCTCACTCCTTGTTTTTCTAGCTCTTTCAGTTTTGTTTTATACCTCAAAACTTGAATTCATCATGACCTTACCAATGACACTGTTTTCAATATTTATTTTTTTATCAGGATTTTTATCGGACAGGAAATACATTTATTTACTTGCATTAATATCTTTGGCTCTAACTCCTATAATGCTAATTTTTAAAATGGATGATATAGCAGAGTTCCTTGCTCAAACATGTTACCTTCTATTAGTCTTAGGAGTTTTGAAAGACATTTTCTATGAAAAAATATTTGAATAGAAAAACAATTGAAATCTTTACAGCCCTGGCTTTTGTTGGTTTTTCCTTTAGCCTTTCTAATTCTTATGCTAAGACAAAAATTGATTATTATAAAGAAGTATTTGCAAAAGAGTTTGGTTTTAAAATCTATAATTCTGTAAACGGTAATTTTAACCCTATTGAAGATTTCTTAAACTCGGATTTAGAAAATAAGTATCTTGTGATTCTAGCCTCCATGCTTGACGATACCGAATTCCAAGATAATCTTTTGAGTGTTGAATTGCCTGAGGATACCGAAGTAAGTAATTTATCCGAAGATAGTAAAGATTATCTTTTGACTGATCAAAAAAGAGTCATTTTTATATGTGATAAAGAATTCTCTTTAAATTTTCCCTTTTCCTATACTTGTGATGAGAGTTCAGTTAACTCAAAAGAACTTTTTTCGGTTGGGAATATTTTAAAAAGTGATAACTCTCAAAATTTGGATCTCTACGTTATACCTGAAAACTTAATATTATCTCCTAAGGGTAGGGAAGAATTGAAAGAATATATAAAAGCCATAAAAAGATCAGAAAACGTACCGTTAATTTCTGAGGATGCTAGTGTAGAAATAGATGAAGTCTCTCTTAAAGAAAAAATCGTAAATCTATCCGAGTCAATTACTTACGAGTTCTTTTTTATAGCTCTATCCGTGACTTTGGTTGTTGTCCTGTCCTCAGGGTTACTAAAATTCCTAGCTAAAGAGAACAGAAAAATTTCTTTTAAAGATTTAAGAGAATTTCTAAACATAAATAAACATCTCTCTTTATATCAAAAAATTATTTTTTATTTTCTGATTTGGGCAGGAATAATATATTTTGTTTTAATGTCTTCATTAAGCATTAAAGATAATAGAAGTCTAAATATACCGTATATATTCTCGTATTCGTTGGATAGTTTAAATTTGGAAAAGCTTGGAGAATATGCTTCACTTGGTGGATATTTCAGATTAATGGTATTTTTTTATGAGACTGTTCTCTTAAGCTTAGTTCTTATTCTTATAATACCTGGTTTTATTAGTTTCTTTAAAGTTTCATTTCTAAAAACATCAGGATGCAAAATAAAACAAGAAATTGGTAGATATTCCATACCTTTTCTGATAATCATTTCTATAGCTTCTACCTCTTTTCTAAAAGGTAGTAGTTTATTAAGATTCCAAATCTTTTTAATTTCAATCATGGTATTCCTATTTTTCATAAATTTAAGAGATAGCTCATTTAGATATTTTTATTCTAAAAAAGACAAACTAATTTTTCTCACAACATCCTTTGCTCTATTCGTTGTGTTTTTTTTGACTCTGATACGAAGATCCCAGATAGGTCCAATATATACTTATGAGGATCTTATCGGTGTTAAAGATAGTGTTGTTCTTTTGCCATATTCAAAACAATTAGGGCCAAGCAAACTAATTAATGAATACATATTCTCAGGTTCCGA
This sequence comes from uncultured Candidatus Saccharibacteria bacterium, assembly GCA_964527375.1. Lineage (GTDB taxonomy): Bacteria > Patescibacteriota > WWE3 > UBA101185 > UBA10185 > JAAZNV01. The sequence goes on from CAZGPL010000051.1 coordinate 1,940, forward strand.
GCCTGTTTTTGTTAATCATTACTTAATTTATTCACCAAGTAACTCGAGAATTGAAAATAGAAATGCTGTGGATTTTAAAAATGAAGGGGTTTTTTACATTCAAAATGGGGATTTGGAGGATATTGTTTCTGCAATTTATAAAAACGAAAATCTTTCCAAAGAGTTGATGACAGCTTCGCCATCAAATTTTTTTAGAATCAGAAATTTTCAAAACGACTACGATGATTTAAAGCCAGAAATTCAAATAACTTTTTCTTGTGAAAGACAGCAAATAGATGTAAATGAAATAAAGGTAGATTTTTACTATATGGATAAAGACGATGAAGTTCAAAATGAGAACCAAAGGCTACTTTACTTTCCCGGGTGCTCTGAGATTGGAAAGTCTGAAATTTTGTCTGCTGAGTTGGACATCCCTGATAGTGAAGCTGAGTATCTATTTATAAGGTTGGTAGATGTTCTAGGCAGTGATATAGAAGATATAAAGATAATAAACTCAGGAGAAATTATCAGGCCTGTTTATTACTCAAAAAGCAGGGGTTATGGAATCATTGATTCAGGTGGTTTGACTATTTCTGCTAAAGTACCAATAACTAACTATATTTTCGGAGACTCTTATGATTTATCTTTTGATTTAAATGGTGTTGATAGTGCTGATGGTATGGAAGTAACTGTGGATAATCAGGGAGAACCTCATCATGATATTTTACTCAACGATAGTGCCGATTCCCAAGGTTTTGATATTTCCCAACCCATAAATAAATTGATAAGAGAAGGGTTATTAAAAGATAGATTTTTGATATGGTCCTCTAAAAAATATCTTCCGATGAGATTGCCGGATTGATTTAGGCGCGGGGGGAGGGCTCAGCCCTAGGCTGAGCCCTAGGCCGGGTCCTAGGCTTAGCCCGGGAAATTCGTGTAAAATAAACTCATGAACTCAAAGAAATTTTTTCAAATTGTTTTCACATCGTTTTTCATATACTTAGGTTCGTGGTTTTTAATTTACATAATAAATATTAATAAACTTGCAATTCAATCCGAGGACACTGTTCCCGCCATGTTTTTACCTGTTTCCATAATAAAAGAAAAAACTCTATATCTGGATTTTTACTACGATATGATGATTGAAAGATATCCCCATCCTGACGACAAACAACAACTTCGAGGTCTAACCCCATTTTATTTGAAAAAAGTTAACGGCCACTATGCTTCCGCTTTTACTTTAATAACACCCTTATTAGCAGTACCCATATATTTCCTACCCTTAAAGTTGGGTCTGACAGTTAATTGGGAAAACTTAATAATTCTTTCAAGAATATCTTCGGCTTTGATAATGGCTTTATCGGGTGGTTTTTTCTATCTTTTGTTAAAAAAACAGTTTTCCCTTGATGAGAAAAAAGCCTCAGTTCTCACATACGTCTTTTTATTTGCTACTGTGAACTTTGCAATGCTTTCACAATCATTGTGGCAACACGGTACTCTACAGCTCTTTTCAATCTTAGGACTATATTTTGTTCTGGATCATCTAAAAAGTTCAAATTTCAAGCCTTTTAGCGCTTTTTTAGGGGGTTTATTCTTTGGTTTAGCAATTTTATCAAGACCTACTGCAGGATTAGGGTTTCTTCTTATCGGGATTTTCACTCTTTTGAAATTAAGTAACTTAAAATCTATGTTAAAAACCGGAGTTTTCCTTGCGCTAGGATTTTTGTTAAATGTGGCCTTTTTCTTTTGGTATAACAACAAATACTATATAGGAATAGAAAATCAGGGGTATTCAAGTCAGCTATTCGGGAATTGGCTTTCTCCTTTTCCGATAAGTTTTATAGGGGTCTGGCTATCTCCTAGTAAAGGAATTCTAACTTATTCGCCAGTGTTCATTTTTTCGTTTGTTGGTTTTTATGTAGCTATGAAAAAGGGTTTAAAAGAAAATCTTCAATATCTTTTCTATTTTTTAATCGTAATAATTCACACTCTAATAATTAGTTTTTGGAAACATTGGTACGGTGGTTATTCCTTTGGTTATAGAATGAGCTC
>CAZGPL010000052.1:0-3964 GCA_964527375.1 uncultured Candidatus Saccharibacteria bacterium
GGTAGCCGTAGGGGAATCTGCGGCTGGATCACCTCCTTTCTATGGAGAAAAAACTATGTTTTTTCTTTCCATTTCGGTTTTATATTCAATATTTTTTAAATGTTGGATCGACCAAAGGAGAAAAAACAGTACTTATGATCTTTAGTGTCTTGTCCCAAATTAACTTTGGGAAAGCCTATCGAAAAAACTAAGTACTCTTATCGGAGGCATAACTCTATATTCGATAAGTAATTAATTGTCTTCTCACAAGACAATCGAGTAGGTTAGAGAGTGAGCCTAAACTCTCAAACGAGGCGCCGTTCTTTTTGCCTTATAGATCTTGTAAAAGGAGCCCCTTCGCGAAAGCGAAGGGGCTCCTTCGCGTTTATTTTGACTAATTAACGTTTTAATGTGTTAAAATTGAGTTGTTACTGTTCCTGACTTAGTTCAGAATTCAGTCTATAAATATGAAAAAAGATGAAAAAACTCCAAAAAAAGAAATAGTACTTGGAATAATTAAAAATAAATCAGATATGGTTTTAATAATAGATCGTTTATGGAAAGAGAAAAGTTTTGATGGTTCTGCGGAATTAACTTGGGCTTTTCCCGGTGGCGAGATAGATGAGGGAGAGACTCCTGAGGAGGCTTTGGTTAGAGAAATCAGGAACGAAACAGGTTTTAGAGTAAAAGTGTTAAAGAAAATATCAGATAGAATTCATCCTCAATTCAGCGTTAAAATCACCTATTATTTTTGTGAGATAATTCCAAGTTCAATGAGACCCATTGTCGATGTTCATGAGGTAGAGTCAACCAAGTGGGTAAGCGTTTTGAATTTAAAGGATTATTTTACGACTGATCTAGATTCCGGTGTAGCAAAGTTTTTAAAGATTTAATATAGTTACACATTTTTTCATTTTATTTTCTATTTTTTAAGACTTAGGTATTTGTTAATATTTAATTGTGAAAGAAACAATTTTGTTCGATATTGATTACACCCTCATAAATACAGCCAATTTTAAGCAGAATTTTAAATCAAAAATATCTGAGTTGTTGGGTGTTAGCTTGGATGATTTTCTGAAAATTGAGCAGGGTTATGTTAAAAAGGGAGAGGGTTTTACTGATTTTATTCCTCAGGAATATATAAGTTTTTTAAGTAGAAGTTTTGATTTTAATGAATCTGAGATTTCCAAAGCTTTTTTTGATGATAGTAATTTTGAAAATATTTTTTTTGAAGATGTGCTTGAGTGTTTGGATAATTTAAAGCGAAGTTTTGATTTGGGGATTTTTTCTGAAGGTTTTAACGAGTTTCAAATGCTAAAGCTACACAAGACAGGGATTTTAAAATATTTTGATCAGAATTTGATTTTTATTTTCAATAGAAAATTAGTTGATGATTCTTTGAAACTTCTTCCTGATGGATGTTTCATCATTGATGATAATTTATCTGTGATATGTGCTTTGGAGGAAACAAAGAGATTTAGACCGATTTGGTTGAATAGAAAGATAAGTGAGGGTACAGATGACTGTGCTCAGATTTTTGATTTAAAAAATATTGCAGATGTTCTGAAGGATTATAGGGAAAATAAATAACTGTGCTATTTTTATTAGCTCCGGCATTCGAGACCTTTTACCAATATCCTTGAAAGTGGTGAATATAAAAGGCTAGATTTAATCTTTTAGAATTTCTTGGTGGGTCGGGGAGGTCTCGGTCACGCGTACAAGTATCTCTACGTCACTTCGTTCCTAGAGCTTCTTGTATCGCGACCCCGCCTCGCTCACTTTGTTCGCTCCGGCATTCGAGACCTGTTTCCAATATCCTTGAAAGTGGTGAATACAAAAGGCTAGATTTAATCTTTTAGAATTTCTTGGTGGGTCGGGGAGGTCTCGAACCTCCGACCCCTTCCTTATCAGAGAAGTGCTCTACCCCTGAGCTACCGACCCCAAGAATTTCAAACATCCTTTGAAACGTGATCAATTTTAACATAGGGGAATTTTTCAGTCTATCTAATTTTCCAAAAGTTTATTTATCATTAATTTAATGTAAAATTAGAAAATATGGCTAGGCAAAAACTAAGTGTAGTAACAATCGGCGGGGGGACGGGGAGCTTTGTGGTGCTCTCAGGGCTTAAAAATTATGAAATTGACCTCAGTGCTATTGTTGCTATGACGGACTCAGGTGGCTCAACGGGTAAATTACGTGATCAATTAGGTGTACTTCCGCCCGGAGATTTGAGACAGGCACTAGTTGCTCTTTCAGAAGCATCAGAAATTTGGAGAAAATTATTTACTTACAGATTTGAGACGGGAGATTTGGAAGGACATAATTTTGGAAACATTTTTTTATCTGCAATAGAGAAAATAACAGACTCGAATCAAGAGGCAATTGACAGAGCTTCAGATATTTTGCAAACAAGTGGGAGAGTAATTCCAATTACTTTTGATAAATGTACATTGTGTGCTGAGTATGAAGATGGGTCTTTGGTGGAAGGTGAGGCAAGTATAGATGGTGAATCTAAAAAAGGTGTAAAGATAAAAAGGTTGTTCTTAAAGCCTTCCGCTAGTGTAAATCTTGAAGCTAAGAGAGTTTTAGAGAGAGCAAATGTCATAGTTTTAGGGCCCGGGGATATTCATACAAGTATAATTCCAAATCTATTAGTTTCTGGGGTTGTTGATATTCTTCAATATTTAAAAGCAAAAAAGATTTTAGTTGTTAACTTAATGGCAAAAATAGGACAAACTGAAAATTTTAAAGTTAGTGATTTTATAAATGAAATAGAGAAGTATACCGGGGAAGGGTTTTTAAATTATGTGATAGTTAATTCCAAAAAACCCTCGAAAGATCTTGTAAAAAGATATCAGGAAGTAGATAAAGCAAATTTAATAGAAGATGATGTTGGAGGAACTTACAGAAAAGCTAAAATTATCAGAGCAGATATATTAAGTGATAGCGCATTCGTTAAATCTTCTTCTGACAGGGTTAAAAGAAGTTTAATTAGACACGATGCTGGGAAATTGTCTACTGTTTTGTACAAGATAATAAGGTCTTGAAAAAATAATTTTAAAAGAAAATACAGAAGAAGAAACTACGGATGAAGAAAATATTAATACCTCAGAAGAATCTGAAAATCTAAGTGAGACATGTGAAAAAGGGGAGATTAGGGTGGGACGATGGTTTCATTTATGTTTGCACGAGCTCAGGTGTTTGGAGAACTTCCCCTTTGAGTGATGTTGCGGAATAAAGACTATTGACTTCCTCTGTTTTTTTGTAGTACTATCTACCACACGGAATGGAAATGCTATCTTACCCCAAGAGGAAGCTCTAGATTTCAATATTAAAGTTTAATAAAAAGTGAAGAAGACGTATTTTGCGTTTGTTTTTGCAACGAAAGAATTGGAAAGATTTCTATATTTTTTATTGAAAATTAAATAGGTAAAAAATTGGTAAATAAAACAGTAACAGACAGGAAAGTTAGGAGAGTCGGTAGAGCACTTTAGATAATGCCTAAGGGCGTTATCGGCAGTGCAAGTAAATACAATAATTGAAAACAAAATAAGTAGCGATTCAGTAAATGATCCGGGCCGTTAGCTCCTGTTGGAGGGAAGCGACAACCGGAGCTAATGCACTAGAAGAGAATAGATAAATTCTAAAGTGAGCTTTAGCGAACGAGAAATTTTGAAAATAAATTGGCACCGTGGCTTGGGCCGTTAGCTCAGTTGGTAGAGCACTACATTTGCAATGTAGGGGTCAGCGGTTCGAATCCGCTACGGTCCACCATTGAAATTTGGTAAAAAGCTTTTGCGGATGAGAATGGCGCATCAGCAGATGCGAACAGGTGACCGAATCCGCTAAGGTCCACCAAGTAAAAACACACTTGTTGGCAAAAGAAAATGTTTTTTGCTAAGAAACCTGGTCGGTAAGAAATTAGCGAACAGATTTTTAAGCAAAAGCTTAAAGGTTCTTTGAAAACTGAACAGAAAGTCTTTC
>CAZGPL010000053.1:0-3873 GCA_964527375.1 uncultured Candidatus Saccharibacteria bacterium
GGCTACTTATCCTTCAATTCCTGGACGGCCCTGGTGAGCTCTTCGATCGCCTCGCGGTTTTTCTGTGACTCGGCGGTGATGGAGTCGGTGAGCGTCTGTAGATTTTTCGCGGTGGGCATCTTCATGATATGCAGACCTACGAGTACTATGAAATAAATCGCGGCAATCCAAAGAATGATGTAACCGGCAAGAACGAGGATTTCCGGCCCTGCCACAAAATTAGCTAACACTGTACTATGAATCATATTCTAACCTTTCTTGTTAAGACTGAGATTTAATGAATGTACCTTGTGCGCCTTTCGACTCCGAAAAACTCCCATTTTTACGAAATACGAGAAAAGGACAATTCAAAAAACTCATTAAAGCGACTGTAGTCTTTTTTACAATCCTGCGTCAACTAATTAATTAACCTGTTTTGGGTTCACGAATCGCCGTGCTGTGGCAGATTCATATCATACCGTTGCGAATGGATGAAGAATCGCTTTTACCCGAGTCATCCGGCATGGTATCATACTGCCGGTGTCGGGTCTCCAGTGTTTGGCATCTCGGTTTTTTGTGGCATACCGAGACAAAAAAATAAACGGAAAAACATGAACTGGGTAGTGGTACTACCCAGTTGAAAAGCGTTGCTCCTCTATTCGTTTAAGAACCTTCTACAATGCGAATTTCATCATCGGTCAGGTTGTAGAGTTTATACACTCTCGCATTTATCTGCCTGTCAAGGAGGCGAATTTTTTGCTCTATCATTTCCCTGTCCTTAGACGATGCCACAGTTTTTAGTTCCTTATTTGCTTCAAGCATCTGCTCAGCAAGTGAGATGAAAGGTTTTTGTTCCTCTAAAGAAATGTTTTTAATTAAAGCCATGTTTAAAATGTTGACTGAATAAGAATAATAACCTCCACTTTTTAAAGATGCAAAACTCTGTAAATATAATTTAATTAAAGATGAGTTTAAAATACAGAGAACATATTCTATATAAAATTCAGGATTATCAATGCATATTGCAAAAACTCTAGCGCAGCTATAAGATGATTTTGAAAAATCTATGCAAAACTTGTGATTCTTAACTTCACCAGGAGTGACAATTTTTATTTTTTCAAATATATCTTTTCTGCTAAAACGAGTTAAAGAATACCAATCGGGACGATTTTTAAATGTGGAGCGACTATCTTTTCTTGATTCGAGTATTTCTTTATTTTTTAACAAGTATTCATAAAAATTAGGAAATTTATATTTTAATTCTTTTTCTGTATAAAGAGTTGTATTGTTATTTTCGAATTTATATGGATATAAAATATATTTTTCAGCATTACTGCAAAAATATTTTTCACAATTTTCAGGTCGTAATAAAGGTATAAATAGTTCACTTTCTATATTTGAGTTATATTTCCTCTCCTTTGTGAATAGAAAAACTTCATCTTTTCCTGAAATAATTCCACACCATGCACCTCCAATCTCTTTGATTAATTTAGAGTTAATTTTTAATTTATTAAATATGTTATTTTTATCAAGATTTTTTAAATTCCAATTATTTTCATCAAGCTCAGATATTGTTATTTTTACAGGATTTTGAGATGATATTGATTTTGCATCAGAAATAGTTTTTATATCATAGTAGTTGAAAGTTGATGTTTTTTATTTGTAAAACAAAAAATACTAACATATGTAAGTGCTTTAGAAAATATTGGCAAATCTCCAAAGTCAACACATTTTATTAAATAATAATCATTTAATAAAAAACGCCTCATTTTCCTCCCGTATTGTGTTGTTAAAAATTGATTTGAAGTAATAAAGGATGTTATTCCATCGTGTTTAAGTATATTTTTTGATTTTTCTATAAAACATAAAGATATATCAATTCTTTTTAAAGCGGTTTTAAATCTTTTTTTCAACTCATCAATGATGGTATGTTCTATATTTTGTACTCTAACATACGGTGGATTTCCAATGACGCAATCAAAACCACCGTCTTCAAAAATAGTGGGAAAAGCTTTTTTCCAATCGAAGACATTTACCTTGCGTTGTTCCTGAAGACCCAAACCTAGCAGATCTTTGTCATCGTAATAATCACTGCCGATGAGAGAATTTCCGCACCTAATGTTTTCAGCCATGCTGGGCAATATTTTTTGCTGGATTTCACTTCGACGGAAGAGGTCCGCCTGTCCTTCGTCGCTGAGAGCACGGCCTTCATTTTCCAAAAGCTTCAGGAAAAGAGAAAGTTTGGTGACCTCGACCGCTTGTGCGTCAATATCAACACCATAAATGTTGTTCAGCAGGATACGCCGTTTTTCTTCCACAGAGAGCTTGTAACTTTGAGTTCGCGAATCTTTGTATATTTTTCCATTTTTCTCTTCTTTTTCAAGATTATGCTCCAAGTAATAATCCAAGTGATAATCCAACAAATATTGATAAGCACCGACCAAAAAGCTGCCACTACCGCAAGCGGGGTCTACAAAGCGCATTTTGGAAATCTCAACAGGTGTGCGGTTTTCAATTTTTTTGCCAATGGTTTGCTCAACGATGTATTTTACAATGTAGGTCGGTGTGTAGTAGACTCCCCCGGCTTTCTTTACTTCCGGTTTTTCGATAACCTCTACACTGTGTCCGTATTTGGTTTTGCGGACAAAGCGGATGACTTTGCCCAAGAAACGCTCATAAATATTACCCAAGATTTCAACGGGTATGACGCTGAACTCGTACTGGCACTCAGGATAATAGAGAGCACTGATGATTGCAGAGAGAGTTTTATCCTGAATCTTCAACGCATTTAAAAACTCATCGGTTTCAAAAAGCCCTGCATTGTATTTATCACCTGCCAGATCAAATAATTTTTTCAGGTTTTCGTATAAATAGTCATTGCGTCCTTTTTCTATTTGGTTTTGCAGGGTGGAAGGTTCTTCAATTTCTTTATCTTCTGCGATACGTAGGAATAGAAGACGGTCAATAATTTTTTGTACGCAACCTGTCAGGTTGAACTCGTCAATTTCACTATTGTTCAGAGCGATATCTTTGGCCAGTTGTATTCGCCATTCTTCAATCATTGAGAGGATATCATCATCAACAGTCGAGGTTCCTTTTTTATCCTTAACGCCCTCGTAGTAAGTGTTGAAATCTCCCTTGTCAACGGCATTCCAGCTAATCTTGTTGTATAGCGCTTCAAAGTTCTCCACATATCTGTCGAAGGTGAAGTATTCAATTCTGGCCGTGGAGGCGGTATCTTTTGGAGTAGGTTTAATGCGCGTATCGTAAATAGCGAACTCTTCAAAATCAGTCAAAATTGCAATGGGCATTTTTGAGCTATAGGCATAACGGCGTACCTGCAGAGCCGACTCTAAACTTTGCTTAATGTCTATATTGGGCCGCTTAGCTTCGATATAGATCTTGCGTTCCCTGCCATAGCAAAGGGTATAGTCAGGGTATTTTGTCTTGCCGTCAGCTTTTAGGCGACCTTCAGTAGTTACTTCTTGATGATCGGGCCGTGCCCCTTTTTTATTACTTACATCCCAGTTCAAACACTCAAGAAAAGGATCAATAAATTTACTTCGAACCTCCGATTCGTTGAAGTCTTTCGAGGTGTAGAAGGTTTTATTTTTTTCAAACAGATTGACTAAGTCAGCAAGTTTTCCCTTGCGCTCATCCATCGTCATATTTTTAAATGCTGGCATACTGTTTTCTCTTTTTTAATAGGTCCCGTGCTGCAATCAAGAATAAGTACCAAGTTCCTTTCTAACTGTCTGCGTGGAGCATAATACTTCTTAATATCTCTGTCAATGAGTTTGAGACAATGCAAGTAACCCTTTTTTTGGATTTTGTTTTTCGGGGATATTTTCTACAATTGGGAGAGGATTCCGGAGTCCGGGGGCTCTATCTATC
>CAZGPL010000054.1:0-3773 GCA_964527375.1 uncultured Candidatus Saccharibacteria bacterium
TCCAATTTACTTTTACTCTAATTACTTGTGTAGTAAGCATTTACATAACTGGTAATATTATCAACTGAAGCATCTCCAAAATCTGTAGAGTTTTTGTTTTCCATAAGAGAAAATTTTACAGAATCATAATTAGAAAGATAACCGTACATCAAAGCTATACATGCTCTACAGTCACATTCAATCTCGTCAATTCTTTCAAAATCAATAGAATCCAGTGCTCGGATACTTTTAGAATCTTGATGATTTATCATGTCCAAAGTAGATTTATGGGAAAAATCAGAACTAACAACAAGAAAAGAATTAGGAATATCTAAATATTTACCTAATTTATAATAATAATCATAATCCTCGGAAGATAGAAGTATTATTGGGATTACTTTTGCTTCCGGAAAATAGAACTTAATAAAAGGAATAAGAGTGTAGACCGAGTGTTCGCCGTAAAAAACACCGTCTTTTAAAGAAATCATTTCCTTTTCTACTGCCTTGTTAACAAAATCAGTGTTGGCTTTTAAATATCCGAAAGGTGTTTTCCAATTCAGCGTAGAGGTGGCAGCCATGATGTTTTTAAACCATAGATATTTAAAGTGGTCAGGACCAACAATAATTATGTTTTTAATTTTGTCCTGGTCAACACCTGCAAAAAAATTAGCTATTAAATCCTTAGCCAAAAAATGATGCGAGGTAATACCTGAAATTACTTTTTGTTTTTTTACCCCCTCAAATTTTTGGAAAGATTCTTCATAGGTTTCAGTATTTTTAAAGAAGCTTTCCAGATACTGCTCAGACATATTACTACTCTGTGTAACATTAGATTTAGGATTTTTTGTATTTACCAAAATGACAAAGATAGAAATTAAGCAAGATATACACAGCAAAGCAAAAATTGTCTTGTTAATCTTAATCATTTAATTAAAATTTGGGTCCAGTCAGGCATATCCGGTAGTTCGCTTTTGTCGTTTGTATAGTTTATTTTTCTCCACTCTTGATCGTTTAGTCTTTCACCTAAAGGAGCAGTGAACTCATAATAAGAAAATACTAACCCTTTGGTAAGTCTTGTTCCGTTTATATCATTTACTGCAACGTATATGTAATTAGGAATTCCCGTAGCTTCGTATAATATTTCCTGTTTTTCAGATGCATCCGTATGAACATCTGCTATAAGAGCTGATCTAGAACCATCTTCCGTAATAGTTTCATTTGGTAAAGGCATTAGTATATATTCCATATCACCTGCTTCCGTTCTTAATCTTTCAAAATCCTCATCCGAAATTTTTTCGTTCTGCAATTCTTTTACTGCAATGTCCTTAAAAAATTTCAAGGATTCTATAAATTTCTCATTTCTGTAGACAAGTTGATTATCTATCAACTCCCTCTCAAGTAATCCCTTGTAGGTCATATTTGAGAGCGTTATTAGTCTGTCCAAGAAAAGGATGTTTGGTTCAACGTAACCCTTTACTACAGGAGGAATTTCCGGGGGTTCTCCCCCTCCTCCAAGTTCAGCATAATTTTGTTTGGCATATAGAAGAGTATCGTGTTTCAATTCAGTCCACGATCCTAAAGAAGCTTGCAAATCCTTTTTATTCCAAGCCTCATTTTTCATAAACATTGGGTAGTTACTTTTATCAAGGTTTTCCGTAAACAAACCTTTGATGGTATATAGCCAACCCCAATAAATATTTTGATTCCACTCTTCTTCAGATAAATCTCTAAAATATTTGTTTAAGTAGTCAAGCCTGTTTCGTAGAACATTTCTTGAATTAGGGGCATTTTTGTTAGTCCACTCTTCTACTAAGGGCCCTGCTGTTTTATTACCTAAACTTGACATTACCATTAAAGCTGTAGTAGAACTTGGTAATTTTTCACCTGTTTCGGAATCGGCTTTTTCATCACCTTGAGTTAATGTGGTAAAAATAAAGGCATCGGGAGTAAAACGTTGACCCATAAACCTAAAACCCTTCGTCTTATTCAGTAACTCATCTTTTGAAAGATTAAATATCTCATTTCCATAGAAAGCGGTGGACATTATTTGCGGGCCTTTGTAACCTTCAAGAGTACTCTGGACCTGAGTCACTAAATCCTCGTTAATATTCCCTATATTGAGTTTAGATAAAACATCCGAATATTCATAAATTCCTAGATCATCACTTCGACCTACAAAGAAAGATGTCGGAATATAAATGTCTTCCCAGTTTTTAGTTTGTTGAGCAGCACTCATTAACCTTACCATCAAGATGGAATCTGTTGTTAATTCATTGCTGTTTAGAGCAAAGTAATTTCTACCATACCATATCATTGCTCTGAAATATGATCTTAAAACGGAGTTTTTATTATAGTGACTTCTGGGTTTATACTGTGTGTAGTCGTGTTTACTGTCAAGATCTTTTTCTGCCAACAAATCTCCAAATATCGGAGAGGGTTTTAAATCTTTTTGATCCATAATTAAATTGATTTCTTTCGTAGCTAAATCATATGATTCGGGGGGCATATCATTCTCATACAAAGATAATCTGGATAAGGCATTTTCTTTAGTATCCGAGGAAGTATCCATAGGATTCTCTGAGTTATACTCTACGTAAGCGGATTCCAGAATGATCTTTGGTACAGCAAAAAAGGCTATCAATCTTTGATAATTATCTCTATTTGCTTCGTTTATATCTGGATCTTTATGATTATAATCGAAAATTGCTTGATTAAAGAGGGCATCGGAAATTTCAAGAAGTTTAGGGTAAAATTTGTAGCTTTCTATATACTCAAACTCTTTTTCTAGAAGTCTGTGATAAACATGTAACAAGAAATCTGAGGTTACAAAGACACTATTCTCAGGCTCTCGATAATAAATACTATCGGAACCGCTAATATCGTCATATAACAGTGTCCAATCATCGTTTCTATTAGAGTCTGCATTCGGGTCATCAATATAAAAATTGTCTAAATTTATAGATATGAAAAAGTTATCTTTCTCCAAAGTATCTATCTGAGTTTCGCTAAAAGCTACTTTATTATCCTCTTCGAAATCTTTTAAATTATTTAAATCTCCAGAGTAAATAGAGTATTCAGAGAGGCGTGGGTTAAATTGTGTGGATTCTAAATTATATTTTGTAAAAATAAAATCGGATAATTTATTGATAGATTTAATTTGAGCAGAACTTATTGAGGGGGTAAATAGCTTCAAAGGTGTTAGTGATTGTTCAACTGAGCGCGGCTTCTTTTCGATATTTTTTGGATTTGTTTTCAAGGTTGGTATTATTTTGCTTGTTGGACATAGAAAGGTACTTACTAAAAAAGAAGCTAAAATTAAAAAAGAAATAAAGATAGCCTTTAATTTCTTAGGTAATTCCTTCCACTTTTTGAGGAATGTATTTTTCTGATCTATTTCTGTATTTTTATCTTCTTTCCTAATCCCTAAAATTTTTCTCCCTAAAGTTTGTCCTAACTTTTTTCTAAGAATAGTGAAATAAAAAACCATCTCTATAAGTAATAATATCAAGGCGATTGTTGGCAGGTATTTAAAATTCGATATCGTTTTTACCCTAAACAAAAGACCAAGCAGATTAGCAAACAAAACGTAAGAAATTAATATATCCAATATAAATGCAAGAATATTTCTTATCATGTTTTTACCAAATTGTTACTTATATAAGTATAACATTTCCGATTTAAAAAAGGGGATATTGATAGAGAATAGCATTTTATTATCTATTAGTGCCGATTTGTTATGTTGTTTTATATATAGTTAAATATTAATGAAAAAAATGAATAGACTATTTTTGACC
>CAZGPL010000055.1:0-3737 GCA_964527375.1 uncultured Candidatus Saccharibacteria bacterium
TTATCTTGGGCCGTTAGCTCCTGATGGAACAACCGGAGCTAATGCACTGAAGGTTAATAGGTAGATTTGAAACGAGGCTTTGCCGAGTAATGTTTTGAAAATTAACAAAGATTTATCTTGGGCCGTTAGCTCAGTCGGTAGAGCGTTGCATTCGCATTGCAAAGGTCACCGGTTCGACTCCGGTACGGTCCACCAGTAGCTTAACGAACGAAGTAGGACTTATACTGTTGTTAAAGATGTTAAAAATTGGCAAATACTTGGAGGGATACCGAAGTGGCCATAACGGGCTGGTCTCGAAAACCAAGCGTGGCGAAAGTCACACGAGAGTTCGAATCTCTCTCCCTCCGCCATTGAGAACCACTGTGGCTGTTTGGAAATCACCACAAATCTTGAAAGAACCGCGGAAAGATTAGAATGGCTCGGGCGCTACGACGCCGATTCTAGGCTTGTGAGCTTCAGTTTCTCCATTGTTCATAAAAATGATAAAATTTTTACGGAATGATTAATAAAAAAATTTTAAAAATATTTCTAACTGATTGGGTTATAACTCTATTAATGTATGTTTCCGGTTACATCATAAGCGGAATAAAAAGTTCAGAATCATTAGACATAGTATCTTATCTTTCCGGTAGCGTAGAAAAACAAAAAAATTACTTGGTGTTTTTAAACATATTTACCTATTTCTTTATTAGCTTGTGCACCGTCATGTTAATAAGTTTCTTTGTAAACAAAAATATCGTAAAAGCCTCAAGGAGAGAATTTATTTATTCACAAGCACTTTATCTCATATCCATAGTAGTAGTAATTCTGTCCCTTCTTTTTCTAATTTAGGAAATGAATATTTTTAAACACAAAGAAAATTTAATTGAAAGAAGAAAGCTGATTGTCTTGTCAGTATTTTTTGTATTTTTATTACTACTTATTTTTGTTTTAACTTTATTAGACAGTAAAAATTATACAGGTGTGGAAATAACTACCAATAAGAAAAAATATTCAGAAGGTGACGTAGTAAAGATTGTTATAGAAAATCATAAAAAAACTTCAATTGATTTTCAAAAATTAATTGATCGGGTGTGGGATATTCAGGTTTTAGAAAAAGGAAAATGGGATGAATCCACCGAGATTATGTTTGGTGAAAAAGGGAAGTATTTTCTCGAGAATAAAGTAAAAGAGGGTGACGGTTCCTGCAACATTAAGTCTACTTCATCAGAGTTGTTCATTTTGTCCCCCGGAGAGTTAATGAGTTTTGATTGGGATCAAACCGGTTGTTTGGCTACTTCTAAAGACAAAACAGTATTTTTAAAAAGGGCTATTAAAGGTACGTATAGAGTATCTTTTACCTATTCTTACGAAGAGACGAACAGAGAAGGGGAAAAAAATATTATTACAGAAACATCTTATTCCCAACCTTTTAGTCTCAAGTAGTGTTTCCCGAATTTTTTAAAAATGATTAGAAAAAAAGTAACAGTAAGTGACAAAATGCAAAATAACTACTCCTACACTTTGGTCGAGGATATTGGTAAGAATTTTGATCCTGAGTTTAAACCTGAACTTTCTCCTAAAGAAATGTTAGAGCTAGGTGTTTTTGGAGGGAAATATATGACTGATTGTAGAAAAGAGTTCCCCGCTGATTGGTTTAAAAACGCAAAACTTAGTCCTAAAAAGCATGACCCCGAAATTAATTTTTTTAAGATAAATGCAAGTCAGCCCTTAAGTATTTGGAGAAAAAAAGGTTGGATATACCCTGAAGATCCTAGAGGCTGGTTTCAATGGTACTGCCGATATTACATGGGTAGAAGAATTCCTGAGGAAGATAAAAGACAGATAAAAAGATGGAGGGCTATAAAAAGACATGTTGCTCAAGTAAAAAGAAACTGTGCTGAGGGAGATATCGGTTGTAGAAGAAAACAAAGACAGGCACTGTTGCATTGGGCTTACGATAGCAGAAAGATATAGATATGTTTTACGGCCTAATTTTGACGGGCATTATAATTATTTTGTTTTCGTTTATCTTTTCAATGCTGAGGTTTCTCTTTACGGGAAATACTCCTCCTATTATCACTCCTAGGGATACGAGAAGAAAGTTGATTGAATTATTTGAACTTGATAAGGGTAGTGTTTTTTACGATTTGGGATGTGGGGATGCGACCTTTTTGATTGAGCTTTCTGAAAAATTTCCCGAGTCAAAATTTGTTGGTATTGAAAATTCTTTATTTTATTATTTACTGTCAAAAATAAATATTGCCTTACACAGAAGGACAAAAATCCAGATACTTTTTGGGAATTTCTTTAAGATAGATTTAACACCTGCAACGCATATTTACTCATGGATATTTTCTAAGGACATGGATAGATTATTTAACAAAATTAAAGCTCGGCGAGATATGAAGAAAACATTGTATTCTTTGGGATTTCCTCTTACGGAAGTAAAAGCGTCTAAAGTTATCACTCTCGATGAAAATAAAAGATTTGCTCACACCTTGTACATTTATACTGTTTGAGTTTTCACAAATACTTTTGAAGTTTTTTATCGTTCTCAAATTCCTTTAAAAAATCTGATATGTCTTTTACTTTATCTTTAGGAACTACCAAGGTTACGTCTTTGGTGTTTATTACGGCGGTTCCCGTTACCCCCAGAGTCACCAGGAGCCTTGATTTTTCTTCGTTAATTATTAAAGAATCCTCTGTATCTTTGAATAAAACATTTCCCATAACGAGATTTTCTTTTTCTTTGGAGGTAAGAGATTCTTTTAGTGCGTAAAGAGTGCCTGGGTCGGACCATTCCATTTCGGTCTCTAAAATTATTGCTTCTTGCGTGCTTACCTTCATGGCTATCGCATTGTCAAAATGAATTTTTTCCAAAGTGGGGTATATCTTTTTAACCGTGCTCTTTTCTTTTTTAGTTTCAAAAGATTTTTCAATTTTCATTAATGATTGGTACATTTCCGGTTGATATTTTTCAAATAAACTAACACCAAAATCTAAATCCATTATGAAGTAGCCTGTATTCCAAAACCACTCTTTTGTACTAAATATGTGGTTACACTCTTTAACATCGGGTTTATATCTCCATTCTTTGTATTCAAAGGATTTTCCCGAAATTTTTTTACCAAAATGTATCCATCCCAGATTATTATTTGCGAATCTTGGTTTTTTACCTACAAATATTATTTTATTAGGATTCTTGATTGATAATCCTTCAGCCTCTTTTAGGGTTTTTAAGAAAACTTCCTCATTTTTTATCAAGTGGTCCGCCCAAAGTATTGCAACAGGGCCCTTATAACCTTTTGAGCGTAATTTTATGAGGTTGTAACCCACGGCAGGAGCAACATTTCTTAGTGCGGGCTCTCCGATTATGTTTTTTGATGGAATTTTGGGTAGGTATTTTTTTGTCAATGGTAGGTATTCTTGAAGTGTACTGACATAGATATTTTCAAATCCAAAACTTTTTACCCTGCTTACTGCAAGTTCCAAAGTAGATTTACTATTAAACATTTTTATAAACTGTTTAGGGAAAGATTTTCTTGAGAGGGGCCACATTCGTGTGCCTATTCCGCCTGCAAATATTATTATTTTCATAAGTTATTTTAACATTTTAGAGTATTAATCGTGGTAAAATCTATTGTAGCCTTGGAGGGATCGCATAGTGGACTAGTGCGCAGTCCTGGAAAGACTGTATAGGTGAAAACCTATCGAGGGTTCGAATCCCTCTCCCTCCGCCATAGTTCGGTGGGACC
>CAZGPL010000056.1:0-3673 GCA_964527375.1 uncultured Candidatus Saccharibacteria bacterium
GTGTTTCCTTTTGCTAAGTCCACTATTTTTCCCCTCTGCTCTACCCCAAATCTGTGTTGCTCATCTATTATAATTAAACCTATATTTTGATATTTATTTTCCGTAAAGAGAAGTGCGTGTGTTCCAATTAAAATATCCCATTCTTTATCTTTTACCTTTTCTTTTTTGGCCCCGGTTTCCAATTCTATTTTAATATATGTGTCTTTTAATATTTTTTCAAAAGTTTCTTTGTGTTGTCTAGCTAAGATTTCCGTCGGAGCCATGTATAAAACTCGCATACCGTTTAGATATGCCAGATAGGCTGAGATTATCGCTACGATAGTTTTTCCTGTTCCTACGTCTCCTTCTAAAAGTCTGTTCATTGGATTAGGTTTTTTAAGATCTGATGTTATTTCTTTTACGCTACTTATTTGGGATGTCGTTAATCTAAAAGGTAAAGAAGATATGAATTTTTCTACTTCTTTTTCGTTTGGTTTAAAAGCTGTTGAGCTAGTTTTTTTAGCCCATTCATTTTTTCTTTTTTCTACGTTTAATAGTTCTATAAAAAGCTCTTCAAAAGCAAATCTTTTTTTACATTCTTTTGGTTCTTCTTCTGTGTTTGGGAAATGCACTGATTCCAATGCTTTATTTATCTCACTGAAATTTCTATTTTTTAGAATTTCACTCGGTAAAAATTCTTCTAAATCTTTTTCGGAATCAAGCAAAAATTTTATTTTTCCTCTCAGCCATTTTGAGGACACACCATAAGTTTCGGGGTATATTGGAACTAAGCGCCCGGTGTGAATATTTTCCACTTTCTCACTCGAAAAAACATCGGATGTAGGTTCCATCTCCGGGCTAATAAAACAAAGCTTTCTATCAAAAGTGCCCACCTTTCCGCTTATACTGTAGGTTTTTCCTGTTTCAAGGGTGTTTTTTATATAGTGCTGATTAAACCAAATGATTTCTAACTCACCTGTGTGGTCCAATACTTTTGCTTTCGTGATTCTTTTTCTGTTTTTTGTAAAAATATTTTGAACAGGTCCTAAAATTGCCTTAACAGTAACAATCTCCCCGTCTTTCAAATCTATTATATCCTTCGTTTTAGTGAAATCCTGGTATCTAAAAGGAAAATGATAAAGCAAATCTTCCACAGAATATATTTCTAATTTTTCTAATAGATTTTGATACTTAGGACCTATTTTTGGTACAACGGAGATTGGCGAATTTACTTCTAACATGTTATTATTCTACCAATTTTCAGAAGATTATTTTAATCCATACCTTTGAAAGGAGAATTAGATATGGTAAGAGCCAAAGTTATAAAGTTGGTTGGCACCAGGAGGGAATTATTAGCCAAGTTGTTTGAACTTATAGCTGTAGAATCAAATAAGAAATGCGAAACATTTTTTATTCGTGAGGCTAAGAAGATTAGAAACATGGATCAAACAGATCAGAAGATTTTCGTTGGATTAATTAAAACTAATAAATAGGAGAGATAAAATGATTAGGTTACTTTGCAATAACGATCTTGTCTTCGACATTGCCCTGAAGGACTTTGAAGATGAGAACACCCAAAAGGAGGCCTGTAGAGTTAGAAAGTGTTTTACCGAAACAGGTGGGGGTTGTTTGGAAGCTTCATTTGTAGATTCCATGCCTTGTCACGTTTGGAAATTCCAAGATTTTGTTGAAAATAGTCATTTATACAAAAATTTTTTTTCCTTCGATATTTCTTCGGAGGAACTAACAGGATTTTTATCAGAAGATGATTTGGATACGGCTATCAAACTATTTAACGATAGAGGTCAATCTTGGGTAGATCCTTCTATCGAGGTCGAGTATGTTGAATGCGTTGACGGTTCGGAGGAATTTCTAATTTTTATTCCTCAGATCGAATCCAGAGATCTTGCAAAAGAGTTTTGGTGTTTTGTAAAATCTCACAGAGACTTGATGGATACTTTTAGATCCGGGAAAGAAAAATGTCAGAGAAAAAACTAAAAATACCAAAATTTTCTAGATGGAATTTTCTGTTTTTGGCTGTCTTATCTTTTAACAGTTATAGGAAGGGTCTTGGCATGGATACTATAAATGTATCTAAGTACATAGACCTGGGTTTAAAAACGACTGGAGGTATCTGGGAATTGCAAAAGATAAGCCCCGAAATCGATAGTTCTTGGATTGCGTTCTGCAACGACCCTAAGAACGAGATAATATTTAGCGATTAAGTAGAAAGGAGAAAAAACAAACCGAGATGCAAATAAAAAGTGTCTCGGTTTTTTTATTCTTTAAAGTAAAAGATAAGGAAGAACTGACGTGAGAACTAAGGTTAATGTTGCAAAAATAATAATGATTTTGACGACATTTTCCTTCTTGAATATTTTTTTAATTTTTTTCTTTATACTTTTTTTCTTATCTTTTTGAAATAATTTTTTCATTCTATAACCTCGTAAAATTTTCTTTTACCAAATTTAACTATAGTACCCGGTTTAAAGTCTATCATCAGAAACTGGTCTGTTATTTTATTTCCATCAATTTCTACCCCACCCTGTTCTATAACCCTTCTTATATTGCTTAAAGAATTTTCTTCAGTGTCTACGTTTTTTAAAAATTCTACTAATTGAAACATTCCCTTTACATTTGTTTTTGTAGTTGCCTCAGTTTTTATCTCTTTATTTTGTACAGTATCCTCGAAAAATTTCTGTGCTTTTTTAGCTTCTTTTTCACCCTTTATCATTTTGGTTATTTCATAAGCCATTATTTTTTTATATGGCATTGGGTTATCTTCTACCTTCATTTTTTCCTGAATTTGCCAAATTTCTTCTAACGGCATATCGGTTAAAAGACGAAGTCCTTTTAAAATTAGTTCGTCCGGATAGGACATCGCTTTGCCATAGATATCTTCGGGGGTATCACTTAAATTTATTCCATTTCCTTTGGTTTTACTCATTGTTACAGTATCGGGAGCCTCCATAAGCTCGTGACCTCTCACAAACTTTTCCTTATTCCTCATTACCCTCATCAAGTTTCTGCCCATTAACATGTTAAAAATTTGGTCGTTACCACCTATTTCCAAATCAACCTCCATAGCTACGGAATCGTAGCCTTGCATTAGGGGGTATATGAATTCTTGCAATCCTATTGGTGTCAGTTCTTTTAATTTTCTTTGGAAAAGATCTCTTTCGAGCATTTGTTGAACCGTTGTTTTTGCCATTAAATCTATAATGTCTTTTAAGTTTAATTTGGAAAGCCATTCCGAGTTTCTCTCAAATCTTGCAGGATTATCCCCCCCAAAATCGATAAGCTGAGAAGCTTGCTGTTTCCAACCTTCCATATTTTTCAAAATTTCTTCTTCACTCATTATTTTTCTTAGTTTTCCGTCACTTGGATCTCCGGCTATAGCGGTAAAATCACCTACTAAAAAAACTACCTCATGACCAAGTTGTTGGAGAATTCTTAGAGCTCTTATGCTCATTCCGTGTCCGATGTGTAGATATGGTCCTGTGGGATCAAATCCGCAGTAGGCTTTTATTCTCTCACCTGACATCAATTTTTCTTTTAAAGCTTCGGGTGATGGGACAATAGTTTCAACACCTCTGGTTAAAAATTTTTCGATTAGTTTTTCGTCTTTTAGAACTTTTGGCATATGTTGAAAGTATATTATAAGGGCTGAGCCCTGTACAGGGCTGAGCCCTGA
>CAZGPL010000057.1:0-3563 GCA_964527375.1 uncultured Candidatus Saccharibacteria bacterium
ACACCTATACAACAGGGATGAGAATCCTGGAAGACGATTTTGAATATAAGATACCTTCAGATTCGTATGTGGTATTGGGAGATAATCGTGAGCAAAGTACAGATTCACGGGAATGGGGATATGTCAAAACAGAATTAATAGTAGGTAGGGCAATACTAGTGTACTACCCCATCACCAACATCAGATTTATAAAAAATGTGAAATATTAAAAAAAGAAGATTAATTTTTCTTTTCTTCTTTCTGCACTACGTTAACCTTTTTCTTTTTCCTGGATTTCCAAGCAAACTCTACTACACCATCAGTCTTGGAAAATAGAGTGTAATCTTTACCCATATCGACGTTGTCACCTGGAATCACTTCCCGACCTCGTTGTCTAATAATAATCTGTCCGGTTTTAACCTCAGAACCACCGTATATTTTCACACCTAGTCTTTTTCCCGATACGTTTCCACCTTGAACTGCTTTTGTACCGCCACCTTTTTTATGTGCCATTTTATTTACTTCCTTTCAAATTACTAGCCTTTTTACTGGGGGTACTTTTTTTAACTTCTTTTTTGGTCTCTTGAGCTTTTTTTACTTGTTTTTGCGGAGTCTTTTTTTCTACTATCTTTTCTTTTGCTTTTAACTCAGATTTTTTCTCAACGAGCTTTTCAACCTCTTTTTCTTCTTTACCTAAAACAATCTTTTCAATTTTAATGATACTAATAGGCTGTCTGTGTCCTCTAACTCTTTCGTATCTTGATTTTTTCTTAAATCTGGCCACTCTTACTTTTTTACCAAGTTTTTCTTCTACAATTATTGCTTTTACTGAAAAATCCTTTAATTCAGGCTCACCTATTTTATTTTTATCACCATCGGAATAGAATAAAACCTCTATTTTTAAGGGTTTTTCCTGTCTTTCCAACTCAATAACGTCGCCCTCGTGGACTAGATATTGTTTTGACGCTAGTTTTATTACTGCATATTTTTCCATAGTAAACATAAGGATATTACACTAATCTTGGGATTTGAGCAATACCGTAACTAAAGCTCGGAACTTGTTCCCACAGTAATTATCAAATCATAATCACTATCATCAGGAATATCCTTCCTCACCTCAATTTGAGGAAATTTCTCTTTCATATCTTCTGTAACCAATTTTTCAAAATCTTCTATCAGATCTTTCTTAAAATCCAATATTGTGGCTTCAACCTTAGAATCTGCTGTATCAGCTATTAATGCCGCATAACCAAGTTCGTTCAAAAAGTCTTTTGTTCTTCCTGCGAGACCACTGACTCCTGCCCCGTTCATCACCTTTATCTTTAGGTTACCTTTTTTAACCTCTAAGTTAGGGTCTTTTGGGGTTTCCGATGCCTCACTATCATTATTTTCCTGCTCTTGTTCTACAGACTCACTCAAAACCTGACTATTTTGCTCAATTTGTGAATTTTCTTGAGCCATTTGGTTTTCCTGTGATAAATTTCTATTCCCCAAGGATTTAATACCAAAGTATCCCCCAATCATAAGAAGTAAGGCTCCAACAACAGAACCAGTAATTATTAAGGCTGAGCTTTTTGATTCAACTACGGGTAAAGGAAGTAAATTCAACATATTTAGCTGACTATCTAAAACATCTGAATCAGAATCCAACATAAAATTAGTAATGGTATTTAACTCAAATCCCTTAGGAACAGGTTGAGAAGAATTAAATTCGGGGCATGATATTTTTTTAATGTTGTAATTGGACATTGAGAAAGAATCACAATTTAAGGTATAAATGAACTTTATCGGACTAGATCTTTTATAAAATGAAAGATCTTTTATAAGTTCCTGCAACTCTTCCGGGCTTTTTTCTTTCTGATAAGTTCCTGCAAAAAATACACCGTTAAGCTCAGATAAAGCTACTACCTGATTGTTATCTACCTTTGAGATAAATATCGCGGGATCATTGACCTTCTCGTATTTAGGAAGCGCCAAAACCCAAGGAATGACGCTTTTTAAACCTATTCCGATGCTATTTGAAAGCTCCAAATATTTTTCCATGACATCTTTTCTAACAGCGATAAACTGATAGATAAATGGAGCCATCTTTTTGTACGAAAAATAGAGATGGTCCAGAGATATTTCAGGATTTTTTTCCTTTATCTCAGCAACTATCTGATCACCGATGTCACTACCGTTTTTAGATACCGTGACAAATCTTAAAAATATGTCTTCCGGCTCTATTATAAAGTTCAGACTTAACTTGCTTTTGTTAAGGGAAGAAACTTGGAGAATCAAATTATTTAAAATATCTGAAAGTCCCTCGGGGTTTAGTATTCTCGTCTCATCAACAATCTCTTTAGGTATTTCGACAGAAGCGGTCTTTAAGTTAACTTCCTTATCAATGGTGGATAATCTTAGAATATTTTTATTTAATGAAACTATTAAATCCTGCATATGTTAAATATAACATAAAATTACATCAACTCTACCTTTGTTTCATCTCCTGGTACGATATCCCGGGCTAAAAGTTTTTTCTTAATCTCATCTTTGAAAAGATTAACAATTTCCTCTATCTCAGAACTTCTCTCATATGTTAAAAGTATCTCATCAGAAATTGACAAACCTGCCTCCTTCCTTAAATCCTGCACGGTTCTTATAAACTCTCTAAGTCTACCTTCTTTTTTCAGATCTTCGGTTATACGTGTATCTAAAAGTAAAGAGCCGGAAATATCCTTCTCCCAACCTTCTTTCTCGTCAAGAGAATCCTCAAATTTAATATCTTTCACATTTATTTCGTCTAAAACAAGTTGAAGATATTCTTTCGGTATTTCATTTTCCTTCAGAGCTATTACTGAACCAAGTACTTGTCTGACCGGAATAGATTTTGCAACTCTAATAGACAAAACCTGCGAAACTATCTCCCGAGCTTTTTTCATATTTTGCAAAATATCTTCAGACCCATCTACAATATTCTCATCATAAGAAGGATAATTACACAAATGCACGGACACATCTTGTGGTACTAAAAATCTATAGATATTTTCCGCCATAAAGGGAATTATCGGGGCTGTAGCTTTTGAAAACTCAATTAAAATTTTATATAAAGTAGAAAGAGCCTCAATGTCACCACCTGATATTCTATCTCTGGATCTTCGTACGTACCATCTGGAAAGGTCATCTATAAACTCTTCTAGGGATTTTACCGCAGGTGGTACATTGTAATTTGTTAAGTTTTTTTCAATGTCTTTAATAACTTGATTCAATCTAATGATTACCCACCTATCCAAAATATTTTTGGATTCAACTTGTTTATTTTCATCCCAATTGTTTGTCTGAGCGTACATCAAGAAAAACATTGCTGAGTTCCAGAGCGGATTTAAGACATTTCTTGATTTATTTTTTAGTTCAATTTCATCAAAATTAGTGTTTTCTCCGGACATTAGAGAAGAACCCATAAAATACAACCTGAGAGCATCCCCACCATATTTTGTCAGGATATCTCTGGAATCGGGATAGTTTTTATAAGTCTTACTCATCTTCCTACCGTCCGTACCAGCCATAACACCGGTAACAATTACATTATTAAAACATCTGGAATT
>CAZGPL010000058.1:0-3521 GCA_964527375.1 uncultured Candidatus Saccharibacteria bacterium
CATCTGCTATAATAAATCGATGACAAAAACTAGAGCACCCAGATATAAATCAATGAGAAAACTGCAAGGAAAAAAGTCTTTTTTTCACTCAGTTTGGAAGGTATTAAAATCAATATTCAAATTTATCCTTTCTGTGTTTAAAAAGTTTTTTAGCTTATTCGATTTTTCGGCAAAGAATAAAAAATTAACCACAATCCAAAGAAAGAAAAAACTAACTACAATGGCTAATTTTGCCTCCGTGCTTCTGGCGGTCCTTGTCGCGGGAATGTTTTTCGTCATATTCGTTTTTGCTTTTTTCTCAAGAGATCTTCCAAATCCTAATCAACTATTAGAAAGAAGTTTTGAACTTTCTACCCGTTTTTATGACAGAAACGATGTTTTACTTTATGAGGTGTACGGTGAAAAAAATAGAACTCTTGTCAAATTACCCGATGTTTCGCTTGATGTTGCTCATGCAACCTTGGCAGTCGAAGACTCTGAATTCTATCTTCATAAGGGATTTTCTTTAAAAGGAATTATAAGAGCTCTAAGAAACACTATTTTTGGAGAAGGTCTTCAAGGTGGTTCTACCCTAACCCAGCAAGCTATAAAAACTACTCTTCTAACACAAGAGAGAACATTGGTTAGAAAAATAAAGGAACTTATCCTTTCTTTGCAACTTGAAAACAGATATACAAAAGATGAAATATTGCAAATGTATCTAAACGAAAGTCCTTACGGGGGTTTAAATTACGGTATTTATAGCGCTGCCAAAGCTTACTTCAACAAAGATCCTAAAGATTTAACTCTGGCGGAATCAGCTTATTTAGCAGGTTTAACACAAAGTCCTTCTTATTATTCTCAGTTCGGTGCTAATCCTGAAGCCGGGCTTGAGAGAAAAAACTATGTTTTGTATTTAATGAATGAGCGCGGATGGGTTCAAGAAGATGGAAAAAGATATTATCTTAGTGATGAGGCTTATGAACAAGCAAAGAATGAAACTTTAAATTTTGATACGGCGAAAATTCCTCTGGAGGCTCCTCATTTTACCTATTATGTAAAACAGTATCTCGTTGATATTTTAGGAGAAGAAGCAGTTGAGATGGGTGGTTTAAAAGTTAAAACTACTTTAGATCTTGAAACACAAAAACTTGCTCAAAATATTATTCAAGAGGAAATTGACGATTCGAGTAATTTGAATATTCACAACGGAAGTATGGTTGTTATTGATCCAAAAGATGGAGGTATTTTAGCCATGGTTGGTTCTAAAGGTTACAATTTAGACCCATATCCCGAAGATTGTGTGTCCGGTGCAACCGGTGATAATAGTTGTAAGTTTGATCCTTATGTTAATGTAGCTTTGGCAAAAAGACAGCCGGGTTCTGCAATAAAACCTATCACTTATGCCACCATGCTATCTCAAGGATACACTGCGGCTTATCCTTTCGTAGATGTCCCAACAAAATTTGAGGGTTCGGCCCCCGACAAACCATATATGCCTGTTAATTATGATGGTAGGTATCGTGGAATTATGTCTTTAAGAAAATCTCTTGGAAACTCTATTAACGTAACTGCCGTTAAAGCCTTAAAAATAGTTGGTATAGATAACATGATAGATCAAGCTGAGAGAATGGGTATAAAGACTTTCACTGATAGAGAGAGATATGGGTTGGCTTTAACTCTGGGCGGTGGGGAGACAAAACTTTTAGAACTTACCGGAGCTTTTTCAGTTTTTGCCGCAAAAGGGATTTTTAGGGAGCCAAATCCAATTATTGAAGTAACGGATCAAAAAGGAAGGGTTGTTTATAAACCCGGTATTGTAGAAAAAAGGGCTCTTAGTGAGGAGGTTGCTTTCTTGATATCTGATATTTTGTCTGATGATGGGGCTAGGTCTGATGCTTTTGGTGCGGGAAGTTTGTTAAATGTTCCAGGAAGACAGGTTGCAGTTAAAACAGGAACCACAGATGATAAAAGAGACAACTACGCCATAGGTTTCACTCCTTCTGTTGTGGCAGGCGTTTGGGTGGGAAACAGCAATAATGAAAAAATGAATCCCTATGTTGCTTCGGGTATTTCAGGTGCTACACCGGTTTGGCAAAGATTTATGATTGAATATCTTGAAGGAAGAGAAGTTGAAAAATTTGAAGCCCCCGAGTCAGTTGAAAAAATAGAAATAGACAGACTTACAGGAGGTCTTCCTTATAAAGGTTTTGATACAAGATCGGAGTGGTTTGCAAAAAATACTAAACCCACTGCAGTTAGTGATTGGTATCAAAAGATTAGGGTTTGTGAGATTGATGGGAGAATAGCTAATGAGGGATGTGTTGAAGCCGGTAAGTCAGAAGAAAAAGATTTTGTAAAAATAAGAGCCGAATTTACCGAATGGCAAAGTTCTGTAGATTCTTGGATAAAAGAATATTATAAAGATGATGACAAGTATTTCCCGCCTCAAATGGTTTCAAAACTTGAGTTTGACGGAGATGAAGTAACAAATGATGATGATGTTTATGTTCAAATAGTAGATTTGAAAGACGGTGACAGAGTTAACCTCTCTTTTAGATTAAATGTGGAGGTTTCGTGTTTTGAAGAGGTAGAAAAAGTAACTATTTATATGGACGATGATAAGATTACGGAAGATAAAAACTCTCCTTATGGTTATAATTTCGAGCTACCAACCGATAAAATAGGTAAACATAATTTTAAAGCCGTAGCTACAGATGAGGATGGAAATAAGGGGGAAACTTCCATTGACCTTAACGTTGTCGGTTATTCTGTGGATTGATAACTTAAATACTGATATATTTACATTATTCTATGGATAATTCCAACGATCTTGAAAAAATCAAAAAGTTCCTTGTTGAAAAATTGGAAGTTTCTTCCGAAGCTGATGATATTTTAAAAATAAAGCAGGAGTTTTTGGGTAAAAAAGGGTTTTTGGGTAAAATGCTTTCGGAGATGGGTAAAATTCCGGCTGACCAAAGAAGAGAATACGGTGAGAAAATAAACTTGTTAAAAAAAGATATCGAATCTACTATTGAAGAATATTCTGGGAAGTTAGTTAAAAGCTCGGGCTCGGATTATTCAGATTTTTATAAATCACTTCCCGGCAAAAAACCTGAAATTGGTCATTTAAATATAATCACCCAGGCGATAGAAGAAATTGTGGAGGTTTTTACCCCCTTAGGGTTTCAAAGAGTTAGATATCCTGAAGTGGACCGTGAATATTATGTTTTTGAGGCTTTAAATATGCCAGAAACCCACCCCGCAAGAGATGAATGGGAAACATTTTTTGTTGACGTGCCCGTAGATGAAAAATTAGGAAGACTTGTAATAACTCCTCATACTTCAAGTGGTCAGGTAAAAGAAATGTTGAAAGGTAATCTTCCGATAAGGATGTTAAATATTTCAAGGTGTGGTAGAAGACAGATAGACGCTAGCCATGTTCCTAGCTTCTACCAGTTTGAGGGGCTTGTTGTGGATGAAGGAATCAATATTACTCACCTAATCGGGGTTTTAAATTATTTTGCAAAAAGATTTTTTGG
>CAZGPL010000059.1:0-3452 GCA_964527375.1 uncultured Candidatus Saccharibacteria bacterium
GTGTAAACTCTGACCCAATCCCTAAATCTTTTTACTAAAGCTCCAAACTCCGGACCCGGTTCTGTGTATTGATAAGCTATCTTGACCGTTCTTAGCCACCTATCCCCTTCTTTTTCAAGAGTGTGTGTTACTTCTTTTTTGGTGAACCAATTGGTTTTATCCCCACCTAAATTTGTTGATACGATAAATGAATAATCACCTTCAACGTCTTCTTTTATTCTGCCCCCTAACCCATATTCATCGACAAGAGCCTGAGCTTCTGCATCGAAAATATACACAGATATGTGTTTTCTAACGGCCAAATCAACAGCTTTCTCAATTAACTTCGGCCATAAATTACTGTCTGATTCAAATACATTTACTAACATTCCTTGCATTAAGTCACCGAGAACTCTTTTTCTGTTGGCTTGTTCAGCTAAAGCCAAAGAAGCTATTTTCTCCAATTCCAAAACAACGTTATCAGGAGTGTATGTTATTCCATTTACGGTAACAGGGCCCGTAACATCTAGAAGCTCTCTAATAACATTTGTATCAATAGCAAAAATGCCATCCACAGGTTTGATATCACCATAAGGATTAATTCTTGCTGCTAAACTGTAGTATTCAAGAAATTGGTCCATGGAGGTAATAAAGTCCGGAGAGTAATTCATATCCCTGGCATACCACCTTTCAACCTTAAGTAGTTCTCCGTAAGGAGCGGGAGGATCCGGAAAATCAGTAGTTGCATCTATTATATCCAAAGTAAGATCTACGCTGTACATATCTTTTGAAGTAAAATCTGAATCCAATAAACCATCTGTTATTTTAAACGTTGCGTAATTAGTCATAAAACCACCTGTCGGTCTTATTTCTTTATCATTCTGCATTATTATCATGTATCTTTTTGTAGGAGTTCCAACAGCCAATATTCCCGGAACTATTTGAAGAGCTTTTTTGATATCAGGAGCATATTCATCTGCCTTAGATAAAGTATTTTTTGCAAATTCAATATTTGACCTTACCTCAAACTTTCCAATTTTTTTAGGGTACTTTTCAACATTAACAGACTCAAGCTCCTCTCCAACTTTTCCAACTCTTTCTATCACCCCATCCATTTGGTTAGCTACATCAGGCATAACAGATATCCAACCCTGGAATGCCTCCATCAAACCTTCTGCTTTGGGAAGTTCTTGATCAGGAGAAACTTTCAACCCGGCGGCTTCAGAAAAAGGAGTAATGACTCTGGAAGTTTCTCTCAAAGCGTCCACAGCATAGATACCTGCATTTGCAAATTTATCAAAATCAGAATAATACTCACTTGCCTTAAATAACTTTAAGTTCTTTGCCCAACCAAATTTGTCATTTTTTTCTTCTTTCAAATTCTTAATATCGGACTCGGTTTTTAACAAAACATTATTCAACTCAATTAAATCTCTGTTTTGAAGGGCCTCGCCAATAAAAGTAAGGTCTTTTTTTATTGTGGTAACCCCTGAATATAGTGCCAGGACAGGCTTACCCACTAAAAAAAATGTTACAACCCCAAAAAACAACACAACAGATATAAAAATAATAGTTCCCTTACCAACTTTTCCTAAGGTTTTTTTCTTACCTCTATTTTTCTTTTCACTAATTTTGATTTTTGAGGAATCAGACCCCCAAAATTTCGAATTTGCCATTAAATTGCTCCTTTTCCAAGTAAAACCACATACGGTGTTTTCAGGACAATTTTTATATCATACAACAAAGAAACATTTTCTGCATATTTTGAATCAAGCTTAACTCTATCTAAAAAACCAATGTCTGATCTACCACTAACTTGCCACAAACCCGTTATACCGGGTTTTACTTCCATAGCTTTATTAATATATTTCTCAGCCTCAGGAAATCTCTTTGATTGTTCCTCAAGCTCATCAAAATGATAGGCACGAGGACCGACCAAACTCATATCACCTTTTAAAACATTAAAAAATTGAGGAAATTCGTCGATACTGGATTTTCTCAAGAATTTACCACCCTTAATAAGTCTTGGATCCTCATCAGCACTTAATTTGTAATTGTTTTTTACGTATTTAGCATATAAGTCCGGATCTTTTTTCAGCATTTCATGAGCATTAGGATACATTGATCTAAATTTAAAAAATCTAAATGGTTTCTTACACCTCCCAACTCTGTTAGGAATATCAGCTAAAACAGGACCACTTGGAGATACAATTTTTATCCATATAGAAGCAAATAACATCATCGGGAAAAATATTATAATTCCAATTATAGAACCTGTTATATCAAGAGCTCTTTTTATGTATTTTTTATAAATCATAATCCGGGCCTAAGTTGAAATTTATTATACAACAATTAACCTTCTAAATTCTTCCTCAAAAATCTTCTTATCAAAATCCTGAGCTCTATTCTTACAATCATTGGGAAAATATTTTTTAGAATCAAATTCCGACAATAAATTTTTTAAAGAAAAAGACGTTTGTTCCTCAAAAAATTCCCCTGTTTTACCCTGCACCACCGTCTCAGTCGCCCCACCTTTTTTAAAAGCAATAACCGGTTTCCCACAAGCCATTGCTTCAAGAGGTACAAGTCCAAAATCTTCTTTCTGAGTAATTATCACCGCCTTACACTTTCTAATAACTTCGGTTTTTTCTTCTTCACTAACATAGCCCAGGAACTCTACAAAATCACCGCTGATAGATTTCAATCTATTCAAATCAGGACCCTCTCCGATTATTTTTAACTTCACTTTTAATTCCTCACAAGCTTCTATTGCTAAATCAACCTTTTTCCACGATGCCAATCTTGTGATTACTAAAAAATAATCACCGTCTTCGGGAACAATATTAGAAAATTTGCGAAAATCAACACCGGGATATATTACTTTTGCATCTATTCCATAATACTTTTTTATTCTTTTTCTTGACGCAGTAGAGTTTCCAATAAATACATCTACTCTTTTGGAGGCGTTATAGTCAACTAATTTAATGTAGAGGAGAGGCAGCTTTAAAATTTTATCAAAGATTGATTTTAACGGTTTTAAAACACCAAAATTCTCTTTTTCAAAATAATCGAAAGGTTCCCAAAACATTCGACCGGGGGAATGCATATAGCATATGTGTTTAGTTTCAGGTTTTGTAACAATAAAATGTGCGTATCTTGAAGATGTAGAAAGAACAACGTCAAAGTCACTAAAATCAAAACACTCAAAAGCTAAAATATGTAAAAGGAAAGGGGAATAATATCTATTTAATTTCACTGAAAAAGGAAATTTCTGCAAAAAAGATGTTTTAACTTCTCTTCCTTTTTCCTCGAATTTTTTAAGCCAATCACCGGATGCAACACTGGTATAAATTGGGGCATCAGGAAAAATGTCTGAAAGCTCTTCTAAGACCTTTTCCGCACCTCCATTTTGAATTAAATCATCACAAACTAAAGCTAATTTCATTATTTACATTATACCTTTATAATGGTTA
>CAZGPL010000060.1:0-3328 GCA_964527375.1 uncultured Candidatus Saccharibacteria bacterium
ATCTCCCAACAATCATCTGCAATTTTACCATTTACCTTTTTAATTTTCAGTTTGTTCCTGTTAAAATATTCCGATGGAAGAAAAAATAAACAAAATAAAAATAGATGGAGAAAAATGTATAGGTTGCGGAGCTTGTAGCATGTACGCCCCCGAAGCTTTTGATTTGGACATGGAGAAAGGTAAAGCAATTGTGAAAGATGGTGCTGAAAATACGGATTCTGAGAAAATAAAAGAAGCTGAGAAATCTTGTCCCGTTCAAGCAATTTCAACAGAATAGTAAACCCTTTATTCGTAATCATTTTCAATATACAATAGCCATATGATACCGGCACAACATAAAGAACAAAGAGTAGGTGTGTTTGTAGATGTACAAAATATGTACTATTCTGCAAAAAATCTCTACGGAGCAAAAGTAGATTTTGGAAAAATACTTTCTAACGGAGTTGCAGGGAGAAGATTAATAAGAGCTTTTGCATACGTTATTAAAGCCGACGTTGGTGCCGAAAAGGATTTTTTTGACGCTCTGCAAAAAATTGGATACGAAGTAAAAGAAAAAGATCTCCAAGTATTCTTGGGTGGTTCTAAAAAAGGTGATTGGGATGTGGGTCTTTGTATGGATGTTGTAAGAATGGTTCCAAAAATGGACGCTTTGGTTTTAGTTTCCGGAGATGGTGATTACACTGAGCTTTTGGAGTACGCAAGAAGTCAGGGGGTTAGAACGGAAATAATAGCTTTTGGTAAAACATGTTCAAGCAAATTATTCAACGAAGCCGATTTTATTCTTGATATGGACAAATCCCCGGAGAAATTTCTAATTGGTAAAATATCTAGACCGAAAATTCCATTCTTAAAGGACTCCGGGAAAAATGAAACTGCAGGAAAAATTGAATGAGTTAGCATTCAACTCTAATTTCAAAAACATAGATTTATCAAAAATTAAAAAATATTTAGTAATTTTATATATCTTTCTCTTTACGGCAATTGTGTATCATATGGTATTTGCAAAAAGAATCATACCCGGAGTTCGGATTGCAGGAATTAGATTAGGTGGTATGACCTTTTCTCAAGCCAATGCCTCTTTGGAAGAAAATGAAAAAAATATTTCTAAAGAATTAAAATTAGTTTTTGAAAATAAAGTTTATTCTATTACCGAGACCGATATTGGTTTAGAATACGATTGGGAAAACTCTGTGGTAAGTGCCTTTGAAGTTGGAAGATCCGGGAATTTTTTTATAGACACAAAAAATAAAATTTTCGGTTTATTTTCAAATATTGTGTCCCCGGCTTCTTATGATTTTGATAATGATTCTTTAGGGGTTAAGCTTTCCATAATTAAAAGTGAAATAAACATAGAACCACAGCAGTCCGGGATTGTTTTGGAAGAAGAGAAATTGAGTATAACTCCGTCTTCTTCAGGCAGTAAGATAATAGATGAAGAATTATATGAAAAGGTAATAAACTCTATTTCCAATTTGGATTTTTCACAAAAAGAAATTCCCGTAAAGGTAGTAGAACCTGAAATATTTGAAAAAGATTTAGAGATGTTTTTAGGTGTTGCAGAAAAAATTATTTCCCAAAATCTCACTTTAGTTTTTGAGGAAAAGACTTGGGAATTAGATTCGCAAAAGATTCTTTCTCTAATAGGTTTTAAAAGAGATGGTAATAGGGTGAATATGGTCTTGGATGAATTTTCATTTGATATTCTTTCAGATGAAATATCTTTGCAAATAAACAAATTTCCCAGAGGTAAAGTGGTTTCAACTGACGGTAATAAAGTTACGGAATTTATAATTGTTGGTGAGGGTAAGGAATTAGATGTAAATAAATTTAAACAGAACATTACTGATTCAATTTTTAACAATAGGGAGAAAGTTACCTTAACGGTAAGTACTGTTACAGATTCAAATGATAAGAAAAAATACGGTATTGTTGAGTTGGTTGGTGAGGGTACATCAAAATTTGAAGGTTCCATTCCAAGCAGAGTTCACAACTTATTTTTGGCTGCTGAAAATACCAGCGGGGTTTTAGTTCCGCCCGGAGCTGTCTATTCAATGAATGAAAATGTTGGTCCGATTGATTATCAACACGGTTTTCAATCTGCATACATAATTAAAGGGGGTAGGACAGTTCTTGGGGAGGGTGGGGGAGTTTGCCAAACTTCCACTACTCTTTTTAGAGCTGTGTTAAATTCCGGTCTTCCGATTTTAGCCCGTTATCCGCATGCTTACCGTGTTGGTTACTACGAGCAAGATATGCCTGTTGGTTTTGATGCCGCAATTTTTCAACCATCGTGGGATTTTAAATTTAAAAATGACACAAATGCATATATTTTAATTCAAGCTTATCCCGACCCAGAAAATTATAGCCTGACCTTTAAGTTTTATGGCACATCTGATGGAAGACAGGTTGAGATTTCTGAACCTGTTATCACCGGTCAACTACCTCCTCCCGCGCCTTTGTATGAGGATGATCCTGAACTTCCAAAGGGAGTTGTGCGTCAAGTCGATTATGCGGCTTGGGGAGCCACCTCTTCATTTACAAGAACCGTAAAAAAGGGTGGGGACGTTTTATTTACAGATACTTACACTAGCAAATATCAACCTTGGAGAGCAATATATAGGGTCGGGACAAAGGAAAATTAATCTGTTTCAGTGATTTTCTCTATGCTGACGACAGTGTTGTTTTCATCTTCAGTAGTGATAACGATACTTATAGTTTCATTCTCTTTTTGAAAAGATAAAACCGTTGTTCCATCCGAAATTTTTTCGTTTACAGATCTCCACCTTTTTTCCTGATAAGATTTTTTATAGAATTCGGACACGTCTTGAATATTATTTGAGGTTCTAAAAGTTGTTTGTCTAGTTGTAGGAGTTTGGTTTGTGCCTATTTTAACTGCATCCGATGGGTATGGGACATCGTCAGTGTAAATACTGCTTAATCCTTTGACCTCAGTTACCTTCTTTAAAACTTTCGGAGAGTATTTTGAAAAATAAAAATATGTCAGCGAAAAAATTATCATAAGCGATACAGTTATTGGAATTAATTTTTTGAAATCTTTAGACATTAATTTTATTATACTTAATTAAGGTTGTTACTCAAAACTAGTTTTGCTAATATTTAGAGTTTTTTGGTAGAATGTTTTGTGCGTATGGCCCCATCTTCCGCCTACGCTGAAGCTTCGGCGGATAAAAAGTGGTATACCTTGGAAAATATTGCTAAATTGATTACGTGAGAATTTCTTAGTTTAGATTAAGGCCCCATCGTCTAATGGTTAGGACGCCAGGTTCTCAACCTGGAAACTCGGGTTCGACTCCCGGTGGGGTCACCA
>CAZGPL010000061.1:0-3247 GCA_964527375.1 uncultured Candidatus Saccharibacteria bacterium
AATGGTAAAATATCCGTTAAAAGTGAAGTTAACAATGGTACTGAGTTTATAATCAAACTACCCTATTCTCAGTAATTTCTCAGTTTATAAATTTTAAAGTATTAACATGAAAAAAATAAAAGGATTTTTAACTAAACATAGAAGATTGATGGTAATTGGAACTTTAATGACTCTTGCGGTTATAGCAGGTCAGGAATACTTAAGTAAAGATAAAAAACCAATTGAAAAAGCATCTACTAGTGAACAGGTTATTAAAGGAAATATCTCATCAACAGTTTCAGCA
This sequence comes from uncultured Candidatus Saccharibacteria bacterium, assembly GCA_964527375.1. Taxonomy (GTDB): domain Bacteria; phylum Patescibacteriota; class WWE3; order UBA101185; family UBA10185; genus JAAZNV01. The sequence goes on from CAZGPL010000061.1 coordinate 284, forward strand.
TCAGGGACAATAGAATCAGCAAACTACCTAGCTGTTACTACAAGCGTAAACGGGATAGTAAAAAAGGTATATGTACAGGAGGGAGATACGGTTGTGAAAGGGCAGAAGATAATGGATATTACTTTAAACTCCGACGGCGAGGAAACTCTAGCTTCAGCCTACGCTTCGTATCTTTCGGCTAAAATATCCCTCGAAAGAGCAAAAAGCGAACTTTTAACAAAAGAATCTTCTCTAATTAATGCAGAAAATAATTTTGATAACGAAAAAGAAGAAAATAGTTACCAAACAGAGGAAGAAAGAGAATCCTATAAAATATCCGAAAACTCTTATTTAACAGCAAAATCTGATTACGACAGACAAAAAGAATCAATCACCCAAGCGCAAGTATCGTTGAATAAATCATGGCTTTCCTACCAAGCACAATCCCCAACGATAGTGGCACCGGATAGCGGTATTATTGCAAACATATTGGTCGTTGAAGGAATGGACATTTCTAACTCATTATCAGAACGTACTTCTTCTACTGTAGCCTCCATAAGAAAAGAAGGAACGCCTATTGCGAGTTTAAACATATCGGAAGTGGATATAAATAAAATTAAAGTAGGCCAAAAAGTAAATTTAACTTTAAACAGCATAGATGGGAAGAAATTTTCAGGTGTGGTTGCAGGTATAGATAAAATCGGAACATCAACAAGCGGTGTCTCAAACTACCCCGTGATAGTAAAATTTGATGAAAACTCTGATCTAGTTTTACCCAACATGGGAATAGATGCCGATATCATAATTGATGAAAAAAGTGATGCTATCTTAGTACCTACATCAGCAATTGAAATCTCTGAAAAGAAAAAATACGTTACTGTTATAAGAGACGAAAGGGAAGAAAAGACTTTTATTGAAACAGGAATATCAGGAAATAGATACACGGAAGTTACATCCGGTCTAAATGAAGGAGATATAGTGAAAATAAATTCTCTCCCGACAGAGGGTTTCACTAACGAAGGATCCAGAGTGGACGGTATGAGAATGCCCGGTGTTGGAGGTTTTATGAGATGAAACCTCTGATTGAGGTAAAAAACATCACTAAGGTTTATAACGGTAGTGAGGTTCAAACCCAAGCTCTTGCAGGTGTAAGTTTTGAAATCGAAAAGGGTGAGTTTGTGGCAATAGTCGGACCATCGGGATCGGGGAAATCTACTCTGATGCACATAATGGGATGCCTGGATGTTCCGACCTCCGGAAATTACATAATTAACGAAAAAAATGCTGAAAATTTGTTCGATGATGAACTGGCGGAAATTAGAAACAAGGAAATAGGTTTTGTTTTTCAGGCATATAACCTGCTTTCAAGAACATCTTCAATAAAAAACGTCTGTTTACCAATGGCTTACGCAGAAATTCCAAAAAAAGAAAGGTTTGAAAAGGCTAAAGAACTGCTTGAATCCGTAGGTCTGGGAAATAAATTAGATAATACTCCAAACCAACTCTCAGGTGGAGAAAAACAAAGAGTAGCAATAGCAAGAGCTTTGTCCACAAATCCAAGTATTATCTTAGCCGACGAACCTACCGGAAATTTAGCTACAAAACAGGCTATGGAAATAATGGATATTTTTTGTGATTTAAATAAAAAGGGCCATACCATAGTAATAATTACCCATGAGGAAGATATAGCTAACAGAACAAAAAGAACAATATCTTTAGTTGACGGAAAAATAGTTTCAGATAAAAAGAACGGAAAGGAAAAATCTAAATGAAAATAGGTGAAATATTCGAAGAAAGTGTCTCAGTATTAAAAACAAATAGGATGAGAACCGGACTATCTGCTTTGGGAATAATTATCGGTATTGGTTCGGTTATAGCTTTAATGACACTTGGACAGGCTAGTCAGGAAAGCATAAAAAGCAGAATTCAATCTTTAGGTTCTAATTTACTAACCATAAGACCGGGATCTATAGAATCAGGTTTTATTAGAGGAAACCAGGGAGGAGCAATCACTTTAACCTATGAAGATGCTCTGGAAATTGAAAAATCTGAAAGAATTACAACTATAGATAAAGTTGCTGCAGTATATTCCTCAAGAGCACAAATATCTTTTGGCCAAAATAATATGAATTCCAATATTTCAGGAATTACTAAAGATTATTTTTATTTAAGAAATATCAATGTTGAGTATGGAACAGAGATATTAAGTAAAGATCTGGATATGCTTTCAAAAGTTGCGGTTATTGGACCGAGCGTTGTTGAAGAGTTATTTTCTGATATTCCAAATCCGATTGGTCAAAACATAAGAATAAATGGTAATTCTTTTAGAGTAATCGGGGTAACTGAGTCCAAAGGAAATTCAGGTATGGATGGTTCCGACGAATCAGTTTTTATTCCTTTAACCACTGCTCAAAAAGTTCTTTTTGGCGTAGATCACGTAAGCAACATTTACGTAAGCGCTAAAGATGAAAATTTATCTGATGCCGCTGTGAATCAACTTGGATATTTTCTTTTAGAAAGACATAATTTAAAAACACCGAAAGAAGCGGATTTTTCAATATCCTCACAAGAAGAGATTCTTGAAACTGTAAACGAAATAACCGGTACATTTACTACACTTCTAACCGGGATAGCGGCAATATCTCTTATAGTCGGGGGTATTGGAATAATGAATATAATGCTTGTTACCGTAACGGAAAGAACACGGGAGATAGGGATAAGAAAAGCGTTGGGGGCTAAAAGAAAAACAATAATCGCTCAATTCCTAGTTGAATCCATCGTTTTAACTGTAGCAGGTGGTGTCTTAGGGGTTTTTCTTGGAGTCGGAGTATCAATAATTCTAACGAAGACAATGGGCCTTCCTTCCGTCATATCTGTACCTTCTATATTACTTGCTGTAGGAGTATCTTGCCTTATCGGAATTGTCTTCGGATGGTATCCTGCACAAAGAGCTTCAAAGTTACAACCTATAGAGGCTTTAAGATA
>CAZGPL010000062.1:0-3213 GCA_964527375.1 uncultured Candidatus Saccharibacteria bacterium
TCACCACGAACAGGTTCACCACCGAACGAAGTGAGGTGGTGGTTCTGTTCATGTGATCTCGTAAGGAAGCGAACTAGCTTTAGCGGGATCAACTATTATGTAGCAAAGCGAAATAATTGCTTTGCGTAGCAAAACTCCCGGCGGGGTCACCATTCAGGAACTGAGCTCAATAAAAAATAAAAGACTCAAAAATACTCTTCACAATATTATCAAAATCTTCCCCCGAGATATTTTTTATAGAAATAGCCAGAATCTTTTTATGCCTACTATCTTTTGTTATATCGATATAAAGTAAATCGTTACCTTTCCACGAATATCCTCTTAACATAGTTCCCTCTCTATCCCCAATTGCCACAGTTCTAATTTCAGGTTTTGGCGGTTCACCTTTTGTGACTATATAATCATCTGTTAGGAGATTTTTTTGATTTTCTATATAAGTATCAAAACTAATTTTTTCGTACTGATCTACAAAAAATCCTATAACATCCAGATTATTTTCATCAACATAAGTATCAGGATGAGCCAAAGTAAGTATTACACGAGAACTGTTAGATATTGGACCGTTGATATTACAACATTCTTTGTCTAGAAATCTTGGATATTCAAAAGATATTTTATATTCGTCACTATTGTAGGTTTCTATAGGTCCAAGATCCGGTACTTCATCAGGATAAAAACTTATAGATCTCAATATATTTTCTGTTTCAGCAGCATAAAGTTGTCTATAACCAATATCACCTTTAAAAATTTGAGCAAACTCATAATTTAAACCGTTTTTTACAACATATGTGACTTTGTAATCTGCCCCGCAATTTAAAACTTCAAAAGTTCTTCCCTCAATACCGTCTACTGTTGTTCCTACAATGTCAGTTAGTTTTGCAGTTTCAGGACATGATATAGAAAATGCCTCTTTTTTAACCCGAGCTATATCGTCAATTTTTCTTAATGTGGTTGAGAATGCGGATACTCTAAATATATAACCTTCTGTTAAGTTCTCCAGTGTGATGTTTTCGTTTGGATTATTTTTATCATAAATTATTTCTGTTTTTTTCGTGAGGTCTAGTTGGCTTGTATTCTCAAACAAAGACGCTTTTCTTAAATGTTCTAAAAATAGTTTCAGTTGGTCATTTTTATACTCAACTATACTTTCCGGATCATTCATATCTACCACGGATGGGTCTTTTTCTTCAATTGGAGGTTGTGGTATTGGGTCAGGTTTTAGAATATATCTCTTATAAAATCTCACGCTCATAGGAGCAAGTATTAAAAACATGAAAAAAAGAGTAACTACTTTTGTTATTAATTTGAAACGTATTTTTTTACCTTTTATTTCTTTTTCTTTTGCATTAATATCAATTATTGATGGAGCATCGTAATTTAAGTTTTTGGTACTGTGGTCCGTTTTAGATAATTGCTCCGTTTTTTCCAGAATACTTTTATTATCTTCAGTTTCTATATTTTTTTGAGAATCTTCTTTCTTTTTAAACAAGTTTATAGGCATATATAAATAATACCACGGGTGTAACAATGTTGGTTCTAAAGGCCCAGAAGATCGGCATTTTTTTGCATTGCTCTTAGAGTTATTTCCACGAATTTTTCAGGTTCAAGACCTACTTTATCTTTGCATTGAAGTATTTGTTCTCTTTCTACTGCACGTGCAAACTCTTTTTGTTTAAATTTTTTAAAAATATTTTCTATAGATACTTCAGAGAGTTTTTTATTTGGCATCACAAGTGCTACTGCAACAATAAATCCGGTTAGTTCATCACAACATTCAAGTGTCCATTCTAATAAAGTTTGAGGTTCTCTTATTTTTGCCATTTTATAATTATGAGTTTGAAGAGCGTTTATTAATTCTTCGGCCACGTTGTAATCTTCAAGCCAACTTATTAGTTCAAAGACGTGTCTATCGGGATTTTCAGTAGTTTTTTCCCAATCTGCATCATGCAAAATTCCAACAATTTCCCATTGTTCTTTCGTTAGATTTCCAACATCTCTTCCCTCATTCAAATAAAAATCGTAAAATTCCGATAAGGCTTTACCAACCGCATAGCAGTGTTTACGCAAGTTTTTATTCTGCATATTTTCATGAAGTAACTCTGTCGCTGTTTGTATGTCTAGTTTTTTCATAGTTTGGTTCCGGGCTGAGCCCTGAGCAGGGCTCAGCCCTGCTAATTTTAAATAGTTAATAATGTTAATTTTGTTATAGGTACAAAGAAAAAGGGTTCAGTTACGGGCTGAGCCCGGTAATTATAACCCGTAGATTTCCTTATTTATCTCGTCCACCTCGTGTCTAAGTTGTGTAAAAGGAACACCTTCCCTTGCTGTCACATCTTCCAAAAACCAGAAGACTCTTTCGGAGTGTCCGTATCCGCATGTAGGTGGCATTCCGTACTCAAGCATTTCTACAAAATCCACATCCATAAATTGTGCTTCCGCATCTCCTTCATCCCTTTTTTCTTGTTGTTCCTTAAATCTTTCAAATTGATCTATTGGGTCGTTAAGTTCTGAAAAACCGTTTCCCAGCTCACTGCCTGCTAAGATAGGATGGAATCTTAAAGTAAGTTTAGGATTCTCGGGATTTTCTTTTGCAAGAGGAGAAAGCATTTTCGGTTCATTTACAATCATCATCGGTCCGCAAATTTTCTTTCTTTGTTCTTTCCAAAGATGATCTATTCCTCTTTCAATTGTTAATTTTTTCGGAAGCTCGGCATTATTATCTTTTAATGCTTTTTTAATTTCTTCTAGATTAGTATTGAAAACGTCAATGTTATAAACTTCTTTGATAAGCTCTGAGTAGTCTTTAATCTCCCATTCTTTAGAAAGATCAACCTCAAAACCTCTCATGTTGAAAGTTTGTTTTCCGTATACTTTATCTGCAGCGTACCTAAAAAGATCTATCACAAATTTCATTCCTTCTTCGTGATTTGCGTATGCCCAATAAAACTCCATGGCAATATGTTCCGGAAGATGTTCGTCGGACAAACCTTCATTTCTAAACCTTGGCCCAATCTCATAAACTTTTTCATATCCTCCGCCAATTAGTCTTTTTAAATATAGTTCCTGGGAGATTCTTAAATAAAAATCCTGATCGAGTGCATCCATATGTGTGACAAAAGGATTTGCGTCTGCCCCTCCCGGCGTGTTTTCCAAAACCGGAATATTCATTTCCAAAAAGCCTCTTTCTTTGAAAAATTCTCTGTGAGCTTCCCA
>CAZGPL010000063.1:0-3178 GCA_964527375.1 uncultured Candidatus Saccharibacteria bacterium
TTCTGCCTTAGAAAGGTGGTGTACAAGAATGAAGAGAGTATTACTTATAAGTTCAATATTTTTACCTATGGCTATGATTACGTCAAAGGTAACTTTGGCTCATCACAACGCCAACTATCCCGAGGGTGTAGACCCTGCTTTTACAGGCATAGAACTATTCAGTTACCATAATGATGCTATTGCTGCTATGGAAGCCGAAAGAGACGGTACCAATACCGAAAACCAAAATATTAATAGGACCGGTACTGCAACTCAAAAAAGTTCACAAACAACAACAAAGTCAGGAACTATGTCAAACTACAGAAATGACACGGGACATCAGAACTAACTACAATTTACTTGTAGGTAGATAAATCAAAGAAGGGCATCCTATGGATGCCCTTCTTTGTTTTCCAAAAAAAATAAACGCAATAAAAAAGTCTCAAGAATATTAATCTACCACGACATTTTCCACATTCTCACCAACCTTATATCCGGTCAATAATCTTGCTACCCAACCTAAGAGGCTAAAACTTTCTTCATTCTCAGTAATCATAGATGTTATTCTGCTTCTTTCCATTTCTAAATCACCTAAACGTGCTTGAATCGCACTCTCGCTCTCAGATCCTTCAACTCTAGTCATAGTTCTAGTCATTTTTTTAATTTCATTATCCACTTTTACTAAGCTACTTCTTAACTGACCCAAATTTTTATAATCAGGACCTATCAAAAGAGTTTTCCAAGCAGGTCTGGATTCAACTTCATCTATAGAATCGACATTATCAGATACAATACTTTCGATATTTTCAGCTACATCAACGATTTCTTCACTAACATCTTCATTTCCTGCCTGCTCTTCAACAACAGCAACTTCTTCCAAACTACTAACCACATCTTTGACTTTTTGCACATGTGTTTGTGATTTAGCAGTCTTCGGATTTGCTTTATCTAACTTATTAGCACTTGCGGGAAGGACGTTACCACTCTTTTCGGTATCTGCTTTTTTACTAGCTCCTAAAACTAAACCGTCCTTAAAATAATCCTCAAATAAAACTAAATTACCAAGAAATAGTACAAAGGCTAAAATTCCTACGAAAAGGAAAGGGGCTTTCATATTTAGTAAACTTGTTTTTTTGTTTTTGTTCATATTAAAATTCTAATACAAAGTAAGTAAATTGTGAAATTAATACTCTCTGATGGCTTCAATTTGAAACACATCGGTTTCTGCCAAACCGTAAGTCTTAAAACCGTAAACCTCGACGTCTTTGCCAACTAAATCTTCAATTTTGTAATAAAAAACTGTATCCTCAGAAACATTCAATTGAATATCTTCAATGTACTTTGGACCACCGGAGGAACTTTGTAATAAAAGATGCGGTTCACTAAAATGTAAAGTATAACGATACTCCCCCATGTCCAAATCTTCAGGAATTTTTTCTCTTTTTAACAGACCGTAAAGAAAAATCGACTCTTCGGGACCTGAAGATTTTATTACCTTACCTTCAGCTCGAACCACCTTCTCTACAATTTTTTCTTCCTGTGTGGGGCACTTCGGACACGAACAACTTCTCTGTCTAAGCATTAAAAGACCGAGAGTAAAGAAATTTATGGAAAGGACAACAATCATTATGGGCAGGATATTATTTTTTTTCATACATCAATTCTAACACTTAGTGTAAGTTTGTTACAAAATTTAGGTTTTGGTGTAATATCTAAAACATGAAAACAAACGAATTAATAATGACAATATTACTCGTAGCAGGTCTAACAATTTTCTTTACTTTAAAAAGTAAAAAAGAAAAAGATTCCACGTGGAAAGGCGAGTTAATTAAAAAGAGGGATATAACAGATGAAGATGGGGAAAATCACGTTTACAAGTTAATTTTCAAAACAGATAATGGTAAAAAAGCAAAAGCCAGAGTAAGTGAGGAAACGTATAACAATTCTCAGATAGGTGAAAAATTTGAAAAAATTAAGGGTGATTATACCCCAAGAAAAATTTCATAAATTATTTGTATTTGATTTATATGATATACTTTGCCAATGAAAAATTCAGAAAAGAAAACTAATAGTTCGGAGAAAGCAGAAAGTACTAAAAAAGAAGCGAAAAAAGTTACAACAAAAGGAGCAAATCCAGTTTGCGCTTTTTATAAAAAGAACAGGATACTATCAATAGGAATATTGTTAGTAATGCTATCTTTCCTCTCGGGATACTATTTGAAAGGCTTTTTAATTGCCGCCACAGTTAACGGAAAACCTATCTGGAGAGCAAAAATCGTAAAACAAATGGAAAAATATTACGGGGCTAATATTCTTGATTATTTGGTAACTCAAGAGCTAATTCAACAGGAAGCAACCAACAAAGGTATAACAATAACCGAGAAAGATATAGAGGACGAACTAAACCAAACAGAGGAAGAAATTAAAGCATCGGGAACTACATTAGAAAAGGTCCTTCAAGAGAGCAATATGACTATGGAAGATTTAAAGGATAATTTGAAAACAAATCTTATCACCGAGAGACTCCTTTTAAGTAGAATCATCGTATCCGATGAAGAAGTTCAATCTTATATAGATGAGAACAAGGATTCCTTCCCGGAAGATACTGACATGGAACAAATCAAGAGTATTGTTAGTGAGCAACTTAAACAGGAGAAGATGGCAACTGAATATCAAACTTTGACCGCTGAATTAAAGGAAAAGTCCAACGTTAAAGTATTAGTTGAATACTAAAAAAGAAAACTAAGAATGCTGCTCAAATCTACTAGAACGCTAAAAGAAATGGTTCCGGTTCTGGCTAGTTCTGAAATCCAAAAAAACTTGGGAGAATCGGTTTCTGTTTATTGGGTATTTTCAAATGTTTCAAAAACTTGGGAAAATATGACAGTAATTTGTCCAGGCTCTTTTGATGGAGAGTTTCCAAAAACGTTCGGCCATTATCACTCTACTAATGTACCGGAAAGATATAAATTATTAAGTGGGAAAGGAATTTTCATACTGCAAAAAAGAAAGCTGATTGATGATGATTGGGCGCCGGACTATTTGGATAAAATATTCTTTGTAGAGCTTATACCTGGCGATGAACTAGTAGTTACCGAGGAATGGGGCCACTCGTGGTCAAATATTGGTAACGAACCTTTGATAACACTGGATGATTGGAAAGAAGGACACACACCCGGAGATTATGAACCAATAGAAA
>CAZGPL010000064.1:0-3162 GCA_964527375.1 uncultured Candidatus Saccharibacteria bacterium
AAAAATAAAAAATGCCTTCAAATTTTTTTTCATAATAACGAATTTATTATAACAAAATCGCATAAATTTTGGGTAGTGGTAAAATGATTTTTACAACATGGCAAAAGGAAAATTACTAGCAAAAAATAGAAAAGCACTGTTTGATCACTCTATTATAAGTAGGTTTGATGCGGGTATTGTTTTAAAAGGTCATGAAGTAAAGGCAATAAGAGAAGGAAAAGTTGATTTTGAGGGCTCTTTTATAAAGATTTTTCGTGGTGAGGTTTTTATTACTAATATGAAGATTGGCAGGTACTCTAAGCAGTCAAATGAAATTTCCCCTCAAGATGAAAAGAGAGATAAGAAGTTATTACTTAATAAAAATGAAATTGCAGAAGTAAATAGAGAGATTTCTGAAAAAGGAAAAACAGCAGTTCCCTTGGCTTTGGTTTTATCTAACAATAAAATTAAGCTGGAGTTTGCTGTTGTAAAAGGTAAAAAAGAATTTGAAAAAAAGCAGACTGCAAAGGAAAGGCAGATTAGAAAAGATATGAAGATAGAAGAAAAGGAGTTTAGAAAAAGTGGGTTTCCCAACCCCATTTGATATTGATTTATCAACATTTCTATTGTATAATACTCACACTTGGTACTACCAAGGAACTTTAAAAAGGGGATGCATTGGATTTGACTAATGCATATTTTTCACAGTTGCAAGTAGGTTTGCTAAAGCCTTAATTTAGCAAAAATATAAATGCCGATCAAAAAGCATTTAAGCCAGCAATGGCTGCCGTCTTCGCTTAACTAAAGTTAAGCTTAAGACAGACACCGGTAATTTTTCTGGGAAAGTTTCCGTCTTAGTCTAATAAAACCTAGATGAGGTATCTTGAGGTCGGTTATCTCAAGTCGCCAAGGGCAAAAGCTCAAAGAAAAAACTTGCAGGAAAACGCAAAAGGTTATTTTGGAGACCTGTTTTCTTAAGTAAATTCCAAATAAACTTGTAGATACTGTGCGAAAATGTATTAGAACGTGGGTTCAACTCCCGCCATCCCTGCCAGGAATTTCTAAATAGAGTATTGTGTTTCCAATTATCATAGTATTTTATAGTTAGAAATATCTCAAATAATAGAAGGAAAGGAGGTATAAATGGCCGTTCGTGTTAAAAAAAGAGGCCATGGAAAGAAAAAACTCCATTCAGGAGTAACGCTGAAGCAATACTCTGACAGAGCCCATACCAAAAAGAGATTAGAAGAAAGGTATGGAGTAAAGATGAATAGAGAGATGCTTTTAGCCATAAAAAAAGCAATAAAAAGTGGTCAAGCTGTATTTTCTGACGAGGGGTATCAAACTAAAACCAGAAGAGTTTTTAAAAACGTTGTACCTGGAAACCCCGACATACCCGTTGTGTATAGTTTCAAAACAGACAGTCCTGTTACGGTTCTTAATAAAAAGAAAGCGGATGGTAGATGATCGTTATTACTTTTTAACCCTCGAGTTATCTTAAAATCTCGAGGTTTTTTTATTATTTCTATTCTCAATAGACTTATCATACTTCACCTCTCGGAGGTTCCTGGTATATTTATACTACAGGACCTAAAGTATTGAATACTACAAGTCTCTAGTTGTTAAAATATTGTTATGACAACTAATAAGCTATTGTGGATAATCTATGGAAAAACTAATTAATACAATATTCCCTCCAAAATGTGTGTTCTGTGGTGCTGTCGGAGATGTTTTTTGCGAAAATTGTATCTCAAATTGTTCAATTCTGAGTGAGCAGAGATGTTTAATCTGCGATAAAGTTTCAGAAAACGGTGTTACTCACCAATACCACTACTATTCCGGGTTATCTTCTACCTATCGTCTTGGTGAAGAAACGGGTAATCCTAACAAACTAATGGATAAAATTAACGATTGTGTGAAAAAACCTTACCCCTCTCAACTTATCAGTCCCTTTATTTATGAAAAAAACGTTCGGGAATGCATAAGAAAATCTAAGTATTCATCCCGGCTTTTTTCTTGTTTAAAAAGGCTTTCATTTGAAGGTGTAAACATTATGTACGAGATGGGGTATTCTTTTGAAGGTTTTATAGCTGTTCCTATTCCCGTAAGCAGGCAAAAGCAAAAAATGAGGGGTTTTAATCAGGCAGATATTATTTCTAAGGTTTTTGCCAGGAGATTTGGCCTACCTGTAGATAACTCTATTCTTACTAGAATAAAGGATAAACATGCTCAACATGATCTTTCCAGACAAGAGAGGTTTGAGAATATTAAAAATTCATTTGTGGTGGCTCGAAAAATAGATGGTAAAAAAATTGTTTTAGTGGATGATATTTGTACCACCGGAGCTACTTTTTTAGAAGCCTCGAAAGTTTTGTTTAATGCCGGGGCATTGGATGTTAAGTGTTTCTCATTAAGTAAAAAGCTTTAAAAAGTTAGAAAGTTGGTATAATATCACCGTGTTCCTTTTGCAATCCATGGAGGGTTGGCAGAGTGGTAATGCAGCGGCTTGCTAAGCCGTGACGGTTAATTGCCGTCCACAGGTTCAAATCCTGTACCCTCCGCCAGTTGTTTATTCAATACGATTTTTTGATAACTTGTTGTTAGTTTCAATAATCAAGCCTTTGATTTCATCCCATTCATCACACACTGCTATTTCATGATGTTTCTCTCTAGGCCTCATTGTTTTTTGAGTTAAATCATAGGGTACCCATTCTTGTAAACTATCACTCCAAACTTTAAACCACGCGTGTGCTTGTGTTAGACCTTCAATTGATCCATGTACTTTTTTAACTTTAAACCCAAGAGATCGTAACATATCAGTTTCAATATTTACTTCAGCACCACAAGATCCAACTCCTTCGGAATATTGTTCATCAACAGGTGAAAATCTAGATTCAAGAAGTGTTTTAGGATATGGTGTGTTTGGGTGATTGTTGATATTGTCATGTACAACATCCCGAATTTTTATAATTAATTCTTCAAAAGATTGTGCATCTTCATGTAATTCTTTCGCTATTGCTATGTGTTCTGGTGTTGGTTTTGTTATGTTTTCTATTTTAGATTCGTCTGTCATATTTATATGTTTATGTTACATTTTTGAGAAAAAAGTTCCAATATCGTTCCATGCTCTCCGCCAGTAAGAACCACTAAAGATTTTAAGTCTCCTCTTTTCTTTAAAGAACC
>CAZGPL010000065.1:0-3139 GCA_964527375.1 uncultured Candidatus Saccharibacteria bacterium
AATCATTGATTAAGCGGTTAACCTATCTTTCATAAGTATATACCACATATCCACTCACCCCAAAGTCATTCTTGTACACCAACCTAGTTGGTGTAAGCTCCACGATGGGATATGGATTACCCCCAAAGTAAAGAACCCTCTCCTTCAGGTACCATTCGGCCGAAAAATAAAGAGTAGTACCATCGGCCCAGTAAGCTATAAGCTTACCCTCTGGGTAGTAAAAGTAATAGGACATTGAGATGGAAGGTTCCATCAAAACAGAGGAGTAAAGATAAGTTCCATCTGAAGAAAAGGTACTTATGTCCTTTAACTTCAGGGGTGGTTCTAATATCGAGATGATTAGATTATCAGTCTCAATAAATTCAAAGACAACCTTTGTGTTAACTTTAACCTCCGGTAAAGTGTATTGGAAAGAAGATGCTGTAGGAGTAATTTCAATATTTTTCTCCTCCCCATCATAACTAACTTTTACCGAATACAGAGAGTTGCCGGGGTCAGGGGTGGCTGTTATGGTAAGAGACTCACCATAAACAACCTTGGTCAAAGTGTCAGGATTTACCGTGCCCTTGCCTATTTTACCGACTAGAACCGTACGGGTCACAACAATTGGTGGAATTGGCGGAACCACTATTGGATCTTTTTCACACCCCATAAATAAAGGGATGGCCAAAATTAGGAAGACAAAAACATTTTTCATGGTGATTTTCAATTTACTATTTGCTTTAAGTATATCAGAAACAGTCTGTTTTGTCAAGGGTTTGTTCAGTTAACCATATGGGGTGACAAATATGTTAGGTTGGGGTGACAAAGGTTAACTATCTTTTAATACCTTAATTAACAAGAATCTAATAATATAGCAAACAGAAACCAAGCACCGGCATATCCGGCTAAAATGAGGAAGGAATGGTGTTTCGTGGTCGGGAAAAAAGATGTCAAAAATCTTTTCTTCATCCTGGTTTGTCTTACTTATAATTTCATAATATCACTCTGTTTATAAATTAAAGGTTTCTGATACCTTTTTTAATTAAAGAGTCTCATATACTTGTTCATTATAAAGAAGAAGGGCAATCTGGGTCTAAACCTGGGGAACAACAGCTAACTGTATATTTTGTTGTGACCTGTGGATATAAAAAACCAACGCTTGGGTCTTTATATTCCGATACTTTCCCATAAGAAGTCCCACAACTTTGACCCTCACCATAAGTACATTCACAAATGGTTAAATCTGAAGCGTTTGTAGTTGTCCATCTTATTTCTACTCCCTCTCCATATTTAATGGTCGCGTCTGTCGCCTGAGCTACACCTGTTGAAGCTGGGGCTACAAAGATTTGTACACCTAATTCTTTTATTTCCTTAAACTTTAACTCAAAGCTAACACTTCCTTGGCAGTAATGAGGATCTGCGGAGGAAGAATTATTAAGAGCAACATCATGAGGACAGACATCTTTCTCCCATCCCGTATTTGGAACACAAGTAATATATTGTTTTAATCCACCAGAACAACCTGTTTGTGGTTGACCTACCCCTCCTCCAGTAGAAACATTATAAGCAGGATAATAAGTATTTCCATCTTCCCTGAAAAGAACTTCCCCAGGAGTTGAACCTGAAGGTTCGGTCTGCTTTATAATTTTATAACCGGGTTCTATTATTAAAGTGCGAGAAGGTGGGTAGTTTTCTACTTGATAATAAAAAGGAATTGGATCTGTTTTTATCTGGCTTAGTTTGCTTCCATCATAAATAAATTGATAAGTTCCATCTGTCCAAATACCAGAACCTACTCCTTGAAAATCAGGTGTAACTATTGTAGCTTCTGTCTTTTTAAACAAAAAACATCCTAAAACAAGAAACAGGGGTAACAATATAAAAAAATATAAGTTTTTATTGGTTTTCATTTTTAATTTCATGGTTAGTGTTTTCATTATTTTTTAATTCTTCTTTTTTATTTTTTGGTTTAACAAAGAAGATGATAATTCCTGCGACTACAAGAATTACTATTAAAGCTAAAATGACAATATCTGTAATTAATGTCTCATCTAGTTTTCTGATTGATTCAAATGCCCAACTGTTTTCAGCTATAAGCTCTCCTTCTGAATCTAATATCTCAGCAAAAACAATAGGGTTCTTACATTTTTTTAATATTTCTTCTTGTACTGTTATTTTTCCTTTGGAGACTGGAGAGTTGGATGTCTCTGGTAAACACTCTTCTCCTTTTTCATCTAAAATTTTTGTTTTCAAAACAAAATCATCTCCTTCCTCTGACGAAAACCAAACCACCGACAAATTAACAAGTTCTCCTTTTTTATAAAAAGTTTTATCTAGGGATATGTTGCTAATGCTACCCTTACTTTCAGAAGAAGAATAAGCTAAAACCAAACTATTTGAATAGACTTCCCCACTCTTAATATAAATTTTAGCTGAATAATTTTTGGCTTCAAACATTTTTGGTAAAATCCATTCTATCTCTTTCTCTTCACCAGCTTTTAAGACTTCATTTTTATCTTCCCCTTCTTTCAAGACCAAGTCTCCATATAAGCTGTTTTTATATATTTCATAAATGGGGCTTATGTTTATCTCTTCTTCTTTATTATTTTTTACGCTACAAGAAACCCTCAAAGCACCATCTTCTGGAACCACAAACTCTTGTTGTAAATCTTTAATAGGTTCTTCTGGCTTGTTGGAAACAACAACAAAACAAGATTCTGTTAGTATTTCAGTGATTTTATCTTCTGAAACAAAACTAACGTCTAGTTGTTCTGACAAACCCATAATTAAACCATTTTTATTTTTCAAATAAACCCTAACAAGATATTCCCCATTTAAACCACCGGGAGTTTTGTATTCTAGTTTTTTAGAAATAGTAGAGTTAGATTCTAAAGTAAATTCTCCCGGGTAGACATATTCATCTAAAACAAGGTCGGTGGTTTTGTCTTTTAAGGTAACTCCATACTTTAAGCCCGAATGAGCATCGTTTCCGTTGATGAGATCAAAAGATAAATTTATCTGATCCCCAACAGCAGAAACTTTTGCCTGAGAGAATGTTATGTATGATACAGGGACAAAAACAGGTCTTACGATGTTTTCACTCTCTTCCGCAAAAACTGCGGGGGAAAGGACAAGGGAAAAAATCGCCAGAAAACTT
>CAZGPL010000066.1:0-3039 GCA_964527375.1 uncultured Candidatus Saccharibacteria bacterium
TGAGGACAACCCTCACCCCAAAATAGGTAAACATTAACTTTATCATCTGCAAGAACCTTACTTGAAAAGAAAAGTCCAATAATTCCAAGTATTAACAATGTAAAATACTTTTTAATTTTCATTTTATTTATCTAAATTCTCTTTTATTACATCAATAAGCTTAACCTTATCCACCTCTCCGGTCAATCTTAAAATCTCGTTCCCATCTTTATCCAGAAAGACAAAAACCGGTAATGTATGATCGATATGATATTTTTCAATCATTTCCTTATCGTTATCAAAATCATAATACTCTGTCTCTAAATCAGGCATTTCAGCTTCAATTTCTGCCCATCTGGGTTTCATAACTAAACAACCGGAACACCAAACAGCCCCAAATTTTAATATTTTCATAAAAAACTACACCCCCTTATCTGCTTCCGCGATGCTTGCGGCAATAAAAGTAGTTACAGGAACCGCTAAAACTAATCCGATACTGCCAAGCAGAGTTCTAATAACCTCAGAAGCAATTATTTCATAATTTACCACTTCTCCGAAGGTATGTGTAGAGTCAGTAAAAAGCAAAAGTAACGGCAAAGATGCTCCTGTGTAAACTAAAACAAGAGTATTTATCATAGAAGCAATATGATCTTTTCCAACGTCCATGGATCTTTTGTAAAGCTCTGAAAAATTCAATTTGCTATTAGCCTCTTTTAATTGAAAAACAATTGCAGATTGGGAAATCGTTATGTCATCCAAAACACCCAACATTCCAATAATTATCCCCGCCAAAAGTATCCCTCTCATACTAAAACCGTCACCCTTTAATAACTGCAAAAAAGAAGCCTCATCAGATGTAAATCCGGTTAGTTTTGCCGCATTAACAAAAAAACTTGATAAAACAACGGTGATAACCAGAGAAATAAAGGTTCCCGCTACGGCAACATTGGTTTTTTTACTAAATCCGTGTGAAAGATAAAAAGTGACAGGAATAGCAATTGATGAAAAAATTAATGTTATAAGCAAAGGGTTAGCTCCGGTACTTATTTGTGGAAGTACTAACCAAAATATCATAAGAAAGGTAATTATCATTCCTAAAAATGAGGTAAATCCTTTTTTACCCGCTATAACAATCGCTAAAATAATAAAAATAAAAAATAGAAAGATCATCGAACTTCTTCTGACATAATCATCAATAAAAAATCCAACGGATCCGGATCCATCGTCGTATCTCACTAAAACTACCTTATCTTTGACATTAAACTTTTGTGTTACAGGGGACTCCCCGAGGCCATTTTCAACTTCAAATATCTGGTTTTTTAAATCTCCATTTAGGATTTTAATTTGAAGTTTTTGATAATAGCCACTGTTTTCGTTCTCTCTTTCGTCAATCACCTTCAAAATTTCGGCTTCATAATTTTTATAGGGGATATCTTCTTCACCCACGTTATTAGCAAAAACTAGTGCAAAATTTCCGAATAAAACAACAAAAAATATAATTAAGCTAAATTTTATTAAAATATTTTTCATATCAAAACGATACTCTATTCCTTAGATTTATCTATTCTAATAGCTTTACCTTTTATCAAAGCTTCTGCCATTTTTTTAGTAGCAGAACTAATAATTCTTGCAAATGTAGGTTGAGAAATGTTCATTTTTTTAGCCGATTCCTTCTGATCCAACCCATCAACAAGGTAAAGTTTGATAGCTTCAACCTCATCCATAAAAAGTTCTACCTCATCAAGATCCCGTAGAGGGATACCCCGAGGCTTAAAATAGTCTACATCCGGATTAAACTGTAATCTTCTTTTAATTTTTGGTCTAGGCATAATATCTGTTAAAATACCAAATACGGGTGAACCCCCGCAAGTATTTATTACAAGCGAGGGTTCGCTTTTATTTATCTTCCTCAAGGCTTTTTTCTTCAGCTTTAATGGCTTCTAATTCAGCCTCTAAATCTTTCTTATAATTTTCCAAGTCTTGTTTTTCTTCTTGTTTTGTTAAAGGTCTAGACCAAAATCTAAAACCTCTTCCAAAACCTCTACCGCGACCTCTTCCAAATCCAAAACCTCCGAAAGATCCCCTGCCATCACCGCAAGGGCCGAAGCCTCTTCCTGTTAAAGGACCTTGTCCTTGAGGGCCTGTTCCATCTCTATATGGCATGTTACTCACCTCCTTATAAAATAATTATATTGAATATATATTCATAATACCACATTTTGGAAAGCTGTCAAATGTAATGAAAATAAAATTACAAAAAGGAAGGGGTTAATTATTTCTTCTTTAAAAGGTAAAAAATGGAAGGCCCAAAATAAAAAGGGGCTCCGATATTTTGCATTAAATCTTCTTTAAACAACAACATTTTAAAAGGTATAAATTTTTTGAAAAACGGATGTCGGAAATTGGAAACGGAGAGTTTTTTCTCTATTCTAAAACCAGCCAAGTCTATAATACTTTCAATTTTCTTAGGATGGTGGTTTAAAAAAGTCACGCTTTTTGTAGCTACGCTTACAGATTCCTTATTAAAATAATTTAGGTTCCCTTTTAATAGATTAGATAAAGCAGATTTAAAATGAATCTTGTTGGCTATCTCAAGTATAAATACCCCATCATCTTTTAAAATCTCTCTAATGTTTCTCAAAACCTCTTCAATATTATTCAAATGATGGGAAACACGAATCATAGTAACGGCATCATATCTTTGGTTTAAAATATTTCGAATATCGTTAATATCTCCTTTAATAGTTTTTATTTTTAACCCCATTTCCTCTGCATTTTTTTCAGCTACTTCCAATAATTTTTGTGAAAAATCGAATATCGTTATATCTTCAAACCTGTCTTTAAAAACAGGAATCAATCTTCCAAAACCACCTCCAATATCGATAACGCCGAAATTTTCAAGTTTATTTCCAGGTAAAAGCTTTCTTAAAGCCATAAACTCTGACTCATTTTCATATTCCCTACCCTCCCAATATTTAGTGTAATCGTAGTTTTTATCGTTATAATCCGCAAGAACCATGCTCTTATCGTACATTAAATTTGAAAAAAAGAAAACGAAAG
>CAZGPL010000067.1:0-2982 GCA_964527375.1 uncultured Candidatus Saccharibacteria bacterium
ACACCGAAATTAACAACCAACTGAATTTATTCAACTAACGTTGGGACAGCAGTGAAATAGAATGTCTTCTAAATCCTGTTTGTATATTTCATGGTTGTTAAATGAAATTCGTTTAAATAAAGAATCAATTATTGCAGAAGCATCATTAAGTAATGCTCTAACAAATTTAATTTGAACATCAATTTTATCTTTAGAGATACCCGATTTAATAAATTCACATGATTTTTCAGAAAGCATCCCTTGGAGAATTTCTTTCCTAAATGAAATAATCCATTCTGCGAAACTACTAAGAACACTCGGATCACTATTTTCCGCTTTCCAGAACGACCCAAAGAGGTTATTTCCTATTTCATTGGATTTACAAATACCAGCAAGTAGATGGTAATGGGAAGATAATAATTCTAAAGATTTTATGACTTCTTCTTTTTTACGAGGCATTTCCTCTTTATACAAAGAAGATATTTCTCGCTTGATTTGCCAATAGTGTTTGCTAAATATTCTGAAATATTTTTTGGATACTTTCCTGTAGTCGTCAAGAATATTATCTACTTTAAGGTTAAAGGCTGGCTCTTTGAATACATTTTTTAATGACTTTTTTATCTCTATATACTTGCGAATATTATTAATTAAATTATCAGCTTCAGAACAGGATTGATTCCATTCTTGGTTAAGCAGTACATTTAAATCCACTGGTGTTGATGATGCTATAATCATCGCTGAATTTAAGCTATTATTAACTCCTTTGAGACATGATGGCTTAATAATTCCAGTCATACCTTCTAACACATCGACTGCCTCTTTAAGGGCATCGAGGCTGTTTATACTTTGCTCTATAGATTTTGATATTACTTTAATATCTGATGGTAAAATAATTCCGGGATTCGAGCCTCGCCAAGGGTTTTTGTCAATAGGATACAAAGGGGTCAGTATGTTTGATATTTCTTCGAGCTTAGACTTCGTATCATTGAAAGTCCGAAATTCAACTTCTTCTATTGAAGATAAATGTAAATCAGGAATGGTTCTTCTTACTTTTGTGAAATGTTTATTAACAAGTTCATTCATGCAATACAAAGCAAATAGTGATCTGCCAAATTTTCCTGATGGCTTTGATAATGCACGTACGTAGTCATTCAAATATTTTACAAGCGATTCATGGTTTCGAAAAATCTCATTGTCAATTTCATGAACCTTACTTTCCCTCTGGAGGCATCTGTCAAGCTCTTTTAAAAAGAGTTTTTTATTTGTCTTCCTACTGTGAAGTTCTAAACAGTAATCTCCAATGCCTACCCTCTCAAGTCTGTTCTTTACCACCTCTAGGGCAGCCATCTTCTCGCTCACAAATAATACTGATTTGCCTTTAACTAAAAGTTCAGCAATTAGATTTGTTATCGTTTGAGACTTTCCTGTGCCAGGTGGCCCTTCGACAACCAAGTTTCTGTTTGCTTTTACTTCTTCAATAACAGAGATTTGTGATGGATCAGCATCCATAACATGATAGACATTTTCAAAATTTAACTTTTCATCTATGTCATTGATTGAGAGTATTTCAGAATAGTCCTTGTTGATTGTTGAACTCGCAGGATCGAGAAGAGCACGAATCAAAGGATGATCAGTAGGAGATTTTCCCTCAGGCCAAGCTTTAGGATCTATGTCTTTATACATTACAAACTTTGTAAAACTAAAGAAATCTAAGTAGATATCTTGAACAATTTTCCATTCTTTCTTCTTTTTGATACTATCACTAATTGACTTGAAATATTTGTCTACGCCATCTCCTTGATCGGGAGGTTCAAATGATGGCAAACTAATATTTTGCTCTTTCAGTTTTTCAATTAATGAAATATTTCCTAAAGGATCATCGCCAGTCCATTTAACAGTAAAAGCCGTTCCAACTTTTCTTCTTTCAAGTTCAACGGGCAAAAGAATCAAAGGTGATTTGTGGGTCTGATTAGAAGACGGCCCTTCGTTCCACTCTAGAAAACCTAATGCTAAAAATAAAATAGAATAACCCTGCTCTTCAAAAAATTCTTCCGACAAAGAATGTATTTTAAACAGTTTTTTTTGAAGATTATCAGGTTCCAAAGATGTTTGGAGGAATCGGTCTGTGTGGTTACTGGCAATCGGTTCATCCGGTTCGGGAAGTTTCCATAATAATGATTCATCCTCTGATTTCTCTCCAAAGCTATTACGTTCACTATTATCCTTTTCAATTGAATCAATCGTTGCTTGATTTTTAAGGTTATTCAACTTCAAAGGAAGGAATTCCATTGAGCGTTCTTTAATAACCAAAATATCATATACTTGACTTGGTATTTCATCAATTATACGAAGGGACTTGACACGACTATGACGAAAGTTAAGTAAGCGATTACGCATGGTGAGATCTAAAAGCCTTTTTCGCGCCAACTCTAACTCTCTGTCGATGGCTCTCATCTGCTTTTTGGTTCTCCTATGAGTGACTATTAGTTTTTAGAAAACAATTTAGGTCGCTTTATCAATTATGCCCTACTATTTTTATAGAATATTTTTTTTTATACAATAAAGACATAGGTTCAAATGAACAATAAATTGTGTGGTCCATAGCAAGAGTTTTATCACCTGCTCTACGCATTTCATATATTACATTTGCAAAGCTCTTCTCATTTAATTGATAAATATATTCTTTATCCGGCATAAAGAAATCTTTAGTCAAAATCTCAATTGTGGATTTTTTATATGTTTCAGAAATTTCGACTAATTTAATTTTACTGAATGGTATCTTAATGGTGGTATTTCCATCATGATTATTTTCTATGTCAAATTTATCGCATGAAATTGGAATTCTCGCTTTTTGTAGCCACACGCCAAAAGCATAGTTTACTTCGATTAGACAAAGTTCACCTGTTTTGTTGGTTTTAAAGACAATTTCATTCTTGTTTTTTATGAAGTTCACATAGATGCCCATTAAAATTATCAGAATGAATATTCCCGCAAATAATGCAC
>CAZGPL010000068.1:0-2871 GCA_964527375.1 uncultured Candidatus Saccharibacteria bacterium
ACACTGGATGATTGGAAAGAAGGACACACACCCGGAGATTATGAACCAATAGAAAAAATGGGTGGGATGGGATATTTTTTGGTACAGAAAAACGGAGGTGCGGAGTTTATACCTAATTCAAAGTACAAAGATATTCCAAAACCTGAATGGTTAACTGCTCAGGAATTCAACAAAATAAACGGACTTTAATTTAAATAAAAACTTTAAGATACAACCTTCTTTATGAAAAAAGAAAAATTATCTAAAAATATTCTCCCAAAACATGTGGCAATAATTATGGATGGAAACAGAAGGTGGGCTAAAGAAAGAGAATTGCCTGCTTTTGAAGGTCATAGGCAGGGTTCGATTGCTTTTGAAAAATTAGGAGAAAAAGCCCGAGATTTAGGAATTAAGTGTATATCGACATGGGCTTTTTCAACGGAGAATTGGAAAAGGTCAAAAGAGGAAATAAAAATGCTCTTTAATCTCATTGAGGAAATGGCTAAAAAATACGAGTCTAAATGTGAGGAGGAAAAAGTCAGATTTGTACATCTTGGAAGAAAAGATAGAATACCGGCAACTTTGAGAGATTTATTAATCAAAGTTGAAAAGGAAACTAAAAAATTTACTGATTTTACTATTGCTATGGCTATAGACTATGGAGGTCATGACGAATTAATAAGGACCATAGATAAAATTCAAAAAAAAGGTTCAAAAATTACACCTGAAAATATCGAAAAAAATCTAGATACAGCAGGTATTCCTCAAATAGATTACATAATTAGAACCGGCGGTGAAAAAAGATTAAGTGGCTTTATGTCATGGCAGTGTGCCTACGCCGAGCTTTATTTTACAGACACACACTTTCCCGCTTTCACACCTAAAAAATTTGAGGAAGCAATAAAAGAGTTCTCAAGAAGGGAACGAAGATTTGGTGGGAATTAAAAATACAACAGAAACATTAGCTAACGCGATGCATCTTTTTCTTAGTTCTTTTTATTTTCTTAACCATCTGTTTTAAATTCTTCTTTTTCTTTCTTGGCATAGTGAAGTTATTTTGCCACATAAATTAAATAATTCAAGCTATTTTCTGTGATATTATTTCCCCATGCTTATTGTGGTAGGTAATAAAAAACAAAATATTAGTGAAAAGGAACTTGAAAATATCTTCCAAAGCTTTAGAAACACCTTTCTGGATATAGGTACAGGAGATGGCCGTTTTATTTATGAAAACGCCTTAAAATGTCCTGAGAATTTTTTTGTTGGAATGGATCCTGCTGAAAAACAGCTTGAAATATATTCAAAAAAAGCTAATAGAAAAAAACTAAAAAACTGTCTTTTTGTAATAGGTTCGATAGATAACACACCGCCCGAGCTTTTTTCTAAAATCGATAAGATTTTCATCACCTTACCTTGGGGAACATTACTTGAAAATGTGGTAAAAACGAAAGAGGTTTTTGTGAACACAGTTGATAGATTATTAAAAAAAGACGGCTCTGTGGAAATAATATTCGGCTATTTGTCGAATCTGGAACCTTCGGAAACGAAAAGATTGGATTTGCCTGACACTGAAAACGGCTTTGAAATAAACCAGATTTTAACTCCTTTAAGAGAATTTTTTGAAATTGAGGAGATGAAAATAATGAGCAAAAACGAAGTGGGAAAACTTCAAACAACTTGGGCAAAAAAACTGAAGTTCGGTAAAGACAGAAAAATATATAAAATAAATTTAAGAAAAAAAACCTAAAAACTAAATAGTATTTCTTAGTTTATTTTAGAATCAACATTAAAACTATAGCGGCTACACCAAGCCCAAACATAAGAAAAAAGGGCTTTTTCCATTCAATAATAACAGGCTTAACTTTTTCAGCTTCTTCTGTTTTTTCAACCGAAGTTTCCTTTATAGAAGGATGCTCTATTTCCTGACCGGGAAAATCAGAAGGCTTTTTTTCTTGAGCTTTCTCCGCTTGTTGAGGAGCTGTAGGAAGCTCGGGAGCCGGTGCAGAAACATTTTGAGATTCAGTATTATTTTCGTTTGTTTTTTGTTCTTCCATATTTTCTAATGGTAACATTTTTGAAATAGTTATTTAAATAGGTTATTATCTAGCCAAACTTTAGAAAAGGAGTAGAAAAATGGCATATCATGTCTATAAGTTATTAATAAAAAACCTGGCAGATGGCGGATCTAACATATTGCTAGGTTTCTTAAAGAAAAACAATCTTATAATAGGGACAAAATTTGATCCCGTGTTGGATGAAGTATCGGGACAAGCATCCTTCTATGTTAAAGTACGAAATACTAAAAGATTCGAGCAGTATTTTAACAAGAGAAAATATGATGAGTCAGATCCTGTAAATATATATTTGGTAGGAAAACCAGTCTGGTTTGGATATTTCTACGAATCGGAAAGATCTAAAAAAACTAAGGATAAAGAGTATGAAAAAATGAAAGATTTTTTAAAACGTCACAAAAGATAGAGAATAAGCGGTTTAGTTGAAAAAACTTAAACCGCTTTTTATATTCCTGATATCGATGAATTAATGATAGAATAACTTTGTTTTCTCGTGGTTTTAAAAAACCACCTCGTCGGGGTGTGGCGCAGTTGGCTAGCGCGTTCGCATGGGGTGCGAGAGGCCGCAGGTTCGAGTCCTGTCACCCCGACCATAAGAAATGACAAGCAGCCTTTAGGTTGGTTGTCATTTTTTATAGTGGGTAACGGCTGTGAGAATCAACGAACAGCGAAGTTTACGAAGCATAGTGAGTTGGTTCCACTTTTGAGCGAAGCGAAAATGCAAGCTTTGCTTTGTCCTGTCACCCCAACCATAAGAAATTGATCCTTCATTTCCGACAAACAAAAAACATCACATCCCAACTTGTAAGATCCTTATCCT
>CAZGPL010000069.1:0-2786 GCA_964527375.1 uncultured Candidatus Saccharibacteria bacterium
GTCCACTTAGACACCACTCTGGCAATTTCTTCTTCATCTACTTCCTGTTTTATCAGCAAATCAGTTTCTTTAAGATTCTTCCATTTTTTTTCGGCTTCAATTAGTTTTTTATTATTTTCTGGTATTTTTCCATATTCAATTTCTGCCGCTTTATCCAAATTTACTTCTCTTTTAGCCTGTTCCAATTCCACTTTTAATTTGTCATTTATCTCCCGATAATTTTGTATTTCATTTAATAATTCTTTTTGTTTTTTCCATTTATTTTCCAAATTCCTTAGTTTTTCTTCTTCATCTTCTTTTTTCTTCTTCACTTCTACCAGTCTTTCTTTGCTTTTTTCATCTTTTTCTTTTACCAAAGCTTTTTCTTCTATTGCCAATTGTCTGACTTTTCTCAAAAGTTCATCAATTTGGGCAGGGGATGACTCCATCTGAATTCTTAAGGCTGATGCCGCCTCATCCACCAGATCTATGGCTTTATCAGGTAAAAATCTGTCTCTAATATATCTATCAGACAGTTTTGCCGCCGCCACTATTGCGCTATCCGTAATTTTTATACCATGGTGTACTTCATATTTTTCCTTAATTCCCCTCAAAATCGATATAGTATCTTCTACCCCTGGTTCATCCACCACCACCATCTGAAATCTTCTTTCCAAGGCTGAGTCTCTTTCTACATATTTTCTGTATTCGGTTAATGTTGTTGCCCCAATTACTCGTAAAGTCCCCCTAGCCAAGCCTGGTTTAAGCATATTAGAGGCGTCCGCTCCACCCTCAGCAGCACCTGCCCCCACAATTGTATGTAGCTCATCTATAAACATCACCACTTCCCCCTCCGACTTTATTACCTCATCAATTACATTCTTAAGTCTTTCCTCAAATTCTCCCCTAAATTTTGCCCCGGCCAAAAGCGACGACATTTCCAAAGACAATACTCTTTTATTTCTCAAAGACTCAGGTACATCTCCCGATACTATTCTGCTAGCCAATCCCTCCACTATAGCCGTCTTTCCCACTCCTGGATCTCCCACTAATACCGGATTATTTTTCGTTCTTCTGGAAAGTACCTGCATCACCCTTCTGATTTCATTTTCCCTGCCAACTACTGGGTCAACTTTCCCCTCTCTGGCTAATTTAGTCAAATCAACCGTATATTTGTCTAAAGCTTTGTAATTTTTGTCAGCAGTTGGGCTATTCACTTTTTTATCCTCCCTCAAATTTTCAATTTTTAATTTAATATTTTGACTATTTATCTTGTATTCTTCCAAAAATTGCTTTATTTCACTGTCTGCCATTTCACTTACTGCCCACACCAGTAATTCTTGTGACACATATTCATCTCCCATTTTGCCGCTCTGTCCAATCGTCCAATTTATCATCTGTTGAAAGTCTGTAGTTGGTAGGGGATTACCAGTTTCACTCTTGGCTAATCTATCAATTTTTTCTTCAATTTCTCTTTTAAATTCCTCAAACTTTTCTTTAGTTGTTTCTTCAAGAATTTGTTTTCCTCCACCTTCAATTTGACTACAAGCCAAAAGCATATGCCAATTTGTCAAATTAGCACTACTTTTACTTCTGGCTATTTCTACCGCTCTTTCCAAGCTTATTGCCGAAATTTCAGTAAATTTATTTTCCATAAGTTAATATACTCAAAACTAGCACTCTTGTCAATACACTGCTAATTTAGCATTACTTCTTTCAAAGCTCTTCTCGAAGATCTCATTACTTTTTTAGCCTTACCCAGTCTTAGCACTAGTTGGGGTATACCATTATTTAATTCTTTACCCAACTCAATTCGGTGTTTATCCGATTCAACAATCGAATTAAAGTATGCATGGCTAATATCCTCAGAAGTTAGATACAGTAATATTCTTTCCAAGTTTCTACCTGTTTTAATCCAACTTTCTTTATTGTCTTTTTTGCTCGATACGATCATTAAAATTGGCGACTCCACTACCATCATCTCATCTTTTATTGCCTTTTCTTCAGCAAAATTTAACACTCCCATTCTGTCCGTAGCATCATAATATTTTTGCCATATACCATCATTATTGCTATTTTCTGTATCATCTCTCAGCCAACTTAAAAGCTCTTTCCGAAAATTTTCTTTGCTATACCAATACAGGCTTGCTTGCGCCATCAAACTGCCTAATTTCTTTTTTATATTGTCCTCGTCAAACAATTTCACTTCTACTTCTCGGTCTTCAATTAAATCTTTAATTTGCTTCTCTAGTTTTTTAGTATCCTTAGAAAGTTTTTCAAATGGTCTTCTATTAGTCTGCCTTTTTCTGATAGCCTCAAACATTTTTTTATTTAGGTTCTCATCCTTGTTTTTTTTATCCTGAAATTCAATCGTTGCCACCAAATCAAGCTTTTTGTCCTCACCAATTGTTTTTTTTGTTTTTATTTTTGTTTCAAACCCAAAATGTTTTGCCGCAATTAATAAGTTTTCTAAAGCTGCTCCCACACTCACATATATTTCTCGGTTCCCTGGGTCTATCACTCCTCGTTTTTTTGCAAAATCTGAGTAAATTTCAATTTTATTTTCATCAATTCTAAATTTCCATGGTTGACTGTTGTATCCGGATGGGGCAAGTATGGCATATCCCAACAAAAATTCTAACTTCGCCCCCACATCTTTTTTTGTTTTAAAATGCTCTTCTTTTATATTCCAACTATTCATATTTTCTCCTTTGTAAACTAATACTAATCTAGTATGAGTAAAATTATAATATCATCTCCAAAACACAATTGTCTATAATATGTTTATAAATATGAATCCAATTACT
>CAZGPL010000070.1:0-2740 GCA_964527375.1 uncultured Candidatus Saccharibacteria bacterium
TTTAGTGATATATTTGTTGATATGATAGGCGCATCAATTTCGGGAATTTTTTTATGGAAAATATTACCCAATCTACCGGAGAAACTAAAAAACTTGCTATTGAAATAGCAAAGAAAATAAAAAAAGGCTCAGTAATAGCTTTGTATGGAGATTTAGGAAGTGGTAAAACTACTTTTACTAGATACTTTGTCGAGGGTTTGGGTTTAAAAAATAGGGTTCAGAGCCCAACTTTTGTGGTAGCCAGGAAGTATAATGACATAAACCATGTTGATCTTTACAGATTAACTTCGGAAGAAGAAGCCAGAGATATCGGAATTGAGGAAATGATTGATGATGAGAGTGCTGTAACAATAATTGAATGGCCTGAAATTATTGAAAGCTTGTTGCCTAAAAAATCAGTAAAAATTTATTTTGAATATATAGATGAAAATACAAGAAAAGTCACAGTTAAAAATTTATATTGACTCTTCTCAAAGAGATGCGAAGAAGGTTAGTTTAATTGAATTTACCGCCGGAAATGAAAAAGTTATTGATTTTGAAGAGGGGAACATTGATATCGTAGGTTCCATAAGAGATTTGCTTGTGAGAAATAATTTAAATTTAGAAGATATTTCTGAGTTTGTACCAAACTTGGGACCCGGCTCTTTCACCGGTTTAAAAGTGGGAGTAACGGTTTCAAATGTTTTCAATTGGCTTTTAGGAAAAAAGAAGCTTAATGAGTTAGATGTTCCGGAGTATGGTGGGGAGCCTAATATTAGCAAGCCAAAAAGGAAAGAACCCATCGGGAGTTAATGGGTTCTTTGTGTTTTTTTGTTCTTAATGCCCTAAAATTTCCTCCATCTCTTTCCAGGCTTCATCTCCCGGTACAATTACTCTGTTAATTATCCTTTCCCCTTTGAGATAAGAAACCAATTTACCAACAGTGTTCCCGTTAGATGTTGTAATAATGTTGCTCATTCCCCTTTTAACATAGGATGGAACTTGATCAACAGCATCGAATTGAGTAATTTGGTCTATTTTTATCAAGTACTCTAGGCATAAAAATATTTTCCCGCTAGCCTTTTGAAAATTTTCGTAATCCATTTTTAACGTCCTTTCTTATTTATGATTTGAATAGAATTTTAGAAACAATCTTGTGTTCCCCCTATGCTTACACTACTAACTTTTTGCCTCCTTATTTTTTGGATTGTTCGGATTTTCAGCCCATGCTTTTTTTATTTTGAGCCAAAACAATGTCATTTGGTTAAGTTTCACTCCCCGTGGTGTTTTGTCTTTATTAGGACAGCTCTGTGTGTCTTTATGATCAGTCATTTTTCCTTCCTTTCTTGTTTTTATTGCCACGATTATAGCAAAAAAACTAACTAAAACCGAATCATTGTATAATATAAAAATATGAAAATATTAATTACCGGCGCCGCCGGATTTATAGGTTCTCACCTTTCCGAAAGACTAGTTGATTTAGGACATGAAGTTGTTGGTATTGATAATTTTAATCCTTATTACTCCGTTGAATTAAAAAGGCTAAATGCCTCTGATTTAGAAAAAAAAGGTGTCCAAATTCATGAGCTCGATATTTCTAGTGACGATTTGAGCGCTGTAACAGAAGGAGTTGAAGCAGTTTTTCATTTTGCTGCACAGCCCGGGATATCAGCTGAGACACCATTTTCAGTTTTTATGCAAAATAATTTTGTTGCTACGGAAAATATGTACCAAGCCACAAAAAATCTCCCGAACTTTAAGATTTTTGTTAATATATCAACTTCTTCTGTATATGGAAAAAACGCCACTGATGATGAAAATGCACCTCCTAAACCTACTTCACATTACGGGGTTACAAAACTTGCTGCAGAGCAACTTTTATTGTCATATCAGCGAGATGTAGGATTCCCGGCTTGTTCAACAAGGCTTTTTTCAATTTACGGAGAAAGAGAAAGACCTGATAAACTTTATCCAAAAGTTATTGATTCCATATTAAACGACAGGCCCTTCCCTTTTTATGAGGGAAGTGAGAATCATTTGAGAAGCTTTACTTACGTTGGGGATGTTGTTGATGGGTTTGTTTCTATTTTGAATAATTATGAGAAATGCATCGGTGAGATTTTTAATCTAGGTTTTGATGATGCTATTACAGTTGGTGAGGGTTTGAAGATAGTTGAAGATTATCTTGGAAAAAAAGCTATATACGATATAAAACCACCCAGACTTGGGGATCAGTTTGAAACCAGGGCTACAATTAAAAAAGCTCGGGAGATTTTGGGGTATAATCCAACTACCACTCCTGAGGAGGGTTTAAAAAGAGAAGTGGATTGGTTTAAAGAAAAAATATGGAAAAAGATAAGTCTATTTCAATAGTAATTCCTTGTTACAACGAGGAAGGAAATATAGGTAAAACATTGGATGGGCTTCTTGCTTTAGCCGGAAATCATAAATATTCTTTTGAGATTATTGCTGTAAATGATGGGAGTAAAGATAAAACTTGGGAAACGATAAGAAAATATGCAAATACTCATAAAGAAATTATAGGTATTAATCTAATGGGAAATTTCGGACAAAGCTGTGCCTACATGGCTGGCTTTGATAAAGCACAGGGAGACTATGTTATTACCGTTTCAGCTGATTTGGAAACTCCTCTGGAAAATATTGATAAGGTCATTGAGTATTTGGATGATGGTTATGATTTTGTAAATACAAATAGGGCTCAAAGGTGGGGCGCGGGAAAGAGTAGTAGAGCCAAACAAAG
>CAZGPL010000071.1:0-2713 GCA_964527375.1 uncultured Candidatus Saccharibacteria bacterium
GGTGTCCAAAAAAGCATACTGTTGTTTTTGTAAGAACATAGGGTAACAGTGTTTCTATTCGTATTTTTTTCAATTCTGTTTTTTATGCTTTAATTTTAACAAAATTTACTAATCAGTACGTTAATCAAACAAAGATTTCTGATTATCTAAATCCAAAAGGAATTTATGTATAACCACCATGGCATAAGTATCTAACGTGCAATAATCAATCAAATTTTTAATTATCTCTTCCCTACTCTCATTGCTTTCACCTTTTAGTATGGTGTTGGTCCACAATCTTCTTGCTTTTAATCCGTCAGAAACGTCTAAATTTTTATGATTCATATTCGGAATTAACGCAGGTAATACATTTTTTATTGACGCGCTTCCAAAAAAATCTTTATCAACAAACCATTCTTCTGAAAAAGGTATTTTTAAATCTTCAATTCTTCCATTAAGATTTTCTAAAAATTCTTTGTATTCGGGATAGAGTTCCATCATTCTCTCATTACAACCTTTTTCATATCCCATGTTCCAAGTGATTACAGTACCTCTTTCTCCAATATCTTCTTTTAGCTTTTTTAGAAGGTCTGGCATTGGATTTGTGTTTTGTGTGTGAAGATATTCCGTATGTTTTAATTCTGATTCGGGTGTTTCTAAAATATGCAAAGAATACTGGAAAGGATAGTCACCATATGGTTTTAATCCATCAAATGCCGGCACTATTGATGAAAATGTTTCGTAATCCAGAAAGTATATTGGGTATTTGATTTTTTGAAGAAATGTTTTAATTTTCTTTTTATCTATTATTCTTTCATTTGCTCTTGTTGTTTGGATTTGAACTAGTTGCCTGTCTCTTAATGCCATTTCATCGGGAATTTCACTTATAAGAAAAATCCCTTTTTCTTCAAGCTCTTCTATTTGTTCAGCACTTGGTGAGCTTAAAAAATAAATACTGTAAGGGTCTAAATTAGGATTTAGGTATTTGTAGACTTCAAGCCACTCTCTGAAACCCTCCCCCGGTATTTTGTTTATATTTGCATATTTCGGTGATAGGTCGGGCATTTTCTTTTGCTCAAGAATTTCAAGAGCTTTTTGTGTTTGTTGTTGAGTAAATTCTTCCAATTTTAAAACTTCTTCCGTTACTTCGGTAATTTTAGTAATTTTTTCAGGTTCTATTTCCCCTTTTCTAACGTAATCTGTATTTACATGGTAAACATAATATTTTTCAATCTCAATTCCGCAGTTTTTTAAAACCAGAGATTGGAATGCTAAATCATAGTTATGTTCAGGTTTTGCATGCGAAGTGCTTTTAATTTCAATCAAATCATACTTTCCATTTTCTTTTTTATTTAAAATATCAACAATACAAGTTAAGTTATTTGATTCAAACCTACCTTGAATTAAAGTATTTGTTTCCTGAAGAGCTTTTTGAGTTAAAGGAAGAAGTTCATCGTAGTTGTAGTCTTTAAATCCAAGTTTTAATGAGTTAGGAAAAAGTTTTTCTACATAGTATTCAAAATCATGCCCGGCATCGAATCTATCCTGGGTATTTTCATCTATCGGGGGGAGTTTATTTTTTTCATATTTTTTTAACCATAGCCATGCAGGATGTTTAAGAAAATACATATAATCTGATTTTGATAAGGTCATGTGTTTATTTTATCATGGTTAGGGTAATGTTTAAGGTGCGGTAAATGTGTAAGGATGTGTATCGTTTGGGAACATGAGATAATAATTTATGAAAATTTATTTAGATATTGATGAAACTCTAATAAACAATCACAACTATGAGATGAACGATGGAGGTATTTTTGTCAATCCCAAGCCTGCAAATCACTTAAAAGAATTTTTGGAACAAATGTTAAAAAATCACGATGTTTATTGGTTAACAACTCATTGTCAAGGGGATGCGCAAACGGCTGTTTCTTATTTGGCGGAATTCGTACCCAATGAGATAGTTGAATTAGTGAAAAATATAAAACCTACAAAATGGAATTTGGTTAAATCGGAAGCAATAAACATGGATGAGGATTTCTTGTGGTTTGATGACGCCCCGACTTGGGTTGATGTTGATACTCTAAAAAAACACAATAAATTAGAATCTCTTGTAAAAGTAAATCTAGATGAGAATCCAGATATTCTAAGTGAGTTTTTAGATCAACCTCCTATATGTAAAGGCTACGTAGTTGATATTTTCAAAAAAAGCTATATGTTGCACATTTGGACTTGGCCAAAAATTTCAGTTGGTTGGCATAGAAAAAAGGACGGTCCTAATAAAAAGATGTTTGGAATAGAACGTTACTAGTTTTACAGTAAGTTTGTAACATTATTTCTTGCTATGAAGGATAGGTAAAAATGGAAGATAAAATAAAAAAAATACTGGAAATATTAAAAACATCTAAAAGAGAGATGCCTGCTCACTTTACATCAAGTGGAGATAGAACACAGACATTCCTGATTAACTTTGATATACCTGCAGATGATGAATATGAGATGGCTTCTTATGCTTGGTACTACACTTCATCACAAGAAGTAGTCTTGGTAGGTGAGGACTTGATGTTATCAGCTTATATTGCATCTGTTTTAAAACAACCTGAGGTTATAGATGAGTTAAAAAATTCAATTATTGAAACAAATAAGGAAATAATTAAAAACACAGATGGCGAGAATAAATATTTTGATAAATGTGTAGAGTTTGGTATTGAGATGGCTAAAAATAGAGAAAAATTAA
>CAZGPL010000072.1:0-2712 GCA_964527375.1 uncultured Candidatus Saccharibacteria bacterium
ACTTATTTATAAGTTTATTTTTCTGCAAAATTGTCTTGATGTAAAGTTTTTGCATGGGGTCTTTCATTTGTTCAGCAACTGCAGGATCTCCCGAAGCATTTACCATTTCTTCTATTTCCTCATCCGAGACTTCTATTTTTTCTTCTTGTATTAGGTGAGAAAGTATAAATTCCGCCTTTATATTATTTTCTGACATCTTATAATAGTCATATCTAAGTTCCTCAACTGTTTTTTCCTGTGCTTTTAGATATTTATCCAACGGTAGTTTTATGGTATCCAGTTGTTGTATCAGTTGTGACATTAGTCTGTCAGTCTCTTCTTCAATCAGAATTTCTGCGATGTCAAAATCTGATTCCCTTAAAAGTGTTTCTATTACCTCATTTGGTCCGATGTGTACATGTTCATGACCTTCTTTTTCAACGTCCAACTCACCTTTTTTTAATTTTTCTAATTTTTCTTGTTTCGCTTTTTCGGTTTTATCTTTGTAGTATTTCTTTAGAGCCTTTTTATAATCTCCAATTTTAACTTCGGGTTTTATTGCAAATTCAGCAGTGAAGTTTAGGTCTTTTTCAAGATCAAACTCTTTTATCTCGACCTTTGGGTTAGAAACCGGCATTATTTTATTTTCTTTTAAAGCTTGTGGGTAGAAATTCTGAAGTATTTCGTTTATTGCGTCTCCGTAGAGTTTTGAATTTCCTACTTTTTCAATAACCATATCTCTGGGAGCAGTTCCTTTTCTGAAACCTTGCACCTCAGTATCTTTTATGGCTTTTTTTACTTCTTCTTCGTAGAATTCTTTTACTTTACTGTTTTCCACGGTAACAGCTAATTTCATAGCTGACTTTGGCAATTTTTGTATTTGTGTTTTCATAGCTTAGTTATTGTATCACAAAGTTATTGTGAGATTACCCCCGATCCTATACAAAGATTTTTAACATAAAAAACACAATACTGCCCGGGTGTTACTGCTATTTGGGGTTTATCAAAAACAATTTTTGTTTGTTTTTTTGGGTCTTTATCTGAAAAAAGAATTGCTGAAGATGTTTTTTGTTGATATCTGATTTTAGCTTTAACTTTTAGTTTTTTCCCGTAAAAACATTCATTTGATAAAAATGTATCCGAGAGAAGTATCTCTGTTCTTCCTAGGTCGTTTTTGTTTGTCGAAATTGTTAATGCGTTTTCTTCAAAGTCTTTTTTTATTACATAATACGGTCCTCCTGCAAGGCCAATCTTTTTTCTCTGCCCTATTGTGTAGTTATGTAAACCTTTGTGTTTTCCCAGGTAATTTCCTTTAGTATCGAAAATTTTTCCCGATTCTTCTTTGATTTCTTTTTTTAGAAACTCACCCATTGATTTATCAGGAATGTAACAAAAATCCTGACTTTGAGATTCATTTTTAAAATATTCAATACCATCTTTTTCAACTATTTTATAAACTTCTTTTTTTGTAAATTCTCCTAACGGGAAAATTGTTCTTTCCAAATATTTTTGAGATAAAAGACTTAGATAGTAGGTCTGATCTTTGTTTTTATCTTTTGGAGTTTTAAGAAAATATGATTTATATTTTTTACTTTTTGTAACTCTCGCGTAATGACCTGTTGATATATATTTTATTTGCTTTGAGTCGGCAAATTTTATTAAATGAAAAAATTTGGTGTTCAAGTTACAAACCATGCACGGGTTGGGTGTTTGTGAATTTTTTAGGCTTTCAATGAAATAAGTAACTACATTTTTTTCAAAGTCTCTACTTACATCTAAAATATAATGCTCGCATCCGTATTTATCACAAATCTCTTTAGCTTTTTTTATGGAGTTTGTAGTGCTTTTAGGATTTTCTTTAGAATGAGAACCTTTTTCCCAGAGAGGTAACTTTAGTGAAAGTCCTACGGGATTCCAACCATTTTTCTTTAGTAAAATTAAAGCTGCGGTTGAATCAACACCACCAGACATACCTACTACTATCTTCTTACCGTTTCCCTTAGTTACTCTTGCTGATTTTCTATCCATTCTTCGTACCTTTCGGCAAGCATTTCGTTGCTTTTTACTATTTTGTTGTGTTTCTCTTCAAGGGAAGCCGGAATTTTACGGTCATTAGAAAAAAGGTAATCGTAAATTGCTTCTGCTAAAGCTTCTGTAGCAAGAACTGAACAATGAATTTTTATCGGAGGTAACCCATCAAGAGATTCGATTATATCCCCCTTGCTTATTTCCAGAGCTTCTTCTATCGTTTTACCTTTTACCATGTCGGTAATTGCACTACTTGTAGCTATTGCTGCAACACACCCGAAAGTTTGGAATTTGATATCTGAGATTATTTCTTTTTTACCTTCTTTTTTTATCTTTATGTAGAGATACATCATATCTCCGCATGCAAGATTCCCGACTTTCCCTACCCCATCGGCATTTTTTATCTTTCCGAGATTCTTTGGTTTATGAAAATATTCTAAAACTTTATCGGTATACATTATTACATTCTCCAATTTTCTACATTTAAAGGTGATATTTTTCTCATTTTTTCAACTGCTTTTGGCAACACACTTAATAAGTAATCAATATCTTTTTCCTTTGTGTATCTTCCTAGAGATATCCTGATAGTTCCTTGAGCATATTTTTCCTCTATTCCGCAAGCTAAAAGAACGTGTGAAAACTGTAAAGATGAAGAAGCACATGCGGATACCGTGGAAACCTCAATTCCTTTGGAATCAAGTTCCA
>CAZGPL010000073.1:0-2647 GCA_964527375.1 uncultured Candidatus Saccharibacteria bacterium
CCTGTACATATATGTACAGGATAGACCAAAAAGATAAATTAAAAATGCTGTTAAACGCTGACAAAAACATCTTTTCGAGTTCTGATATAGCAACTATCTGGGGTATTACAAATAAAAATACTCTTTGGACTACATTAAAAAGATACGTTCAAAACAAAACACTACACAGACTGCAAAAAGGCATATATTCAAAAATCGATCCATCAAAACTTGATCCTTTTGAAATAGGTTGTGCCCTAGCAGGACCCTTTTCTTATGTATCTTTAGAAACAGTATTAAGTCAAAACGGAGTTATTATGCAAAACGTTAATAAAATTACATTGGTAGGGGATAGGGCAATGGATTTTAAATATGAAAATATACTTTTTTCGGTAAGAAAAATAGATTCTGAATTTCTTTTTAATCGTGTTGGAATAAAAGATGAAAAAAAGTACTCAATTGCATCTTTGGATCGCGCAGTAGCCGATGTCCAGTACTACAATCCAAAGTATTTTTTTGATAACGAATCATCTATTAATTGGGATAGGGTATCTGAAATTAAAGAACTTTTAGGTTATTAAACATGTTTACACCAAAAAAAGAAGATATAAATCACAAAATTCAACTTTTAAGATTATTAAGATCGATTCTTTCTAATAACTTATTGTCAAATAACCTGATGTTTAAAGGAGGTACTTACGCTTCCTTAAGAGGTGTTCTAGATCGTTTTTCTATTGATTTGGATTTTGATTTACCTGACGACAAATTTAAGTCTGAGATAAGGGATTATCTGTATGAGATTTTTAATGATCTTGGTTTAGTAATTAAAGATGAAAGTAAAAACCATCTTCAATTTTTCTTAAAATATGATACTCCTCAAGTTCAAAGAAACACACTTAAATTAGAGATAAATGATAAACCCAGTAAATTCAATGAATACGAATCGGTCAGTTTACTTGAGTTAAATATGTACTGTCGTGGCCACACATTAGACACAATGTTTTCCAACAAGTTAATTGCCGCCAAGAGTCGTTTTGATAAAACCGGAAAAATTTCAGGGAGAGATTTTTACGATATTCACAATTTTTTTACACAAGGATTAGAAATAAATAAAAAAGTTGTCGAAGATTTATCAAAAACTTCCTACAAGGAGTACATAGAAAGTTTATTTAAATTTATCAAAGATAACGTTGACACTCGTTTGCTAAATGAGGATTTAAACCCATTAGTTGATTCCGGAAAATTAAACATTGTGTTATCACATCTTAAAGATGAGCTTTTGTTGATGTTGGAAAGAGAAATAGGGTAGCGATAACATATTTCATTGACATTTAATTTACAGCATATATACTGTATTTATGTTAAACCCATTACCAAAAAAAATAATTTCAGTTAGTGATTTTCAAAGAAAAACCAAACCAACCTTTGATGAAATATCAGGTAGTAAGGAGCCTGTTTTAGTTATGAACAGGGATAAAAAAGTAGGTGTATTTCTAAGTCCCAAAGCATACGATGAGTTTGCAAAATCATACGAAGATTATATAGATTCCATAGACTTAGAGAAAGCAATGAGTCTAAAAGACAACTCCTTTATTACTTTAGATAATCTTCTTGAGGATATGAATGAATGAGATACTTCGTATTTGTAGAAAAGAAGGTAAGTAAAAAGCTAAAGACATTGCCGTCTAACATAAGAAAAAACATTATAAAAAATATTAAGAAACTAGAAAGTTTCGATCAATCAACCACAAATATAAAAAAATTAAAAAAACCTCTCCATGGATATAGATTAAGAGTAGGTGATTACAGAGTACTTTTTACTTTTGACCCGGACAAAAAAGAGATAAAAATCTACACGCTTGATCATAGAAAGGATGTTTACAAGTAACTTTCTACTTTCCCCCTTTGACAATCGTCTAATAATCGTCTAATATAAGTCTATGGATTTTAATCCAAAATTCACTATAACCCCAAAATTACTTAGTAACATAAAGGAAATAACCAGATTAACTACATTATTAAATAATAAAAGATTTTCTACCCCGATTAAAATGAGATTGGAAAAAAACGCAATATCTTTGTCTGTACATTCGTCGACAAGTATCGAGGGAAACCCTCTTCCTCTAACAGAAGTAAAACTAATTCTAAAAAATAAACCTGAAAATTTAAGGAATAGCGAAAAAGAAGTAATCAACTACAACGATGCATTGATTTATCTCCAGAATATTATTGGAACATCAACAAAATTAAATAAAACACTAGTCTTAGATATCCACAAGAAAGTAATGAAAGGTCTATTAAAAAGTGAGAATTTTGAAAACTACAGGAGAGCTCCTGTTGTTGTAAATAACCCAAGTAACGGGGAGGTTGTGTATTTACCTCCGGATGCAAAAGATGTTACAAATTTAATGAATGCTTTGACTGAATACGTAAATAAAAATATAGAAGAAATAGATCCAATTATAATAGCAGGTTTGTTTCATAAACAATTTGTCATAATACACCCTTTTATTGACGGTAATGGCAGGGCGGCTAGAATTTTAACAAAGTTTTTAATGGCTAATATGGGATTAGATACCTTTAATTTGTTCAGTTTTGAGAATTACTACAATAAAAATGTTACTAAATACTTTAATAATGTTGGAGTATTAGGAAATTATTACGAGAT
>CAZGPL010000074.1:0-2601 GCA_964527375.1 uncultured Candidatus Saccharibacteria bacterium
GGCGTTCTCACTATTTTCTTTAAAAAACATTACCTTTTTGGATAGAGGAACACTTATTAAACTAATGGAAAATGTTAGAAAAGCAAGATCCCGCGCGTAAACCCGAGCGGGATTTTTTTCCGGGCTGAGCCCGGAGCTAGGCTGAGCCCTTACAAGAGAGACAGCTGGTTGTCGGGAATTTCGGGCTCCTTAGGCTTTCCCCCACCACTCTCAACCTCAAAGCCCATTCTTCTCAACAAAGATTTAAAATGATACTTTTCAAGAATTTCTTTTGCTTTCATTTTATTTATTTCGCTGTACTTACATTCCTCTAACTTCAACTGAAAAGGGACATCTAAAATTATCTGGGCTAATTTCTTGCTCATCAAAGCCTGTTCATAACTTTCTAGAAGCTTTTTTTTCAAGGATTCCGGCTCTATGGAATCAATATTTTTATAAATTTCCTCGATAGAGCCATATTTCTGAAGTAATTTTGTCGCTGTAACCTCACCAATTCCATACACTCCGGGGATGTTGTCGCTGGGGTCCCCTCTTAAACCCTTATAGTCAGCAACCTTATCAGCTTCAAACCCTAATTTGGCATCAACCTCTTTCTCACCCATCCATTCAATTTCACCTTTTTTGCCAGGAACCATGATGATATTTCCATTTCCTGCTAACTGCCATAAATCTCTATCATTGCTTACTATGACAATATCTACCTTACCCTTAAATTTTGTTGCAACCGTGCCAATAACATCGTCAGCCTCATAACCTTCGACAACTATTTTTTTAATTTCAAAAGCGTCTAAAATATCAAAAACTTTAGGGATTTGAACTTGAAGATCTTCGTCCATTGGTTTGCGGTGAGCTTTATAACTTGTAAACTCACCTACCCTAAAAGTGGGTTCTTTTCCGTCCAAAGCGGCAACCATGTAATCGGGTTTTATTTGTTCTAAAACATTTATTATCATCGAAGTGAAGCCGTAAACTGCGTTTGTGGGTTGGCCGTCGGGACCGCGAAAAGTAATCGGAAGCGCATGGTACGCCCGATGTAAAAAGTTAAATGTGTCGATAATAAGTAGTTTTTTCATAGTTTGGTTGAGGGCTGAGCCCTGCACAGGGCTCAGCCTAGCCCCGGGCTGAGCCCGAAGCTAGACTAAATCCTCGGAAACAAAGGTGAGATAGCTGTAACTTCGCCTTTTGAGAAAATCTCAAGTATCTTTTTCGAAGTTTCAGGCATGAAAAGTTCACAAAGCATTGCCACTAAAACCAATTCCTTTATCTCATACTCCAAAACCTCTCTTAACTTCTCTGTATCTTCTATCCCCCACGGAGCATTTTCGTTTATGTGTTTATCCAAATCTGAAAGTTTTGACCAAATATATTGAGCTGCAAGATCGACTCTAAAGACATCAAAAAACTGAGTAAACTCTTTATTCAAAATATCATCTCTGCTCATATCAAAAGCAAAAGAAAGTTCGGATTTTTCGGCCATTTTTGCTAATCTTGCCACTGTGTTACCTAAACCATTAGCTAAATCAGCATTATAAACAGTTTGAAAATGAGACTCCGAAAAATCCGAGTCCTCAACTATTGGACCGTATCTTAAGAAATAATATCTAACAGGATCAACACCGTACTTCTCTACCAAATCCTTAGGAGCAATAACATTTCCCAAGCTTTTGCTAATTTTTTTACCATTAAAACTTAAAAAAGCGTTTACATAAATAAAATCGGGCAATTCATACCCAGCCGCTTTTAACATACAAGGCCACAATAAAGCGTGCATCCTAGCATTATCCTTGCCTAAAAAATGAACTATTTCTGTGTCAGAATCCCAGGAATTAACCTGAAGCCCGAAGGTTAGATAATTTACCAAAGCATCAAACCAAACCCAAATTACATGGTTTTCGTCAACAGGGCACTCTATCCCCCACGGGAGCTTCTCTTTTCTTCTTGTAACAGGGATATCCTCGATAGTATCTATAAAAGAATACATTTCTTTAAATCGTTGATTTGGAAGCACAAAATCCTGCTTTTTTTCATATAATTCCTTTAAAAAATCTTTAAAAGCAGAAAATTTAAAAAAGTAGTTTTCATCTTCTACAACCTGAATCTCACTATTTTGATGAAGAGGACACCTACCATCAATTAAATCTTTTTCTGTCTTGTAGGCCTCACAGCCCTCACAATAAAGGCCTTTGTAAGTACCTTTGTATATGTAACCGGCATCGTAAACCTTTTTAAAAAAATCTGAAGCTACTTTTTTATGGTCTTCGTCTGTAGTTCTAATGAATCTATCATAGGATATTTGCAGGGAGTCTTGTTGTTCCTGATCTTTTTTTGCTATCTCATCCACAAATTTTTTGACATCTACATTTTTGTTTTTTGCTATGTTGTAGACTTTTTGACCGTGTTCGTCTGTTCCGGTCACAAAAAAAACGCTCTCTTTCCCTCTCCTTAACCTTTCAAAACGGGAAACACAATCAGAAAGTATTTTTTGATACGCGTGTCCAATGTGAATTACATCGTTTGCATAATCTATTGCTGTTGTAATTAAAATTTTCTTTTTCATGGGAAGATTTTAACAGGAGGGCTCAGCCCTGTACAGGGCTGAGC
>CAZGPL010000075.1:0-2577 GCA_964527375.1 uncultured Candidatus Saccharibacteria bacterium
AGTTATACGAGCAAAGATTTTCAAAAGAAATATTTTTCAAAGGAGGAACGGCAATCAGACTTATATACGGCGGTAAAAGATTTTCGGAAGATTTAGATTTTACAGTGACTTCAAAAGAATCTGAATTTTTAAAAAAGATTAATGTATTCTTCAAACAACTTTCCAACAAGTATCCTTTCACATTTAAGGAGAGAGAAACTTTAGCGGGAAAGACCTTTCTTTTAACTGCAGAGATTCCTAATTTAACCTCCAACATATTTGTAAAATTAGATTTTTCAATGAGAGAAAACGTCATTAACCCCGTCCAAGAAATTTTAAAAACAGAATACCCCATC
This sequence comes from uncultured Candidatus Saccharibacteria bacterium, assembly GCA_964527375.1. Lineage (GTDB taxonomy): Bacteria > Patescibacteriota > WWE3 > UBA101185 > UBA10185 > JAAZNV01. Next base: position 336 of record CAZGPL010000075.1, read on the forward strand.
ATTGTCAGAGCCTTTATAAATTGTTTAAGTAAAAATGAAATATTTGCAGAAAAGATTAGAGCCGTAACGAAAAGAGAGAAACAAAGAGATTTGTATGACCTTTGGGTATTATATGAACTTGGGGCAACTCCTGATTTAAAACTAATCACTGAAAAACTATCATACTACGATGAAAAATTAGATAAGAAGACTCTTTTGGACAATCTTAAAAAGTTTAAAAAAGAAGAATTTATAATGGATTTAAAACCCTTTGTCACTATAAACGAAAGAGATAAACTTGGGGATTTATTTGATTACATAAATAAATATCTGGAAGAAGAATTTAACAGATTTTAGAATTTTCATTGTTTTTCTGCTTTATTAGAATGGCATCAACATTGATTAAGTAATTGGTATAATGAAAACATGCAAAAAGATAAAGACTCTCAAAAATGGCAATTTCCTTCCTTAGATTTGTTAGACGAGCCGTTAATTGAAAATGAAAATCTTCAAAACACAGAAAAAAACTCAAAGGTAATTATTAATGTTCTCAAATCACATGACATTGAGGTGAGTATTAACCCGGATGAAATAAAGGTAGGACCTACGTTTACTCAATACCCATTAGATGTAAAATCACCTATTTTAATTTCAAAAATAATAAAACTCGAAAAAGAAATTACCCTGGCTGTTGATTCCGTCAGCGGAACTATAAGAATGGTAGGATCATCTGATCAAATACCAAATCTTTACATTGAAATACCAAATGAAAAAAGACAAAAAGTGTATTTTAAGACTGCTACAAGTGTTTTTAATAATAGAGAAAAAGATTTCGGCCTGATCTTTCCATTAGGAATGGGTGCAGACTCCAAAATTTACTCCCAGGATATAAAATATCTGCCCCATCTTTTAATAGGTGGTTCTACGGGATCAGGAAAAATATCTTTGATACATAATATTATTCTTTCTATGTTATTTACAAAAACTCCTGAGGAAATGAAACTTATCATAATTGATACCACTATGGTAAATTTTTCTGAATTCCGAGGTACCCCTCATCTCTTAAGACCAATAGTAATAGACTTTGATGAGGGGGTTAAAGTTCTTGAGTGGGCGGTGGAAGAGATGGAGAGGAGAAATGAAATTTTAATTAAGGAAAGAGTAAGAAACATCAAAGAATACAACGAAAAGGTAAATAAAATAGAACTTCCTGAAATATTAATAGTTTTGCCACATGATTTGGGTGATCTTATTATAAGAGACCCGGTATCTGTTGAAAAAAGCATAATTAGACTTGCAATGATGGGAAAGTACAGCAAAATACACCTCGTTCTGTCCACACAAAGACCTTCTGTCGAAATTTTTACAGGTTTGATAAGAGCAAATATTGTTTCCAGGGCAGGATTTCAAGTGTTAAATAAAATAGAATCAAGAATCTTAATTGATCAAGAAGATGCAGAAAAACTATTGGGGAGAGGAGATATGCTTTTTCTGTCACCTGATAACCCGGTAAAACCACTACGGGTACAAGTTCCTTACATTTCCTACGAGGAAACAGAAAGAGTTGTGGATTTTGTTAAAAAACAATCAAAATTCTTAAGCTAACCCTTATGGCAACAACTGAAACTAGAGACGGACACAAAAATCAAGAATAATTCACTAACTTCAAATCCTCAATGTTCTCAATATCCGTTTCACCAAAAATTACGCATGGAACCTTAGTAAATCCCTCTTCTTTATACATATAATAAGCGTAGTAATCATCACTCATGACAAAATGATTTCCATCTTGATAGACATTTAACATAGGCGGGTCTCCATTAATTAAATTGTTTTTTAAAGATTCTCTTGTCTTTTCAAAAGATTCTTTCTCAGGTCTGTAATCACAGAAAGGTTTTATTCTTTCTATATCAACAGTTCCTGTATATACATTTATTTCTCTTTTTTTTGCAGAGATAAACAATTCAATAAGCTTTTCATCTTTATCCGGGTTATCAGGCATTCCGAAATTAACATTTAATTTTTGGGTTGAAATCCAAAACCTTTCTTCCTCCATCTGAGCGTATATTATCTTTCCTGAATTCTCCAAAATATTAATAATCTTTTTAATCGTATACTCATCACTAACCCCCAGCTCCTGTTTTAAAAAAGGCACTGTTATTTGCTTACCTTCCAGGGCTAATTTTTCTGTACGGGATACTAATTCATTTAATTTTTCTCTATTTTTAGCCATCTCAATACCAAACTCTACACATTTATCAAA
>CAZGPL010000076.1:0-2439 GCA_964527375.1 uncultured Candidatus Saccharibacteria bacterium
AAATTATCAAAAGATTTTTCATTTAATAAACTTTCAATCCTATCCAAAAGCTCTTTAACAAAAATTTCATCGGGACCGATATTATTTAGCGGATCAATTATTCCATGCAAAATATGATACACACCTTTGAAATTAGTTTTCTCCAAAGCGAAAGAATCTAATGCGCTAGACACTACCGCGATAATTCTTTTATCTCTCAAGGGGTCGTCACACACTGAACAAATTTCATTTTCTGTTACATTTTTACATACTTTACAGAGCCTAGTTCCCTTCTTTAACTCGGTCAAAGAATCGGAAAATTTCTCTAATTCTTCCTGGGGGAAATTCAAAAGTGAGAAAGTTAGTCTTTGTGCGGTCTTAGGACCTATGCCCGGAAGTCTTTCAAAATAGTCTATTAAGTTGGATATTGGCTTTGGTAATTTCACTACAGTATTTTAGCATGTACATAATCACTGTACTATAAAAGAATAAAAACTTGGGTAGTAAAATGAAAATAGAAATAGAGATATGCGCGGGAAAATTTCAGCTATTGAAAGCTTTCCAAAAATCCTCCTCGTCTATTTCCACCCCCTCTTCCTTTGCTTTCTTTAAGAAATGGTCCGCTTCTTCTTTTAACAATCCCTGATCCCGAAAATTTAGACCAGCACTACTTCCGGCTAATTTGGCATTTGGAAAATCCTTAATACGTTCAATCAACCAATCCGAAAAATTCACAGCAATCCTCCTTTCTCTACATCCCACGCATATCTCAGAATAGAGTCATGATACACTTAGGAAACCATATTGCAATTCATCAACGAGACTACCCCATTATAGGCAAACCACCATCAAAAGCTTCTAAAATAGACTTGCCGTCTACTCCCGATGGTACTACCACATTAAGATCAGTTAATGCTTCTAATTCACTTTTTTTCAATTTTTTAGGCTTTTCTTTACTTAAAACACACTTAAAATTTAAGCCCTGCCCAAAAATAGACTCACTTAGTCCCTCAATTAACTTTCTGGTTCTTGCACTCTCAAGTCTTTCTTTATGAAAAGGATAAAAAACTTCAACAATGATTGACTTACCTTCTACATTTATTGGCTTACATAAAGTTAAAAGTGCTGTTAATGAATGATTAAGGTCCTTGCTGTCTTTAACAAACTTGTCCCATTTTTTTTCAATTTCTTTAAATGGAATTGCAGGTTTATCATTTGATTTTGCATTCGGTTTTACATCCTCAGATTCCTCCGTAATCTTTCTAGTACTCTTAGGCACTGAATAATCAGTTTCTTCGAGTTTTACAACTGTGGGTTTTTTTGGAGGAATTGGTTCATTATTTTCTTTTTCATCAGGTAAGTCTTTAGAATTTTGGGTGCAAATTTCAACCACGGCTATCTCCACCGGAAGCTGGGGAATAAAAGAACTTCGAATATTTTTATGGGCTTCAAGCAAAATATTAGTTGAGTTAACTAACCATTTTACATCTACTTTTTTTGCCTGTTCTTTTATTTCATCTAAAACCTCGACTGTAGTGTCTGTCATAGTATCCGAAACACCTGACTTAACAAAGAGCATTGATCTTAAATATTTTAAAAGCTCCCCTACCCAAACATACAAGTCTATTCCTTCGCCATAAACCTCGGAAACAATATCAAGGGCGTTTGAAACCTTTGAGTCTAGAAGATATCCAACGCACTCTACATATTTTTTCTTTGAACTTAAACTCAAAAGTGTGTTTACATCCACGTCTCCCTCATGAACCTGCTCCAAAAGCACACAAGCACCCCTATAATCACCCATAGAAGCTTCGGCTATTTTTTGAAGATCTTCTTCGGAAATTTTTATTTCTTCGCCTTCAGCAACCTCTTTTAGAACAGACACAATCTGTTTTATATTGGGTCTTTTAAATTTAAAAATCTGACATCTCGATTTTATTGTTGCCGGAATTTTATGTTCTTCAGTGGTACATAAAATAAAAGTGGTGTTTCGGGGCGGTTCTTCCAAAGTTTTTAAAAGGGCATTGAAAGCCTCAGTGGTCAACATGTGAACTTCATCAATAATGTAAACTTTGTTCTTCCCCATCGTAGGAGCAAGTCTTATCTTATCTTTTAAATCCCTGATATCGTCTATACCACGGTTGCTGGCGGCATCTATTTCAATTAGATCTATGAAAGAACCTTCTTTGATGGAAGTACAATTTGAACATTTATCGCAGGGGTCTCCGTTAGCTTTCGGTTTTTCGCAGTTTAGGGATTTGGCTAAAATTCTAGCGATGGTGGTTTTTCCGGTTCCTCTTGGGCCAACCATAAGATAGGCATGTACTGTTTTTCTTGTTTGGACTTGTTTTGCAAGAATATCAGCAATTTCGTTAGTTTTACCCATCTCGCTGAATTTTTGCGGGCGATATTTTGTGTAATACATAAGAAACTGCCTCTAAGAGGTAAGTATAAATGTTG
>CAZGPL010000077.1:0-2332 GCA_964527375.1 uncultured Candidatus Saccharibacteria bacterium
CATGAAAAAAATCCTCTTTTAATGTATACTCTTAAGGCTATGGCAGAACAAAAACAAAAAAATCCAAAGGAAAATAAAAAGAAGAAAAAAAACGGTAAAACACAAAAAATAAAATTACCTAATAATATGATTATTGAGGTTAAAAAACCCAATATTTTCAACAATGTGTTCTTCTACGTATTCTTATTTTTAGCAATTTATTTAGCTTTTGGGGCTTATGATGAATCAGCTTTTAGTCAGGAAGAGGTACCTATCGGTGAGGTAGTGAAACTTATAAATGAAGAAAAAGTTCAGGACGTTACCGTAGTTAACGATAAGATAGAAGTATTACAAAAGAGCGGGACAAAGGTTTATGCAAAAAAGGAAAATTCGATTAGTTTTGATCAAATACTTAGTAATAACGAAGTAGATAGGTCCAAAATTGCCGGTAAGTTGGAAGTAAAACAGCAAGCTACACTTGGAGAAATTCTATCTCCCATTTTAATGTTCGGACTTCCGATGTTAGTTCTATTCTTCTTTTTGAGACAGGTTAAAGGACAGAGCGGAGATATTATGTCTTTTGGAAAATCCAGAGCTAAAGTTTTTATGAAAGGTCAGCAAAAAATTACTTTTAACGATGTTGCGGGTTGTGAAGAAGCAAAAAGAGAGATGTCAGAGATTGTGGATTTCCTAAAATCCCCGGCGAAGTACAGAAAACTTGGGGCTCGTATACCAAAGGGAGTTTTGTTAGTCGGACCATCGGGGGTGGGAAAGACATTGTTAGCCCGAGCTATAGCCGGTGAGGCCGAAGTTCCTTTTTTTAGTGTTGCGGGTAGTGAATTCATGGAGATGCTTGTGGGAGTCGGGTCCTCCCGTGTGAGAGACCTTTTTGCTATGGCAAGAGAAAAACAACCTAGTTTAATTTTTATTGATGAGGTTGATGCTATTGGTAGACAGAGAGGGATGGGCATTGGTGGCGGTCACGACGAAAGAGAGCAAACTTTAAACCAAATATTAACTGAGATGGACGGATTTGATGTAAGAACAAATGTCATCGTTTTAGCTGCCACAAACAGACCTGACATGTTGGATTCAGCTTTAATAAGGCCCGGAAGATTTGACAGGAGAATATCGATACCGCTACCTGATTTAAAAGACAGAGAAGAGATAATAAAAATTCACATGAAAGGAAAGCCTATAAATCCCGATGTTGATGTTGAAAATTTAGCAAGAAAAACTGTTGGTTTTAGTGGCGCAGATATTGAGAATATGTTGAACGAAGCTGCTATTCTTACTGCAAGGGAAAACAGAGAATCAATAACAGAAAAAGACCTAGATGAGGCCTCTTTAAAAGTTACCATTGGTTCAGAAAGAAGAACTCTTCAATCTGATGAAGAGAAAAGAATGACTGCTTATCATGAGGCAGGACACGCAATAGTTGCGGCAAATGTTAAAGATATGGATCCGGTAGTAAGAGTATCCATAGTTGCCAGAGGTCAAACTCTTGGTCATACGGATCTCCCGCCTGATAGAGATAGATATCAGCTTACTCAGACAAGAATCGAGTCTCTTATAAAAACAATGCTCGGGGGAAGAGCCGCGGAAGAAACTGTATTTAATGAATTCACTGCCGGGGCATCCAATGATATAAAAAGATGTACAGAACTTGCTAGAAAGATGGTCACGGAATATGGTATGAGTCCGCTTGGGCCAATATTTTATGAGGCAAGAAGTGAGTTTTCATGGTTGGCTCAGGAATTTGGAGAAGGGGCATCCATAAGTGAAGAAATGTCAGCAAAAATAGATGCAGAGATATCTCGGATAGTGGATGATTCCTACAATGAGGCTAAGAGAATATTAATAGAAAACAGGGAGAAGATGGATAAAGTGTCCGCAAAACTTTTAGAAAAAGAGACTATAGACGGCGAAGAGTTTAAAAAATTAATAGAATAAAATGTTAATAGACTCTCACTGTCATTTACCTCATGAAAATTACGATATGCCTTTGGATGATATATTATTGGAAGCCAAAGATTTTGGTGTAGAGAAATTTATTAACATCGGTACTTCTATCTCTGAGAACAGGAAAGTTATTGAAGTTTCAAACACCTACCCTCAGATATATTGTTCTTTAGGAATATATCCCCACGAAAATCAAGACATCCCTGTACCCGATCTTAAGGTTTCCCTTCAAGAGAATTTGAAATTATCCAACAAAATTGTAGCTGTCGGAGAGTGCGGAATTGATATCTCCCGTTACGATAAAGCTAGAAATATAGATGATCAGCAGGGATTATTTGAAATGCAGGTATTATTTGCAAAAGAAAATAATCTTCCCATTATTGTTCATAAT
>CAZGPL010000078.1:0-2316 GCA_964527375.1 uncultured Candidatus Saccharibacteria bacterium
TTCATATGGGTTTAAAAGGTAAATTAGGATCTTTGGGTTATAAAATAAGTGAATTTAACGGGAGGAAGTTGGGGGTTGAGATAGATTTTGAAAAATTGGTTAAAAATGCAACTAAATTAAAGTCATACACACCTTTAACTAGTTTTAATTCTATAAAAGAAGACTTAACATTTGAGATTCCGGCTGGTATTTTGTACCCGCAGATAGAAAAAATTATCTTAGAAACAGATCCCTGTGTCTCTAAATTGGAATACAAAGATATTTACAAAAATTATTTGACCTTCTCAATTGAATATTTGGATAAAAATAAGCAAATTTCTTCCGAAGATACACAGGAGATAAGAAAAGAGATTTTTAAGAACTTGGAGAAGCTGGGGATTAATTTAAAGCTCTAATAAATTATCTTTTTCTATTTAAATTATTGCTCTTTAATTTACTTTTCGTATTTTATGTAATAAGATGATTTTCTATGTTCAATTTAAGTGATTTTGGCGTTACTAAAAATTCTGCGATACTTGACAACGGTTCTATAATTTTCCATTTTTATAAACCTAATATGCCTTTATCTGTGGCTGTTCTTTTTGATGCGGGTTCTTCAAATGATCCTGTTGGTAAAGAGGGTTTGGCACATTTTTGCGAACACATTCTGTTTAAAAGCACTAAAAAATTTAAAGATGAGACTGAGGTTGGTTTATTTATAGAAAGTCTCGGGGGTCAGATGAACGCATTTACAGGGGTTGATTTTTTAGGGATAACAGCCGAAATTGGCTCCAAAGAAGATTTTCCCAGGGTTGTTGATTTTATACATGAATTAACGAGAGATTCTTTGTTTGAAGAGTTAAAAATAAATGTGGAAAGGGGAACCATAATCGGTGAAATCGCTGATTATGAGTCAAATCCTGCTTTTTATATTCATGACTTAACTCAGCAACTTCTTTTTCAAGGTACTTACGCAGAAAGATCTATCGCTGGTAGCAAGGAGACTGTTACCGGGATTTCCAGAGAAGATTTATATAGATTTTATCTAAACAGAATTGCAAAAAGCAAAATGTACATAATTGTAGCCGGGGATGCAGAGTTTTCAAATTTAGTCAGTCTTTTTAATGAAGGCTTTAAGGAACAGAACACGTTATCACTTTTGGAGGAAAAACCTGAATTGTTTTTACCAAGAAGTGTTGATACAAAAATAAAAGAATATAAAGACACCGACCAGGTTTATATAAGTTTTTCATTTAGGACTTGTCCTTCTTACAATAGCGATTCAGTAATTTTGGAAGTCATAAGAACAATCATAGGAGATGGTTTTTCTTCTTCTTTGTTTAGAAAATTAAGAACCGAAAACGGTTTGGTTTACATGATAGGTGTTTCTTCCGAAAATCTATTTGATAGAGGATATTTTTCAGTTGTTACGTCAACATCAAAAGATAGGGTACAAAAGGTTCTGGACGTTTTAACCGAAGAATTTAAAAGACTTGAGGCCGGAGAAATTACTCAAGAAGAATTGGATTTAGCAAAAAATAAGATAGTTAAATCAAAAGTTCGGGAGATGCAAAACTCGTCATCTTGGGTTGAAGCCCATCTTTCTGAAATATATTTTAATCCCAAAGATCCCAAAGATTTGTCCGAGATTCTTAATGAAGTAGAAAAAGTTAGTTTAAATGATGTAAAGAATGTATCAAAAAAGTATTTTTCCAACGATAAGTGGTATTTAGCTATGTGCGGGGATATAAGTGAGAAAGATTTTGAAGTGAATTATTAAATTCTATTCTTTATAGCCTTCCGCTTGAAGTTTGAAGCTATTCGCGTATTTCCCACCAAGTTTTATTAGTTCTTCGTGTGTCCCCTGCTCTACTATTTGTCCATCATCCAAAACAATTATCCTATCGGCATTCCTAACAGTTGAAAATCTATGGGAAATTATTATTACTGTTTTGTTCTCAAAGAATTCATATATTTTTGTAAATATTTTAGCTTCTGAGTTAGCGTCAATTGCAGCAGTAGGTTCGTCAAATATTACTAAGGGTGAGTTTCTATAGAAAAATCTGGCAAGTGCTATTTTTTGCCACTGTCCTGTGCTCGGTCTAATTCCCCCCTTGTACCTTTCGCTCAATATAGTGTCGAATTTATTTGGATATTCTTCTATGAAATCTATGGCATCGGCAGTTTGGGCAGCTATTCGCATTCTTTCCTCATCAAATTCAATATTTGTTCTACCGACCTCAATATTTTCTTTGACCGTCAAATGTCCGTATGTATTAAAGTCCTGAAATAGCGTACCCATATTTTCGTAAAGAGACTCAGATTTTATTGAATTTA
>CAZGPL010000079.1:0-2285 GCA_964527375.1 uncultured Candidatus Saccharibacteria bacterium
TTGATGGGGCGGGCCTTGGTAGGCGAGCAGATGTTGACAATCTAGCTTTGCGGGTTCGATTCCCGTCCGCTCCACCAAGAAACTCTATTGACGAATATTACAACAAGTAATAGAATGTAAGAGTCAACATCTGCTTACCAAGGTAAAGCTAGACAAGAAGGCCTCCGTATGGAGGCCTTCTTCGTTTCGCCTTTACAAAATTTATCTCCTTACCTAATTTCTGACCTTATCTGTTACAAAAATAATCCAAACAAATATTTATAAGCAAAAAAGAAATGCTTTAATAAACCAAAACACATTGACGTATAACATATATGTTATATTATAACACTATGAAATTTAGAGATTTTAATGATATTAAAAAGGAATTATTGAGCGACCCTGAAGTAAAAAAAGAGTACGATAGGTTGGGTCCCAAATTTGATCTAATCAGGTCAATAATAGAAAAACGAATCGAGAAAAATATAAGCCAGGAAGAGCTTGCTAACAGAATGGGCACAAAACAAAGTGCCCTATCAAGGTTTGAATCCGGAAGCTACAACCCCTCCTTAGCTTTTATGCAAAAAGTAGCCCAAGCTCTAGATTCAAAACTGGAAATTAGACTTAGATAATTACTTATTCAAATACTCCCTCAACGCCTCTTCTACCACTTCCCCCAGAGTAGAGTCGTTTTGAACAGCGAATACCTGTGCAAATTTTTTTAATGTCTTTTCTATCATAATGGTGGTTTTTACCTTTTCTTTAAGGTTTTTCATAATAGTTCTCCACAAGAAAAAAAGTTATCCACATCAATTTTATACCTTATAGGATAGCTTCAGAATCTAATCTACCATATATACGTAAGTATGTAAATACATAATAATTAACAACGGCCGTTGGAATAGAAATGATTTTTCTTTTTAGTGATGATTTTTAAAGCACTACTTCTCAATCCCCATCGCTTGTTAAAAATTCCTATTAGTATAAATTATATTTCAAGTAAGCTTTCATGCTTCGCCTGCTCGGGGGCATGATCTCATTCCATCTTTGATGGAATCACGCTTCTAAAAACATTCTGCGGCCAGCGCTTTATATGTCGCTTCTTGTGGAATGTTTTTTTTGATGTAGATAGTGCAAACGAAGTGCACTATCATCAAAAATACAAGGAAGCGGAACGAACGAAGTGAGTGAGCAAGCTTGTATTTTAATCTCCAAATATTTTCTTTAACTTATCTTGTAATTGAAAATTATGAAATTAAATATGAGGCAGGCGCAGAAGAAAAGCTCTCAATTCCCGTTGCCGTTACCGTTCTTAGCAACTTCACTAAACACAATTTTCCCCGCTGAAGACTGAATAACTTTTATAACAACGGCTTCAACGTCCTGTCCCACTTTTTCAATACCATCCTCTACAATAACCATAGTCCCATCATTCAAATAACCTATCCCCTGCTTCTTCTCTTTTCCCTCTTGGACAATTTTAACCGTAAATCTTTCACCAGGTAAAAGAACAGTTTTTAAAGCATTTACCAAATCATTTATGTTTAAAACCGTAATTCCAGATACCTTTGCCACTTTATTCAAATTAAAATCCATTGTCATAAGCCTAATCTTCTTCCCCTTGGCATACTCAATCAAAGTTGAATCTACATCTTTGTCTTTTGTTTTCATGTCAGGAACAATAACATTCGTCCTTTTTTTCAATTCTTTTACAACATCAAGACCCATTCTCCCCCGGCTTCTTTTCACTTTATTTTTATTATCAGCAAGAACCTGAAGTTCATTCATAACATTTTGGGTTACTACAAAAGGTCTATCCAAGAACCCAGATTTCACAATATCCAAGACCCTTCCATCTATTAAAACCGAGGTGTCTAAAAGTATCGCATTCTCCAACTCTTGCTTTTCTCTTATACTTTGCTCGTCTGCTTTTAATCTTTGTTTTTCTCTTCTTGCCTGTTGGATTCTTTTTGATTGCTGTTCCCAAAAATCAGAGACAATTTTTGAAACCGCGGCAACAATAAGAGCCTCTATCCAATATTTAACATACATTAAAATTAAGGGGAAAATGAAAAATCCAAAGGCTGCAAAACCTACACCTCCCAAAATCTCAGCAGCTGTATGATAACCAAAAAATGGAAGTTCCACAAAAAATAAGTTTCTAAAGACTATAAATCCCAAAACAAAAAAAACCACAGAATATATTATTCTGGATACAACTTTTGATTCCTTCAATGAGGGCTTTTTTATTTCAATTTTTTGTTTTTCTTGTTCCTTTTTTGCCACTACTTAAATATTAGGTTAAA
>CAZGPL010000080.1:0-2251 GCA_964527375.1 uncultured Candidatus Saccharibacteria bacterium
GTGTCTAGTCCGTCTGGTTTGGTTAATCCTGCTCCGGTTTTTGCCAAAAATCTGTTTGGAGCTATTCCTATGGAAACGGTAATATAATCTCCGACCTCGTTTCTAATTCTTTTCTTTATTTCCAGAGCAACATTCTGTATGCCTTTTTTCATTGCCGGAAATCCTTCTAAATTAATTACAAACTCGTCGATAGATTTTGGAGCTATATCGTTTGTGTACGTTGATAAAATGTTTTTTATTCCAATATGAACATTTCTATACTTCCAAGGATCCGGTTCAAGAACAATGAGCTGGGGGCAAATCATCTTCCCTTCTTTTACTCTCATTCCAACCTTTATCCCCAGCTTTTTTGCTTCAACCGAAGGAGCAATTATGCACCCGTTGTCTGTTTTGTAAGCCGCTACGGCAACAGGTTTATTTCTAAGCATCATATTTGCCTGTTGTTCCACAGTTGCAAAGCACGAATTCATGTCTATGTGCATTATTGTCGGGCTTTTTGGATTAAATGGCAGGTCTTTAAGATATTCCATCTGATATTTGCTCAACCGTCCAAAATAAATTATCAGTGTTTAAAACTAGTTTGAAAGACATTGTTTTGGTTGAGACGGAGAATACGTGGAAGAGCGTAAATCCCGATTTGTAGGTATGGTGGAGGTTTATCGAATCTATTTTATATCCTATACCGTCCCATTTTAAAAAATATGGGAAAGCCTTGTTTTTCTTGTGGTTAAAGGCTGTGTAGACTGTTATTGGTGCTTTTATGTCTTGTATCATAATACGAATAAAACCCGAACATATATTTTATACCCTATGTTTGTAGCGGTTTCAAGTGGTATATTTACCCAATGATAGTCACCAAAAACCTATGTAAAGATTATTCAGGAAGAGATATTCTTATCGACGTTGATCTGAAAATTAACGAAGGTAGGAAAATTGGTTTAGTAGGTAAAAATGGTTGTGGTAAATCTACTTTATTTAGATTGTTGAACGGTATAGAAACTCCGACTTCCGGAAATATTGAAATTCAGAACGAAGTCATAGGATATATCCCACAGGAATTTTCTTTTCCAGATGAAATGGTGGGAGTTTATCTTGAAAACAAATTGGAGTCTAAGTGGGATATGTATAAAATTGATCTTTTGGTGAATAAATTAAAATTTGTAAATTACGATCCTTATCAACTATTGAATACTTTAAGTGAGGGTCAGAAGATGAAAGTAAAACTAATTGAAATAATGTTAACTGATCCGACCATACTTTTTATTGATGAGCCGACAAATCATTTGGACATTGAAGGAATTAAATGGCTCGAGAAGTATTTAAAAACACTTAAACAGACAATAATTATGATTTCCCATGATAGGTACTTTTTAAATAGTCTTGTAGATGAGATTTGGGAAATTGAAAACCACAAAGTACTGAAGTTTGTTGGTGATTACGATAATTACAAGATAGAGAAGATGAAGTTAATAGAGAAATGGGATCAGGAATACATATTGTTCTTAAAGCATAAAAAACAATTGGAAACACTTTTGGAGAATGTTCATAAAATCAAAGATGGGAAAAAGCGTGGGAGAGCTGTTGGAGCCGTTAAAAAAAGAATTGATAGGGAGATAGAATCGAATAAAAAGGAAAAATATGTTACTAAGAAAATTAAAAATTTGGAGTTTGATACTGAAATTCATACAGGTAAATTGATGATTAGATTTGAAAATGTGACAAAAAGATACGGTACTAATACTGTATTTGAAAATTTAAGTTTTGAAGTAAGAGGTAAGGAAAAAGTGTGGCTTTTTGGCCCTAACGGGGCCGGTAAAACAACTATAATTAAGATGATTATTGGAGAAGAAGCTGTATCGGAAGGATTGATAAAAGTTGGGGAAAATATTCGCGTTGGATATTATTCTCAGGTTCAATCCGAACTAGATTCTGAGAAAGAGATACTACAGGAGTTTATTGAAAAAACTAACTGTTATTATGGAGATGCTTTTGGGTATTTGAAAAGATTTTTGTTTGATAAGGAATCAGTGAAAAAGAAAATTAAAAATTTAAGTCCAGGTGAAAGAGCCAGGTTTGCCTTTTCAATTTTTGCCTATAAAGACTATGATTTATTAATACTTGATGAGCCTGACAATCATTTGGATATTGAAACAAAGGAAGTTTTGGAAAAATCTTTAAGAGAATTTAAGGGGACTGTTTTAATTGTGTCACACGATAGATATTTTGTTGAAGAAATCGGAGTAAATAAAAT
>CAZGPL010000081.1:0-2227 GCA_964527375.1 uncultured Candidatus Saccharibacteria bacterium
CCGTTGCGAACACTGCCGTGATAGTAAGCCATTTCTTTTTTACGATTACAGCTAGTGTAAAATCGTGTGTTGCAATGACCACAATATACAAAACCAGATAACAACCATTTGTACTTTCTCCTACGACAAGCATTCCTATTATTGATTTGTGTTACTTTTTGGCAAAGATTGAATATTTCTGGTGTTGTGAGCGGCTGGTGGTTACCCTTGTAAATCTTTCCATCGTAGTGCATTTTTCCAATATAAAATTCATTTTTGAGTAGTTGATACATACTACTACGATAAACCTTCTTGCCACGCTGAGAACGAAGATTTTTCTCGTAAAACATATCTACCAAAGCATCAACCGAATAAATACCAGTACTGTATAACCTAAATAATTCCGATATCAAAGGGCCTTTTACAGGATCTACTTCTATGTCACGTTCAGGCCTGTCATCTGATCCTAAATTAACGTTTAGGTAACCAAGAGGTGCCCAAGACGGCCAAACTCCAAGTTGACATTTCTTCTCCATACTTCTTTTCACCTTTCGACCCGTTAATTGAGACTGGAAAGCATTTATCCCCGCTAGAATTGTTTCCACTAAATCGCTTTCTGGTGATTCCCCGTTTACCATTGGTTGGTTAACAGCCACAATTCTCGTACCTCCCTTTGCTAACGAGCTTTTGATTAAAAAATGATCCGATGGGTTTCTAGCTAACCTATCCGTGTCCATAACAAGCAACACATCAACATTTTCTTCTTGGCACTGTGCTATGGCTTCTTGTAGACCTACGCGACCTTTTAAGGTTGTAGCACTCTTACCTGGTTCGGGGTATACACCAACAATCGAATGTTTATTATCCTCAGCCCATTTACGACAAACATCAATTTGAACTTCTATCGTTTTACCCTCTAAATGCTGTTCCTCGGTACTACACCTTGAATATATAACCGCCTTCGACATTACAGACTATCTCCTTCCGATCGTTTAACAATAAAAGCTCTCACCTCGATGAATTGTTTTACATGTTTGAATATTGGATAAATACCTGGGATAAATCTGTAACCTAGTTCGGAAAGTCGAACCTCGGCTAAACGAGTAGCTAGTAAATCTAGATAGTCTTCTTTTTTTATATGTTTTTTATTTCCCATCCAGTTTTTTCTCCATGAAACAAATAAAGGTCTAGCCCTTGATGCAAATGCATCTCTGAAACTACACCTTTTACTAAAAACACTTGTACTAAAACTGGATAGAAACTTTAGAAGTCCTATCGATAACTTAATAAGAGTATAGCAGGTGTTTGTGTTGTTAGCAAGAGAAAAAGTAGACATTGTCCCTAGGGGAACAGACCCTCTGAGAAATGTCAAGCTCAAATGCCACCCATCAATGTAGTTTACATGGGAGTGTGTACTCTCAATTCACTATGTTTATTTATAGGGAAAGTTGGGTACGCATCTGTCTTTATGAGCTATAAATAGTTCCACTATAATAGCGGAAATAGGACGAAATCTTTTAGTACGGTACAGCAACATATTCATATATCGAAATATCAATGTCATTTCCGTATAAAAGCTGTTTCTGTACCAGAAGGTGACATCTCAAAATCAAACCCTGAGTGCCCATTCTGCAACTGGATGAATACTGCAAAAGATTATTATAAGTAACTTATAAGTTCATTAAATATTTAATTTATGGCCCTTTAACGCCAAATAGTGATCGTATACGGTTTTTGTAGCAGGACGGATTAAGAGATCTTTTCTACCAAAAAACTCACCTAGTGACACCCTACGACACCAAAACACATTGGTATTAGTCACTCCCGATACAAGAAGATGATATCAGTGCATGAATTAAAAAATGATAAAATGAGTTCATGAAAAGCTTTCGTCTTGAACGTAACTCAGGTAAAGCAAAAAACAATTTTAAAGATTCTCTTGGGTGTGCGTTTGCTTTTATCGTTGTTATGTTTATCTTCCTACCAATCCTTGGACTTAAATTTTCAGGAGGACTTGATACTTTAATCGTTGTTTGGATAATTTTTGGTTTAATAAGTTCTTACCTAGCAGGAAAGAAGAACAAGAACACTAACTTAGCATTATTTATGGGAGCATTATTTGGTCCATTTGCCATACTCTACTACGCAGTTTGTAAAACGGAAATGTCAGAAAAGGAAAAAGAAATCTATGAATGGGAATTAGAAAAGAAATATAAACAAATGAAAGATGAAAAAGAGTCCCATTAGA
>CAZGPL010000082.1:0-2073 GCA_964527375.1 uncultured Candidatus Saccharibacteria bacterium
GGCGGGGCCCTATAAACATTAAACTAGTTATTAAGTATTTCCCTAGCTAACAAGAGATTATCTTCTGAAACTTCTTTCAGGTCTTTCTTCTTTTGGTCTGGCGACAGATACTACCATGTTTCTGCCTTCAAACTCCTTCTCGTTCATATCAGAGATTGCTCTTTGAGCTTCTCCGTCATCCTCTAACTCGACAAAACCGAAGCCTTTGCTTCTTCCACTCATTCTATCGAATATTATTGAGGCTGATAATACGTTTCCATAAGATGAAAACATATTTCTTAAAGCGTCATCATTAACGCTGTAAGGTAAATTACCTACATATAATTTGGTCAAACTAACACACCACCTTCCGAAAAAAGAAATACAACTTTTTTAAGTCTCTCTAGAAATGGGAAATACTTTTTGAGTTTGAGAACCGCAAGCTTTCGAACATTCGTAAGAGAACAATAGGATTATACCATTATTACAGGAATGTCTATAGTTTTCTGTTAAGAGAAAAAACCTTTTTCAAATAAAAATTAAGCCTACTCAATATTTTCTAAATTTTTTGTTTTTAAATCGTAGGTATAACTTCTCTCAATCTTTGGTGAAGACACGTCAGTCATATCAATTTCATCACAATCAAATAATAACTTATTCTCATCTTCCCAGAAAATATCTTTGCATTGAACGAAAGCGTCTGTTGAAACTATATTTTCAGACAGGTTTTTAATTTTCCCTGTATTTAGCTCGTACACTAAAACATTTATTGGAGAAACATCCGTAGTGTGGTTATTGTAGGCTACATAGTTTCCGTTAGGGGACCAATAACAATTTTTTCCAACATCAACTTTTATTAATTCTTCATTCTCTAATTCGTAAAGGTACAACCACACCGGAACTATTGTGTGAACTAAAAAACAAAACTTTTTCCCGTCAGGGGAAAGTGATAAATCAGATATATATTCCGCTCCCTCTATTCTATCCCCATCTACCAATAAATTTAAGGCATCAGGAGATAACATTTCAACTATATTGTTATCTATTATTTTAATTACCTTTTTAGATTCTTCTGAAATAATAGGTTTTTCGGAAGCATCTTCGCGTATTTGTTCAAGATTTTGATTTTCTTCTAAAATATCCTGACCAAAAAGTTCATCAATTTTTATATTTTTAAATATCCAAAAAGAAGAGAGAATAAAAATTACCACTACTGTGGCAAAACCTACCCATTTAACAAATATGTTTTTCATACGGATATTATGCTTTTATTTATATGGAATTTCAAACGCTAAAAAAATTTAAAAGCTTATTTCTTATCTTCAACAATTCTTTCCTTTATCCTGGTGGCTTTTCTACCTATTCTATCTCTTAAATAATAGAGTTTTGCTCTCCTAACCTTCCCCATTTTCATCACTTTTATCATCTCAATATTAGGCGAATACAAAGGAAATATTCTCTCGACCCCAACATTGTCGGCCCCAATTTTTCTAACGGTAAAAGTTTTTTGCATTCCGGATCCTTTTCTGGCGATTACAATACCTTGATATGGTTGGGTCCTTATCTTATCTCCCTCAATTATCTTGTAACTAACCCTAACAGTATCTCCCACTCTGAATTCGGGGAGTTTTTCATCTTCTTCAGCTTCTTCAACACCTTCGATTTCTTCTGAGATATTTTCTTCAACAAGCTCTTCTTCGGCGCTGTCATTTTCAACCTCATCCTGAACTGATTCATCAGACGAAACATTTGGCTTCAAGTCTTTTTCCTTCTCGTTAGCCTCTTTCTGTACCTCTTCTTCAACTACTACATCTTGCGAAGATTCCTCAACTACAGAAGCACTTTGTTCTTCATTTTTTTCCTCTTTTGTTTTTTTATTTTCGTCTTGTGCCATAAGCTTAAAGAGAGTATCAAATTTATTTGACTATTTCAATTATTTCTTTCCAACCTTCACTTTTGAGATTTTTGCAACATCTATCAATAGCCCATCCTTGTCAGCTTTTACTAAAACTTTCTCACCTTTTGAAAGATCTCCTCTGATTATTCTTTCAGACAAAACATTATCAAGTTCATTTTGAATTAGCCTTCTTAAAG
>CAZGPL010000083.1:0-2033 GCA_964527375.1 uncultured Candidatus Saccharibacteria bacterium
TCATAAACACGGGACAAAATAACCTCTCTCCATTCGTTTACAGGTTTTGGATACCATTTGTTTTGTTGTATCTGTCCACTGCAAACAGGACAAAGGGACTTCATTAACTTATTTTAACACTTATTTATGGTCTAAAAGAAAAAACTCCCCGTTTAATCTTTAAGACTAAATAGGGAGTAATAACAGTTAATTTTTATTAATTTCAGTAATCATTCTCTCAAGCTGTTCCTCTCTTCTTTTTAACTTTAGAATTTTAGTAACTAGAATTCCAATTTTTAATACAGGTTTGGGAACACCTTTGTGAATGACTGAGAAATCTTTCAACAATCCGGTTAGCCACACTTCTCTTTCGAGTTTTGATGATACCTTCCAAACTGAGAAAAGTGCTTTCTTTTCTTTGTTATAAAGATCCACTAATTTTGCTTTTTTATCTTTTTCAGGTATGTCCTCAGAAGCATTGATTACGTCAAACAAACCATGAATAAACCACACAATATCTTTTCGATCTAAATTTTTAGCCATTTCTAAAGCCTTTTCAGCATAATTTCTGGCAATAGAAAGTTCTTCCTTCGGATAAAGTTCTTTTCTCGATAAATTTCTTAGCGCTACAGCTTCGTTGTGAAGATCACAATTTTCTACACTTTCCTTTTCAGCCTCAACCCAAGCTATAAATGCTATTTTATATTTCGTATCGTGAAAATAAGTTAACCCAATGTGGTTTTGAATATCTCTGTACTGTTGGTCATCCTTAGCAAACTTTTTGCAGTTTTCAAATAGTATTAGCGCTCCTTGTAGATCTCCTCGCTCTCTTGCTTCAATTGCTATTTCTAACAACTTGTCTACATCAAACTTAGAAGAAGACTCCTTTATTGTTACCATTTTAACTCTCCTTTTATATTGTTTTTGTGGAATTCTAGAACAGATATCACTTACAGTCAAACCGATAAGATTAAATATTTAAGTTAATTTATATTGCTATTTTTTATTTTAAGAATCTAAAAAAGATTATTCACCGTAAATACTTTTAAAAGTATCTTTAGGTTTAATTTCCTCGCTAGCTCTGATTCCGCCACCGGAAACATCCCAGTTTTCTTTGTTAGAATCCCAACTACCGCCCATGTTCTCTACATAAGATCTATATTGTTCTTCATTGTAGAAAGACATTTTAACGCTTCCTAGGTTTCCGCTATCATATTTGACCAAATCATAGTAGATATAAATAGTACGGCCTTTATCGTCCGTTGTTTTTACATCAGGCTCTCCTAATTTCTCGGTTACCATTGCGATATTTTTAAATTCTCCGTCCTCACTTAATTCATTAAATTCACTAAAGGGCATTCCATCTTTATTAACTTGTGCGTTGCTCTCATTTGAACCTGATGTTTTCTGTAGAAAGCCTCCCGGAGCAATTCCTCCCATATAGCTTTCTCCCGGCTGTATTATTTCATCTCCGATGACTATTTTTGTTAACTGCAGTTCTTCTTTGAAAGTTTTGAATTCATAGTAACCTAGGGATTCATCCTCGCCATATACTCTGATTACATCTCCATCTTGTTTCCATTTTTTAAACGAACTACCGGTTACACTACCATCTTGATTTAACGTAAAATCAAAATCTATGCTTCTTTTTTGGTTATCTCCACCTGACACGCTACTTAACGTCCCTTTCCATCTGGTGCCCACAATAGTATTTGTCTCTTCTTTGTTACTTTCGTCATTTTTTGTTTGCTTGTTGTCTTGTTTCACAGTTTCATTACCTGGGTCATTTTTTTTGCCTGAATTTTCTAAGAACTCTTTAACCTCTTCCTGGGACATTGGTTCTTGTTTCACATTAAGACTTTGCAACCATTCTTCAACTTCAATTTTATCCATCTCAGCAACCGTCAACTCTCCGGGATATTTAGTTTGTTTTATAACTTGAAAAGGAGGGTGATATTCGAAATTGGTGAGATCAACACCAATAACTTTACCTTCCTGTGCTGTTTCTCTAAATTGCTCTAATCCAATCATAATCGAATCAAATTTTCCAAAGG
>CAZGPL010000084.1:0-2019 GCA_964527375.1 uncultured Candidatus Saccharibacteria bacterium
GTTTATGGACACACTCCATAATAGAAATAGAATAGCTATAAATTTAAAACTATATATTGAAACCCGTCTTTTTGAGCGAATACGGCAAAAATCTTTCAAACCATTTTTTCAATCTTTTCTAAAACCTCTTAAATATTCGTTTTTTTGTTTTTTTAAGGTCTTGACAACAAATTTATTTGTATTTTTTGCTTGCCGTATTTTGCCGTATATGATATAATGAATATATACATTTGAAAGGAGAAAATTATGGCACATTATTTAAGAAAATTTGAAAGAAAATTCGGCACATATTTAGTCATATATGAAAGCCATTTAGATAAAAATAAAGGTAGAGTCGTTAACAATCATGTCAAAGTTTTGGGATATGTTGATGATTTAAAGCAACAAGGAATTGAAGACCCCATTGCATATGCAAAAAAAGAGGTCGAAACCTTAAACAAAAAACGAAAACAAGCTTTAATCGAGGAAAATATGAAAAAAATAGAAAAGTATCCGGTGAAAAATTTCGGTTATTTTTTTATTGATGTTTTGCTAAATAAATTAGCTCTGGATACTGACATTAATTGGCTTAATTATACAACACAGTTGCCTATTGAGTTGAGCGATCTTCTGCGTGATTTAATTTACGCAAGGATAGTTAAACCAAGCTCCAAAAAACAGACGTTTGAAGAAGTGTTACCCTCTTTATTGTACCCTGCATATACCGGGAATCTCGACAATCTGTATAAAGGTTTAGATCTTCTAGGGCAAAACTACTCGCGCGTCATTGAAATTTTTAATCACCATATAAATAAACTTTTTTCAAGAGATACATCTAGCGTTTATTGTGATTGTACAAACTTTTATTTTGAAATAGATAAAGAAGATGAGCTACGGCGTAAAGGTCCATCTAAAGAAAATAAGCAGGATCCAATTGTGTCTATGGCACTCCTTCTAGATAGAGATAAAATTCCGATTTCTATGAAAATATTCCCCGGGAATCAATCTGAAAAGCCTATTATCAGGCAAACAATCAATGAAATGAAAAGCAGTTGCAATATTACAGGAAAGACAGTTCAGGTAGCCGATAAAGGCATAAATTGTAGCCAAAACATACTTGAAGCCGTAAAAAACGGAGATGGTTATATTTTCTCGCAATCTGTCAAACAACTTAATCAGCTGGAACTTGCATGGTTATTTAACCCGCATGATTACAAGGTCGTACTAGACCCGGAAACGAAAAAAGTTACCTATAAACAAAAGTCTTGTATCGACACATATGCATATAACTATATAGATCCAAATGGTAAAACTCACGTCATTGAACTAAAACAAAAAAGATTAATAACTTGGAATGCGGCTCTATGTGAAAAACAAAGAATGGAGATATTGAAAATGGTGGAAAAAGTAGACACTTTTTCTTGCTACCAAGCAAAAAGAAAAGAACTGGGAGATATGGCAAAATATCTGAAATTAGATTCTGATTCCACTATATCTCTACACTTAAATAATGAGAAAATTGTAAAGGATTTAAAACTTGCAGGTTATAACATGATAATTACTTCCGAAATAAATATGGGCGACAAAGAATTATATGATACATATCACGAGCTTTGGCGAATTGAAGAGTCTTTCAGAATTATGAAATCCGAATTGGACGCTAGACCTGTTTATGTTCAACAAAAAAACAAAATATGTGGTCATTTCTTGATTTGTTATCTTGCAGTAACGCTACTGAGAATCCTTCAGTTCAAATACTTCAAAACACTTTCTTCGCAACAAATTATAAAATTAATTCGTAGTATGTTATGCGCAAAAAACGGAAATAAGATAATTAATCTGACTAATGATTCCACTGAAATCCAGTTAATTTCACAACAATTAAAAATACCTCTAATAAACTATTATTTCTCTGAAGCGACTTTGAAAAAATTATTCAAAAATGTGAAATACGGCAAAAAATAAAGAAATTTTAAAAAGTCAGGTAGTATAAGGGGGGCGTGGTGTCAATCAGAAAAAGTCAAAAACACAATATAAAAA
>CAZGPL010000085.1:0-1990 GCA_964527375.1 uncultured Candidatus Saccharibacteria bacterium
ATTATTTTTTCTATATCTTTTATTGATGTATTTACAGCAGAAAATTCAAAAAAAGGTCTTTTCAGTTCTTGAGATATTATTCTAGCTAAGGTAGTTTTGCCCGACCCCGGCGGACCCCAAAATATCATAGAAGGAAAAAAGTCTGTTGTCTTAGATTTTTCAATTAGAGATTTTATTACCTCAATTATTTTGTCTTGACCAACAAAATCCACAATCCTAGAAGGTCTTAATTTTTCTGCTAGAGGTTCGTGT
Source organism: uncultured Candidatus Saccharibacteria bacterium (assembly GCA_964527375.1). Classification (GTDB taxonomy): domain Bacteria; phylum Patescibacteriota; class WWE3; order UBA101185; family UBA10185; genus JAAZNV01. The sequence goes on from CAZGPL010000085.1 coordinate 253, forward strand.
GCCATTGCTTTTTTAATTGTACACTTTTAGGGACTTCGCGTAAACTTCGGGTCTAATTTTAAGTAATTTGACGGTTCTGAGGTATTTTGTTACACTCTGTTTCTAAAATAGTCTCTTAGTTTAATTGTGAAAACATGCTTGAAGGGAGCTAAGAACGACAGGTATATGAGAGTTCAAATCTCTCCGAGACTAATAGGAACGTAGCTTAATTGGTAAAGCCACCGAAGTCATGAATCGGTTAAGGTGGTTCAAATCCACCCGTTCCCATTTGCAGAGGTAGTTTAAAAGAAAAGATAAAAACGCGTAAAAAGCTTCGTGTTTTCTAGATAAACTACAAGATTATTTACGAATGTAGGTGGGAGACCTACCCTCTACAGAATTTTTAATAACGTGGTAGTTTAATGGCAAAACACTACTCTCCAAAAGTAGTTATAGAGGTTCGATTCCTTTTCACGGTGTGGTGCTTCTTATATGAGCGTGTTCTCTCCCCGCTCTATACGCGGCACCTTTTCATCATTCTCGCTATTTTTCTTAATCGAAACTTAGCGAGTTTTTTTATGTTTAAAAAAGTATAATGTTAGTCTATAATATCAAAGACTTCATTTTAGGTGAGGGGGCGTAGCTCAGTGGTTAGAGCACCTGCCTTTTAAGCAGGGTGTCGTGGGTTCGATCCCCACCGCCCTCACCATGAAAATAGGCGTCAGTCGATTTGGATTGGCGCCTGTTTTTATTATGCGGTGGGGAGAGAATGCCGGAGTGAGCGAAGCGAACGAGGCGGGGTCGCGTGCTTTACATATTGTTTGAGCGATAGCGATATACAAGATGTTAAGACAGGTGACCGATCCCCACCACCCTCACCATGAAAATAGGCGGCAAGCTTTATACCCTCATTTAAATTTTCTAGTGACTTTCCTTCATTCATAAATATAGAGTAAAATTTAAATCCTGATATGAACAACATAATTTTAATAATATTTGCACTTGTAGGATACATCTTGTTTTTTATGTTTCCCCTTAACAAAGGCGCACCGTTTATACCAAATAATCCTAAAAAGCTAATTTCTTTATTAAATTTCTTAAAACAAAAATATGGTTTAGAGCATTTTAAAAATGCAATAGATTTGGGATCCGGAGATGGTCGTATCGTTGTTTTTATGACAAAAAACGGGGTTAATTGCAACGGAGTTGAACTCAATAAAGTATTATTTAACATTTCCAAGAGAAAGTTAAAAAGGGAAAAAATTGAAAACAAATGCGAAATTCTTAGGCAGGACCTCTTCGAAACAGACCTTAGTAAATATGATTTAGTATTACTTTGGCAATCCCCACAAATCATGAAAAAGTTAGGAGATAAATTAAAAAAAGAGTTGAAACCGGGAACAGTTATTTGTAGCTATTATTTTGCAATCCCGGGTTTCAAAAAGGTTGTAAACCATTATGGTTGGCACATTTACGAGGTATAAATTTACATATACTTCTACTCACACTCTTGTATACGAATAATAAGTGGTGTTACCATTGTACTTATGAAATTACAAAATAAAACTGCCATAGTAACAGGTGCCTCAAGTGGAATTGGTTTGGGAATTGCTAAACTTTTTCTTGAAGAAGGTGCAAATGTTGTTTTTTCCGATATTAACGAAGAAATTGGAAATAAAATTGTATCTGAGCTCGGAGAAAAAGCATCTTTTCAAAAATGTGACGTTTCCAAATCTGAAGAAGTTTATAAACTAGTTGA
>CAZGPL010000086.1:0-1975 GCA_964527375.1 uncultured Candidatus Saccharibacteria bacterium
TTGTCTTTTGCATATAGTTTGTTTTTTATTTCAAATTAAAATGATAATTCCCAACATTTTTGTAAGGCATTGAAACATACTTCTAAGTCAGACTCAAATTGCTCTTTGGAAATATTATCTCCAACATGCTTCGCTAATTGCTTTTTTTGACGACCTTTCATTTTATCTACTTCTTCTTGGGACTTCTTCCAGTTAGTATAAATAGGACATTCTTGATGCGGATAGCATTGTTCAATATCCCTTTGCGATAATTGAAAAAATCGACCATCGGTTTTTAGATGTTTATTTTTATCTAAAAATTGAGAGACCCCACCTTCTTTATCCGGATGAGGCTTGTCTATCAGTATAACTAATTTTTTTTCATATAAACTTTGTCCTAATGGAGTATAAGCTTTTTCGATACTATTTATTGTTCGTTCTGTCTGTTCAATATCTCCTTGGGCTTTGATTATTTGAATTTTAGGCTGATCGGAATAAAATCTTTTTATTACCCTCGTAAGTAATTCAAACTCACTTTCTCCCTCTACTATAAGAAAGTTTCTTGGCAGTAAAAGATCTCCGGGGCTACCTCCTAATAATTCATAGATTAAATTCGGTTTATCAACATCGTCTGTTTTATCAATATGCGTAATACCTTCATTCTTGTCTACTTTAAAAATAGTTTGTATGGGTTCATTATCCGCAATAAAAACAGAAGAATGTGTATTGATAAAGACTTGATCATTCTCTTTGGACAGGGAAAGCAAAACATCTTTTAGCTTTCTTTGAGCTGAAGGGTGTAAATGTAATTCAGCTTCATCTATGAAGAATAGAAATGATTTTCCGGAATCATCATTTTGTTTTCTGAAATCAGAATATGCTTGTATTATCGCAAGCATTAATGCTCTTTGCATACCGTCTCCTTTTTCTTCGGCATCAGTCTCTACGCCATCATCAATACTCGTGTTGAAATTTTTGAGAAGATCGTCAAAGGCTGGGATTGTGACTTCAAAGTTCACTTTAGTACAATCAGGAAATTGTTTCTCCAAATATGCCTTTACACTTTGTCCAACTTTATTAAACTCAACCTTGATTTCTGATTGATCATCGGAAAATAACTCATTAAATTTTTCTTGGAATTCCTTGTATTTCTGATTTGATGCAACAATCTCTGATAAAACACCTGAAAGCATAATACCCATTGGGGTCGTTGATGCGTATTTAGCCACACTATCATAGTATTGCTTAGTGTTTACATACTCAAATTTGGGAAGAAAATCATTTAATGCTGTATCGAAGCCTATACCAGGATTAACCTCTGTACCATTGACAAAAACAGTCCGTTTTTTTAGATTCAAACTACTTCGTGTAATAGTAATTTCATCAGAGTCTCCAATTGCTTTCAGTATGGATGCTTTATTTTTTTCATTCTTCATTTTAGATGCACCTTCTTGGCAATCGCTGAACTTTATAGAAACTTCTATTTCAAAAGAAGTATCATGCTTGAATTTTAGCGAGTTAATATCAATTTTTTTGGGAACCCCATTATAGAAGAAATCAACCGCTTCGAAGAAGTTGGTTTTGCCACAGTTATTTTGACCAATAAGTATATTAAAATCGGAAGCCTCTATTTGAGCATCCTTTATAGATCTAAAATTCTTTATTTCAATTGATTTTATTCTCATGTTAGTAGTCAATTATATTTTAGTGTATTTCCTCTTTTAATTTTATTTCAATTGTTCTTTCCTCTTTTGCTCTTGATCTTGCAACTCTCTTAACTTACTATTCAGTTTTACTATCCGATTAAATTGCGTCTCTTCCCTTAACTGCTTTTTTATATCCTGTTGCTCGGCTCTATTTGCCTTTAGCTCTCCAAGAACAGACCGATAATATACCAAGTCGGGTTCTGAAACGTTTAATCCGGTAAAGCATCCGGCTTCGTCTGCCACTTTCAATAGCAATAATTTAGCAGAGAGTTGGTCAAACAATTCTTTCA
>CAZGPL010000087.1:0-1934 GCA_964527375.1 uncultured Candidatus Saccharibacteria bacterium
CAGCAGCAGATAAATTCGATAAAAATGCAGATAAAATGAGATCTGAAGATATTGTCAGAATTTTTACCAGAGATGCTATTAACCAGGTCTGGAATCAAGTCAAAGGCTCGATTATTTCAGAAACAGACAAAGAAATAGACAAGTATATTGACCCTACGGTAATTAAAAATATTATTTCCGGACAAAGAGTTGATTTTGATACATTTTTAGAAGGATTGGCCGCTTCACAAATTAGAAGGTACCAAGACGCTGAAGGTGGGGATTTTGATTTCGATGCTTTAAGAGACAGGGTCAAAGATAGAATTAAAGAAATTTTGGAAGAAAACAAGGAAGAATTTAAAAACAACTGGAGAGAAAAGGTAGATGAGATTATTAAAAACATGATTAAAGAGTTGGAAGATGAAAAGAAAAACCTTCCTGAAGTAGAAACTGAAGAAGAAAAACCCGAGGAAGAAAGCGGTGCTGAAACCACAACTGCCGATACTTCCGATGATAAATGCCCCAGCGGTTATGAATGGAATATAAAAATTGGAAAATGTGTCCAATCTAATTGTTATCCGGATCAAATTCCAAACGCCCACCACAGCTACGTTCTTGATTGTGTTTGCGGTACATCCGGAAGCATTAATGAAAAACCTGAAGACCCTAACAAAGCTTGTAGATATCCCGGAGATCATAAATCTTGTCCAAATTGTGTTTATGCTTGTGTTGGGCTTAAGGAAGACTGCCCGGAAGCACCTAAGGATTAGAATAAACACTAATGTTCTATTATCAATAGAATATCCTTCTTGAAATTTCAAAATTCTGATATAGAATAATTTTAGTGACTAAAAATTCCCCAACAAATAATCACATAACTAAAAAAGAGTTTGATTTATCGGTAAATCCATTAAAAATTGACGTTCGGACATTAAAATCTGATGTCAAAGTACTAAAAGCAGATGTTAAAACTTTAAAAAAAGATGTATCGACATTAAAGTCTGATGTAGCGATATTAAAGTCTGATGTATCAATATTAAAGTCTGATGTAGCGATATTAAAAAAATCAGTTTTAAACATAGAAAGCAAAATTAATATCTATTCAGATATGTATGAAGTCAATAAATGGAACTCTGAAAAGCTTGCTAATAGAGTAAATAAGCTTGAAAAACACACAGGATTAACCCCTCCTCAGGAATTTTTAGTGTCGGGTATTTAAAATTCTATATTAGAATATTATTTATATTTCCGGTTTTTTTGTGTTAATATACGTTTATTCTGCCCCTATAGAAAATACTTTTTATATATTTTTTACTCTTTAAAGGGGGTGTAAGGTTAAATTATGGCTGATACCAATAAAAAAGAAGGTAAAGACGGACTATCACTTATTATCGGAGGAATTTTCATTTTGACTTTGGCTTTTGCAACTTACAATTACTTCAATAAAGGGAGAGAAGTAAAAGAAGATAATAACGAAAATGAGAGTATTTTCGAAAGGCAGTTAGGGGATTTAAATGGAGACGGTATAACAGAGAAAAGAGACGGAGAAGCTTTAGGGGTTGGCGGTCCTGATATGGAGCAACCTACATGGTTTGCAAATGATTACGAAGAAGGAGATATAGAGGGAAAAACATATACAGTAACGGAGGGAGATACATTATGGGAAATTGCTGAAGCGGTTTACGGAAGTGGTTTTGAATGGAATAGAATTTTGGAAGCAAATAAAGATTCTATTGGATTTTTACCTAACGGAACTCAGGCGTTGATCATTCCCGGTCAGGTTCTTGATTTACCGTAAGGAATTTCTAACTTTAATTTAAATATTAAAAAGTCACAAGACCAATATATTTGGTTGTGTGACTTGTGGTTTAAGATATAATGTAAAATGTTAAGGATAGCGCGGGCGTGGCTTAGTGGGAAGAACCTCTCGCTTCGCTCGAGAACCTTGCGATTGA
>CAZGPL010000088.1:0-1797 GCA_964527375.1 uncultured Candidatus Saccharibacteria bacterium
TCACAAATTATTAAACTCTTTATTAAAGAAAGGCATTTTAGAGAGATTAAAAACTTTCTTAGAGATAATCATAAATTTTTAACAGGTCTTTACTCACACACTTTATTAAGCCCAATACTATCTACCTTCTTAACTTATTTTTTCTTTAATAGAAATCATATCTACATTGCAACTTTTTTCTTGTCTGTTACAGTCCATTTTTTCTACGATATTTTTGAAGATTTATTATTTTTTAAAAAATTAAACCCGAACTGGTATTTTAAATTTAACAGGAAAAATAAAAATAACGAGGGGATACTTGAGTACTATAAAGATTTTTTGAAAAAGATGAAAAAGGTTAGTTAGTACTAATTTTTTTCCAATTTGAAAAATCCAGAAATCTATCTCCGTAGATAAATGTGTACTTCTGCCCCACTCCTTCAACATATTTTGATACGTAATGATGAATGTACGGATGATACAAAAATATTGCGGGAACTTGTTCGTCTACAACCTTTTGAAATTCGTTGTAGTGAATAACCCTTTTTTCATTGTCTAATTCATTTCTCCCTTCTTCTAAAGCTCTATCTGCTCTTATTTGATCAAATCCGGAAATGTTAAGGTTCGGAGGTTCTTTTTGGGCGGAGTGCCATATAACATATCTATCGGGATCTCTTCCAACTTCTTGGCCATAAAGTAAAATTTCGAAATTCCTCTTTTCTATAATTTCAGAGACAAAAGTTTCGGGATTCTCCTTTTTTATTTCTACGTTTACATTTAATTTATCTTCCCATATTTTTGCAATATCATTTACTAAACTCGTGTGAATTTTCTCATCGGGAACCGTTACAAAAATTTCCAGATTTTCTAAGTCATCTTTTAACTTCTCATCATAGTTATCAAAAACTAAAGCTTTGTTGGTGAAAAAACTCCTGCTAATAGGACCTTGCACATAAATTCCTTTATCAAAAATTAGATCTTCAATTGGTATAACTCTTTGTAATTTTCTTCGTAGTTCAACATCTGATAATTTTTCGTTACTCAGGTTGAAATAGAGAGAATAATAGACTCCCTGCACAGGGTATTTGTAGTCAGTAAAATTGTTAAGATCATCACAACAAGCATTTTCAGAAATAAAACCATCTATCTCACCAAGCTTTGCTGCGGTTTTTAGTTCATCTTCGTTTGGATAGAATCTAAAAGCGAGTTTTTTAATGGAGTATTCATCGTTTGTTGTTACCAAAGTTATTCTGTCTATATAATCTCCGGATTTTTCTATCTGGGCTATCCTAAAACTGTCGCTTGAAACAGGCATTAAGGGATTGTTTTTTTCCTCAGCATCAACCGGCATAACTCCCACGACAAGAAGACTTAAAAATGGCGCATATTTGTTTGGTAGTGTGAAACGAACTGTTAAGTCATCTATTTTGTCTGTTGAAACATACGCAAGCTCGGGTGTTTTAAAAGAAGTATAAATGAGATCGTCTGCCGTAATTTTTTTACCGTTGTTCCAATACTGGTTATCTTTTATTTTTATAGTGTAAATCAAACCGTCTTCGGAAACGCTCCAAGTATCAGCTAAATCAGGAACAATTGACCCGTAAATATCGTACTTAAAAACACCTCTGTAGATTAAGTCTGATATTGTTTTTTCAATTGAATTCTGTGCTCTTGTAGGAATGAATGATTGAGGTTGACCAACCACTCCTTCTACATAGCCGGTTGTGGGAAGAATGGCTAAGATTAGAGATTGTATATAAAATACAATGCTTCGGATTATGTTCATTTCAGGGTAAATTCTATCAAAAATTGCTATAA
>CAZGPL010000089.1:0-1791 GCA_964527375.1 uncultured Candidatus Saccharibacteria bacterium
AGGAGAGAGTAATTTCACATGCTTTCCATGACTTAATTCTATCTTTTGTTCCTTGTTGTTTTTAATAAATGGGTAAGCAAGCTGATTGTCCTTTAGGGAATTTACCTCCGATTCGCAAATAATCTTGTTGCTTAAGCTGTCATCGAAAAATTTTGCTTTAGGTATAATGTGCTCTATCTCATATGCTGGTGTGAATAATTTTGACAAGGGTATCATTTCTCCGGTGTAAGGGGATCTGTATCCCTGTTCAAGCCAAAGTTTATATTTTTTTATATCTGAGGAACTGGGTTGGTTTTTCTTGCGAATTTTATTTATCTCAGTTTCACTCACCATTGAGTATGTGACATCAGGATTTTGATAGATGCCTTCTTCGTAAATTTTTAATAACTCCTGTTGGACAGGAGAGTAGGGGCGAACGTTTTCTATTTCATCATCGTTGAACAATTCAATAAGTAGCGATTTAATCCGGATGTTGGTGTTTTCATTTTCTGTATTTCTTTCGGAAACCTTCTTCCGTTTATCAGCTGGTTCTTTTAAACTTCTTCCCAGTTCAACATGTATTTCATCAAAAAACTTTTCTTTTCCCTCTCCAAAATGTTCCCAAATCTCCCTAACAGTTTGTAATGTTTCGTTGATTATTTGTTCAACTATTGGATTACGCAATGAATGTTGTTTTATCAACTCTATATCTTGTGAAGTCTTCCAGTATTGGATATCTGATGTTTCAGAATGTCTGTTATAAACGATATAGCTCACTAACCATAAGGGTAGATTCTGAATATCTCCTCTTTCCTTTAAGTCAATCGCTTTTTCCCTGACACGATTTTTAATCTTCTCATCATATTCACCGGTAAATATCTTATCTATCTTTTGTCTCGTACTTTCATCAATACTTGCCCAATCCCACCATTTACCAAAACGCATCAATGGTAGTAATTTCTTAATTGCTTTGGCTGAATATGCACCGTATGCTTTTTCTATTCTTGGGAATTTTTTGAATTCATTTACAAAGACATCAGGGAGGTTGAGTTTTTTTGCAAATGTATTTAAAGCTCTTTCAACTTCCGCTTTATCTTCTACAGAATATAAAATATGCCAGAGACGCATCTCTATTTCATTATCCAAAACTTCTATGTCAATACCAGTTTTTCTTAATCTTTTCAGGATTTCGCCACGAGTTTCGTTAAGGGGATATTTTTTATCTTCAACATAATTCCAACGATAATATGTATCCAGCCCTTGATCCTTGTCCTTCTTATAGATTTGGTACTGGCTTTCTCCCAATCTCCTTTTTATTCTACCCTCCAGGTTAAATGGGGCATATTTCAATAATGTTTTTTGATCGATTTCGGTCCTGTCATTTAACCATTCGAAAAGTTTTTCTCTGTCTTTTATGGTTGGTATTAGTTCATCAGTGATATCAACCTCGTTAATCTCTTCTTTTCTGAAAATTCGCAAATTTTTCATCCATTGCAATAGTCTGAATTCTTGAAATAAAGGATGACTTTTTGCAATACACTTCACACTTGTTTTTTCAATTGTTCCGTCTTCTTTTATAAAATATCTGAATTCGAACGGGCAATTACTTATAAGCGTTTTTTTACTTTTTAAAGGACGTTGATAAAAAATGATATCGTCAAGGAAAAGATACGTGAAATCACGGTTGCTTATGTTATTTCTATGTGCTTCATTGTTCGTGTATAATTCTTCAATACAGGCTTTATAGAAATCTCTATCTCTTAGTTCCGAGTGGAATTCCTTTTGTTTGTCAAGTATTTGCTTTAACTCCTC
>CAZGPL010000090.1:0-1782 GCA_964527375.1 uncultured Candidatus Saccharibacteria bacterium
AGTGATTATGTACATGCTAAAATACTGTAGTGAAATTACCAAAACCAATATCCAATTTAATAGACTATTTTGAAAGACTCCCCGGCATTGGTCCTAAGACCGCACAAAGATTAACCTTCTCACTTTTAAACTTTCCTCAAGAAGAATTAGAAAAATTTTCCGATTCTTTAATCCAGCTTAAAAAGGGTACTAAACTTTGTAAAGTATGTAAAAATGTAACAGAAAATGACATATGTCCTGTTTGTGACGATCCTTTGAGAGATAAAAAAATTATTGCGGTAGTTGCAAGTCCTTTGGATGCCTTTGCTCTGGAAAAAACAAATTTTAAAGGTGTGTATCATGTTCTTCACGGAATTATCGATCCTTTAAACAACATTGGGCCGGAAGAAATTTTTATTAAAGATCTTGTTGAAAGAATTAAAAATTTGGTGGAAGAAAATTCTTTTGAAAATATTCATGAAAATTCTCCGATTGAAATTATTTTAGCTACAAACACCAGCATGGAAGGGGAGTCAACGGCTATGTATATTTCAAAATTAATAAGAGAAGAAGGTTATTCTGAGGAACACGTGAAAATAACCAGAATTGCCAGAGGTCTTCCTGTGGGCGGGGATATTGAATACGCGGATGATATTACATTAAGCAGAGCGCTGGAAGGGCGCTCAAGCATATAATGTGGTAAAATTTTACTCATTAAATGAGGATTTATAATTCTTTATCAAAACAAATAGAAGATTTCAAACCCATTGAACCGGATTTTGTAAAGATGTATTGTTGCGGTCCTACTGTTTACAAAGATCAGCAAATAGGTAATTGGAGAACGTTTTGTTTATCCGATTTTTTACACAGAGCCTTAAAATTAAACGGTTATAAAGTAGATTTCATAATGAACATGACGGATGTGGGCCATTTGTTTGAAGTGGGCAGTGATCCCGAAGGTGGTGAAGACAAGATAGAGCAACAGTCTTTGGAAGAGGGTAAAACAGCCAAAGATATTGTTGAGATGTACACAAAAAGTTTTCTTGAAGAATTTAAGGAAATGAATCTTCTTGAGCCGAGAAAATTTACAAAAGCCACCGAATACATTGATGAACAAATAGATTTAGTAGCTACTTTAGAAGAGAGGGGTTTTACATACGAAACTTCGGACGGAATTTATTTTGATACTTCCAAATTTGAAAAATATGGTGAGTTGTCGGGTTTAACGATTGAAAATATTAAAGAAGGGGCAAGAATTGACCCTAACCCCGAGAAGAAAAATCCTACGGATTTTGCGCTTTGGAAATTTTCCCCAAAAGATAAAAAAAGACAACAGGAGTGGCAATCGCCTTGGGGGGTGGGTTTTCCCGGATGGCATCTTGAATGTTCTTCAATGATTATGACAGAGCTTGGGGATACTATAGATATTCATGTTGGTGGGGAAGATTTAAAAATGATTCATCATCAAAATGAAATTGCTCAGAGCGAGTGCGCAACCGGTCAAAAGCTTGTTAATTATTGGGTTCACGGAGCGTTTTTAACTGTTGACGGTGGAAAGATGAGTAAAAGCTTAGGAAATTTTTATACTCTCTCTGATGTCAAACAGAGAGGTTTTTCACCTTTAGATTTAAGGTATCTTTTTATGACATCAAATTACCGAGGGCCCTTAAATTTTACTTGGGAGGCAATGCAAAATTCACAGAATTCACTAAAAAGAATTTACGAGCTTGTTGCAAGCTACGTATACAATCCCAAGGCTGAGATATCAGATAAATTTTTAAAAAAATTCAGAGAAAAAATTGA
>CAZGPL010000091.1:0-1705 GCA_964527375.1 uncultured Candidatus Saccharibacteria bacterium
TCTTGTAACCAAAAAATAAATTTTCGTTTATTTTACTGTATTTAAAATTACCTAAAGATGTATTTATTTTCTTAGATGTAATTGTAGTCACACTAGTAACAACACTACAGATATCGGGAATGATTCCAAATATATTTAAGGCTGATTCTAAGCTCACATAAGAAGGTGTGTAAAGTTTATTTGCTATCACAAACTCGTCTATATTTAAATTTGGAAAAACATACAATCCCCTTTTTAATCCAATCAAATCCCCTCGCTTTATCATTCTATAAAGCTGAGTATTAATCTGATTAACAGGCTCGTCAGGAAAGAGCTTTAAAACATCAGTTCTTGAAAATATAGGCATTTTTATACTTGTTCTTAAATTTTGTAGTTTCATTGATATTTAATATACATAAATGTATATTATCTGTCAATAAACTATTAGTGCTCGATCTAGATATATCACTAAATTAAGGCGTGAGAAAGAAAGGAAATTCTAGTTTAAATAGACGGGGGGGGGCTGAGTCTAGCTCCGGGCTCAGCCCTACTTTCTCCCTCTCAGTTGCACAAAAAAACCAACATATAGAAGCGTAAGTAAAACAATATTCAACAATGTCAGGATATGAAATGCTTCCATAATAGCTATCGCGACAACTCCAAAACTAACAAAAAATCCCCATTTCAATGCCTTTTTATACAAAATTCCCAAATCAGTAAAATTCTTATACTTTTTTTTATAAAAAAAATAGAAAGGAAATGAAAATGTTAATCCCATTGCTAAGAAAAGCACACTTAAGAATAAAAATATCTCTCTATAAGAATTTGGAAGAATTCCAATAAACAAAAGGTAAAACCACAATCCCCAAAGCAACAGATTTACCACTAAACTAAATTTAATAAACTTAGGCATGGTTTGATTTTAACACTCTGGTAGAATAGACACTATGGACATACAAACACTAATAATATTCGCAATACTAATAATCGGGGCCGTTGTTTCATTGGGTTATTACCTATCAAAACAATTTAAAAAATCTGAGAAATCTGAAGATACAGTTTTGATGGAATGGTTAAAAGACATGAAAGGTACAATGGAAAAAAACACAGAAGTTATGGAAAGACAACTTAAAGATCAACGCTCAACCATAGAAGAACAGATGAAGAATCACAGAGATACCTTAAGCCAACAAACAAAATTCATATCCGAGCGTTTGGAAAAATCTAGCGATGTTATAAGAGAAGTACAAAAACAACTGGGAGGTATTCAGGAGTTTGGGACAGACATGAAAGATTTAAGTAACATTCTAAAATCCCCAAAACTAAGAGGCGGTCTCGGAGAACAATTTTTATACGAAATACTAGAAAACTTTCTTCCTAAGGATCTTTTTAAAACCCAATATAAATTTAAAGAAGGCGATGTTTGCGATGCCGTAGTTTTTACCGATAAAGGCATTATTCCAATAGATTCCAAATTCCCGATGGAAAATTTTAAAGCCATGATTACAGCAGAAACACAGGTAGAAAGAGATAAATTTAAAAAAACCTTCGTATCAGATGTTAAAAAAAGGATAGATGAGATTTCAAGCAAATATATTCTTCCCGAGGAAAAAACCACAGAACAAGCAATTATGTACGTTCCATCAGAAAACGTTTATTACGAACTAATTGTTAACACACCTGAAATTGAAGATTACTCAAAATCTAAAAATATAATACTCGCCTC
>CAZGPL010000092.1:0-1599 GCA_964527375.1 uncultured Candidatus Saccharibacteria bacterium
ATTTGACCGGTCTTTGTTTTTGTAACTTTCCCTGTTCCTTCAACAAAATCTCCGGTATCTAAAAGTCCAATGTCTTCAAATTTTAATTCTCCGTTTGAATAATCTTGTTTTTGAAAATTATCTTGTTTTAAATAGAGCTGGATTTTTCCCGAAGCATCTTTTAAATCAATAAAGCAGAGGACATTGTGAGATCTTATTGAAAATATTCTTCCGGCCACAGTTACTTCTTTATCTTCAAGTTCCGAAAATTTTTCGGTTATATCAATATTTTGATGTGTCTTTTTGGATTGTGCGGGGTATGGATTTACGCCCAATTCTTTTAACTTGTTTAATTTTTCAATTCTTATATCTCTGTATTCTTTGAGAGTTGCCATTGACTAATTTAAACACATTATGGCTTTAATATTCAATCTTTAGAATTGTGTAGATGAGTTTTCCGACAGGAGCCTCAAATTCTACTTTTTCACCTACTTTTTTGCCAAGTAGTGCTGATCCTAAAGGTGATTCATCTGATATTTTCTTAGCCATTGGATCTGCTTCAGGCCCACCTACAATGTAAAATGTGTCTTCGGCACTTTCCATGTGAACGGTTACTCTACAACCTACTCCAACCTGATCGTCTGATTTTATTGTTGAAACTTTTGCGTTTTTAACAATTTCTTCCAATTCAGCAATTCTCCCTTCAACGTAGGATTGTTCTTGCTTTGCGGCATCGTACTCTGAGTTTTCAGAAATATCTCCGGCTTCTCGAGCACTTTGTATTCTTTTGGCTACCTCAGGTCTTTTATTTTCAATGAGGTCTTTAAGCTCATTTTTAATTTTTTCCAGACCTTCCGGTGTTAGTAATAAACTATTATCTTTTTGATTCATATTTTTAATTGTTGTTTTCAAGCACCAAGCCTATAAGAACGTTTATTCTATAAGGTATTGGGGCTCTAAAACTAAAAAATTCCCCGAAAATCTTGGGGGACTTCATGCGAACAGGAGTATTTTTATCATATGTTGGGGTATGTGTCAAACGAGAAGGTGACTTTAAACTGTTGTTTGTTGCAATTTATATCAATATATTTATCTCGCACAACGTCTCAAATATGAGATATAATATACATATGAATGAAAGAGATCTAATAAAAGCTAGGAATTACCTGAAGTTAAGACCTTATCTTGTTTGGAGCACCAAGAATTATGAAGATTTGTCTCCTGAGTTTATTGTCGAGAGTATTCTTAACTACGGTGATTGGAATGATTTTTTGTTTATCAAAGAATTGTTTGGTATTAAGAATTTAAGTCAAATCTTTGAAAAAATTTCAAAAAGAAGAAGAGTAAATTTACGTCCCCAAACTGTTAATTATTTTAAGATGTTTTTTAGTAAGTATGCATAAAGAAATATTAAATGAAGAACAATTAAAAATTCTTTCGTTGATTAAAAACTTTTCGAGTAATTTTGGATTAGTTGGGGGTACAGCGATTGCGCTACAAATAGGCCACAGGAGTTCGATTGATTTTGATCTTTTTACTCATTCAACCTTGAATCACGATAGAATAAGAAAAGAAATTAGAGATTTTTATGAGATACAAAGTATCATTGTTGAGGAACCT